>JABGTE010000181.1 GCA_018647445.1 Gammaproteobacteria bacterium
AAGCCATTGTGTCGGGTATGGCCTTCGCTTCGATTTTAACCTTAGTTGCCACGCCGGCGATGCTGGCACTGCCTTATCGCGTGCAGCATCGTTGGGGGCGTTTAAAAGCCCTGGTGCGTCGTCTGCAAGGCCGAGAATTAAAAGCCGCAAAAGTCTAAGTGGTATTGTTGGCGCGTTGTCGAATGAAGCTGACCGCGGCTCACGATGGCACGGCGTGCCTACGCGCCGAAGGCAGCAGCCCGGCTCGCTGCTAAAAAAGCGCCAAAAAAAATTAGCAAAAAATTGCGGTGCAGTGTTGTCTCCAGGCTGGCATGATATTGGTCAGTTGTTCAACATGATGAGGTCCCTCCAATGGTCGATATTATTCTACTAACGCTGCTCCTCGCACTGATCCAAATCGTGCTCTTACCGCTGCTGCTACGAGCAAACAACTTTGCCTATTTGCTGTCCAATCGAGATGGCCCTTACGAGCCCTCCGTGGTCTTAGCGAGGGTGCAACGCGCGGCTGCGAATTTACAAGAAAGCTTGCCGGCTTTCTTGGTGATGGCGGTGATTGCTCAGATGCAGAATTTAGATTTAACCCTCGTGGCGTCGGTTTGGCTGGCACTGCGAGCAGCATATTTCGCAAGTTACGCCCTCGGGTTTATCGGAATCCGAACCCTTATATGGATTGGGGCATTGGTTTGCCTTATTGTCATGGCGCTCGCCCTAGCGGGTCTGGTGACTGTTTAAAACGACGTGATCAGCCCTGGCGGTGAATTCTGGCAGCCTTTGCGGCCCGGGTTGTCTATATTTTTCATAGACCGCTTGCATCCAGGCCTTGGGAACAAAGCTTACAAGCTTCAGCCAGCCATAGAGCGGGCCCTCGCGGACGGTTGTTCACCCTTGGTGAGCCTCGGCGGTGCTTGGTCTAATCACTTGCATGCATTGGCTCAGATGGGCCACTCAGCAGGCCTTGCAACGGTTGGGTATGTTCGAGGCGATGCAGACCTTCCAAAAACGATGATGTTGGAAGACGTTGAAGCTTGGGGGATGACCCTACGGTTCTTATCTCGGGGCGAATACCGTAAGCGCCACGAGGCGAGTTTTGGGCAAGGCCTTTTGCGGGATTATCCTTCTGGCGTCTATGTGCCAGAGGGCGGAAGCGATGCCGAAGGCATTTCAGGCGTTGCCCAACTGGTCGCAGATCTTGCGCGCCACGGCCCAACGTTCGAACGTTTGGTGCTGCCCGTCGGGACTGGTGGCACTATGGCGGGTGTCTTGCTAGCCCTAAAGCGGCCTTGCCATGTGGTAGGGGTTTCGGCTTTAAAGCAAGTCAAGACCCAACAAAAGCTTATCGATAGCATAACGTCAGGGCGGTTACACCCGGGTGTGAGTTTTGAGATAACGCCTGAAATCCGGTTCGGCGGTTATGCAGCCTGTCCAAGCGCTTTGGTACAACGCATTCACCAGCTTGAAGCAGCGTTTGACTTCAAGCTCGAGCCCATCTACACCGCAAAAACCCTGGTTGCTGCGCTCGACCTCGTCCAGACGCAATCAAGATTCAGCGAGACATTGGTTCTGCATACCGGCGGCTTACAAGGACGTCGTGGATTCCCCGCATTCGTATGATGGCAAAAAGTGTTTGAGGTTTGTTGTCGGGGGACGGTCACGAGCAAGATGCGAAGGGTTGAATAGCGGAGATTGCATTGGGTGCTTTGGCTCGCTGTCGGAGCCGCAATTTCTAGGACCCGGGTTAAGGCGCGTTCCCTTTGCTGGCGCAGACATCTCTCGGTTCATCCAGCCTCAGAATTAGACGAGCTGACGCCCGTTGAGAGTACTACGACAGGGCGGTTAGCCGCCAACAATCACCGCGGGCACACCAGCGACCGTGACGCCTTCTGGCACGTCATTAAGCACCACACTACCAGCACCGACTTTCGCGCTCTCGCCAATTGTTATATTGCCCAAAAGGGTAGCGTTGGCGCCGAGAATCACATTCTTGCGAATTTTAGGATGTCGGTCGCCGGCGGCTTTACCCGTGCCACCGAGCGTCACACCATGCAAAATCGAGACATCATCGTCGATCACAGCGGTTTCGCCGATAACGAGACCGGTTGCGTGATCAAACATTACGCCACAGCCCATTGATGCCGCTGGGTGGATATCAATCCCAAAGAGGTTGCTAGTTTGGCTCTGAAAGTAAAACGCGAGCGAATGGCGCTCCTCCTGCCATAGCCAATGGGCGATGCGGTGAGACTGTAAAGCATGGAAGCCTTTATAAAATAAAAAGGGTGTTGAGAAACTATTGCAAGCGGGATCACGCTCCCGAGTCGCTTTGATATCGATCTCAGCGGCATGAATGATGGAGGGGTCTTTAATATAGGCTTGCTCAATGATTTCCCGAATCGCCATACTTGACACCACCGGGCTGTCGAGTTTGCTGGCTAGAATAAAGCTTAAAGCCCCTTCAATCGTATCGTGATTCAGTACCGAGGCATGGAAGAAGGTTGCCATAATCGGCTCGAAGTCCGCACGCAATTTGACCTCTTGGCGCATGGCTTGCCAGAGCGATCCCGCTGAACGTAGTTCTGCTACGTTGCCGACGGCGCTGAACTCCGAGGCATGTCGTCTACTGATTCGATTGGTCATCGATAACTCCCTTAGGACTCTTAATTTTGGGGCTATCGAGCCGAAATGCAACTAAATCGAGTTTTTTGTTCTAAAAATCTTCTTTGATAGAATCATCTGTTATTTCAGTCCGTGATTGAATTTACGTGTAATCTTTCATTAAATGCGGGTGCGCTGCCACATAAGGTTTAATGACAATGGCTTTTAAACAGGTTGGAATTTTTGCGAGTATCTCTGGCCCACTCGTCGCAGAATCGATGTTACGGGTCGCTGCGGTGCTGAAGGCACAGGGTATTGAGGTCCGGGTCGAGCAATCCGAATTGGCGGCAGCAACCTTGCCAGGGATTAAGGCGCAAAGTCGTGAGGTGATTTGCCAAACCGCCGACCTTGTCATTGCCATCGGGGGCGATGGCAGTATGTTGAGTGCAGCGCGCGATGTGACGCCTTTTGGGGTGCCGCTACTGGGAATTAATCGCGGGCGTCTGGGGTTTTTAGCGGATGTTTCGCCAGATGATATTGAAACCCAATTGAATGCGGTTTTGCTTGGGGACAGCGAGACGGAAACCCATTTCTTATTGCAGGGCCGGTTCGCGGAAGGCGAAGGTGTGGCTGAGGCTACCGCCTTGAATGAAGTGACCGTTCATTCTGCAACGATGTCACGAATGATCGAGTTCGATCTTTATATCAATGATGTCTTTGTTTACAAGCAATCCTCGGACGGCTTGATTATCAGTTCGCCAACGGGTTCAACCGCTTATGCGCTCAGCGCTGGTGGGCCAATTATGCATCCGTCTTTAGACGCAATGGTGCTCGTCCCAATGTTTCCACACTCTCTGAACAGCCGGCCATTAGTAGTCCCGGGGGATTCGGAGCTACGGATAACGTTGGGAAACAAAGTCGGCGCGGAAGCCAAAGTGAGTTTTGACTCGCAGCTTGAGTTTAGGATGCATCCTGGGGAATCCCTGCACGTGAAAAAACACGCTAAAACCCTCAGTTTGGTTCACCCCAGAGGTCAGGATTTTTATGGCGTTTGTCGATCAAAGCTGGGCTGGGCGAGTCGATAACTCGTTGCGATCGATAAGCCGTTCTAGGCAGTGCTTGCCTTGGTCGCAAAATGATCTTGCGGCCTTAAATCGCGCCTTAGCGCCAGGCGAGGTCCCTCGGTGCGTCCACATCTTGAAGGATTCCTAAGTCAGTCACCTCGATCATTTGGACTGCCGCGGCCTGCGTCTTAAGCAAGGTACGCGCACCTTGATCCCCCGTTAGGGTCTGCATTGCGTCAAAATAGGCATGGTGAAACAGAACGGGATGTCCCGGACGGCCTTGATGACAAGGTTGGATGATCGGGTGGGCTTGGCTTGCTGTGCGGAACGCAAAGATCAGGGTACTGAGCGTGCTGGGCGCGTGAAAGGGCATGTCGCCCAAACAGATGGCGGCGCCTTGCCAATGGGTAATCTTGGCCGCACCATGGGCCAAGCTGTGGCCCATGCCAAGGCTCGCGTCGTCGGCGAGTGTCGTCGTCAGCGTTTTGAATTGCGTCGATAGCGCCGCAGCCAAGGTTTCATCACCAGAATGCAAAACTAAGAGGGTTTCCTCAAAGGCCGGTATGATTTTAGTAAGGGTCGCCGCGAGCAAACTTTCACCACTTGGCAACGAAGCGAGGCGTTTATCGCTTCCAAACCGGCGGCCCTGGCCGCCTGCCAGCACCAATGCGCCGAGAGGGCCCAAGGGTTAACCGACCGCTCGAAAGTCCGCTTGCACGGTGTTGCCAGCAGTGCTTCGCAGCGCTGTGAGCTGCGCCAAAATGGCGATGGCGATCTCCGCTGGCGTTTTGCTGCCAATGGGTAGGCCAACAGGCGCATGCAAGCGCGCGATCAAATCATCCGAGATATCCAGCTCTTGAAGGCGGGCTTTGCGGTTTTCGGAGGTTTTCATGGAACCCATCGCGCCAATAAAATAAGCATCGGTGGTTAGCGCCTCCATCAGGCCCATGTCATCAATTCTGGGGTCATGAGTTAGGGCTATGATGGCTGAAAATGAATCGGTTGCTTGGGCTCGGATGGCGTCGTCTGGGTAACTGGTAATCAGCTGAACGCCCTCTACCGGCCACTGTTCCATAAGGTTTGCTCGTGGATCGCAAACGACGACTTGATAGTCCAGTGCCTTCGCCATCTCAGCGAGGTACTGTGAAACTTGCCCACAGCCAATTAAAAATAGTTGGTAGCGAGGCCCGAAGGTTTGGCGTAACGTTTTCTCACCTGGCGTGTTGTCGAACGCGCCCTCAAAATGAAGATGCCGAAACCGTTCAGTCTCGCTGAGGGTCATGTCGCCAGTTGTGATATCGAGGGATCGCTCGATGCACGCGCGCTGTTCAATCCGCTCGGTAATAACGCGTAGGGTGTCCAGGTGACGCTGATCGACGAAAGGCTCGATCACGACATGGAGTTGACCGCCGCAAGGCAGGCCAAAGCGCTCTGTTTCGGCCTGGCTGACCCCGTAAACCAGCACTTCTGGGCAAGCGTTTGCCATCTCGCCGCGTTGTAATTTTTCAAGAAGATCTTCCTCTATACAGCCACCCGACAACGAGCCTGCGATTTGGCCCTCGCTGTTGCAGGCGAGTAAGGAACCGATGGGTCTGGGTGACGACCCCCAAGTTTTCACGACGGTGCACAACCAACTGGGTCGGCCTTCAGATACCCACTGCGTAAGTTTTTTTAAGACCTGTTGGTCAGCGTTTTCCATGGCCATAGAGGTTTGCGGTTACAATGTCGGGCGAGCCAGAAGTGTACAACATTTTACCCAACAAGGGAGGTCAGACGCAGTCATGGCGACACTGCAATTAGCCTTACAACTACCGCAGGATATCGATTTGCGCAGCTTTTCATTGCTGCTGCACACCCAGAATATTGCGCATCGGATTACCCTTGAAGGGGTCTATCAAGTCGTTTGGGTTGGCTCGGATGAGGACCCAGCGGCGGTCGTGGCGCTTTATCAAACCTGGCTAACTCAAGCGCCCGTTAAGGGGGTCGCGAACCCTGGTCTGATGGGGCGTTTAATCAAGAACGCTTTGTCATTTCCGCTGACGGTTATGATAATTGTTTTAAACTGTAGCCTCGTCTGGGTAGGCCTGCAGGCCTCGGAAGGTGATTTTTCAGGCTTGCTTCAGCAACTCACGATGACGCCTATGACACAGGCAGGCGGGTACCTTGTGTTTGAGCCTCTCTCGGTCACCTTCGCGCAGCAGGCCTACTGGCGGCTCGTGACGCCGATGCTGTTACATTTTAGCTGGCTGCATTTGGCTTTTAATTTGTTGTGGGTTTGGGAGTTGGGGCGTCGAATCGAAAAATTGCATGGCATATCGCTGTTTATCGCGGTGACGTTGCTGGGGTCTTTGGGCGCCAATTTAATGCAGCTCACGTTATCCGGGCCCTCCCTGTTTGGCGGTATGTCAGGGGTCGTCTTTGCGTATCTAGGGTACTGCATGGTTTGGGATCGATTGCGGCCGGGTAATCCGATTGGCCTTGCACCGGCCGCGTACTGGGTGATGTTGGGTTTCTTAGCGTTAGGGTTTACCGGCGTGCTCGACTTGCTTGGATTGGGTGCACTGGCCAATGGCGCTCATCTAGGCGGTCTACTTGCAGGCGGCGGTATCGGTTTACTGGCCCCATTATTGGTGTCGAAGCGAGAGCGTTAGAGCACGTTCAACGCCACCTCATAACCCGTGTATTTTCGCAGGTTGATGACGGTATGATCCAAGATCAAGTACTGCGCCTTGATCCCCAAAAGGGTGCCTTCAAGCACCGGTGTTTTGTCTAAATTATAGGACTTCACTTTTTCCAGGTATTGAGTCACAGGATACGTAAAGTGCATGGTCTCGGCCGTCTCGGCAAGCGCCATGGCGCCGGGCTCAAATTCTGCTTGAATCGAGGCAATCGCGTCAGCGGCAAGGGCCAGTAAGCGATCTCGTTCTGCCGGTAGGTCTAAGACGTCCCCTGGGCCTTTGAGCATTCGTTGCCATTGGGTTCGATCGCTAACATGCGCTTTAAACGCTGCCTCTAAAAGGCCGGATTGGCGTCTGGTGGCTGCCGTCATAATCACAAGACCTTGGGTTGCCCCTTGATCCAGCCAGCGGCTGGGTAAGTTCTCAGCTCGGGTAATACCGACTTTTAGACCCGTCGAATTGGCTAAATAAACCCGGTGTGGTTGCATGCAAAACTGCTCGGCAAAGGTGTTGTCCCGGCAGGTCCCCAAGTGAAAATGACAGCGATCGGGGCTCATAATACAAAGATCGCAAGACGCCAGGGATTGAAAGCAGGGGTAACAATAGCCTTGAGAGAAGCTTTTTTTGGTCGAGCGGCCACAATGTTGGCAAATAATTTTTTGAAGAAATTCGAGGCGAATCCTTTGGCCAATGAGTGCGTTCATATCTTGCGTTGCATCGCCCAATGCCAGGGTGTAGTGCACCTCGGCGTCGGCGCGACAGGACATTTTAGAGAGTTGGCCTTGCATCAGTTACCTCTGGAACAGTTAGGTGGGTCTATTGTACAGAATCGCGCGCAATCGATGTGAATTTGCGGCGCTGGTGTAGAATGGGAACGGCTCGGCCACACACGGTGGTGGGTCGTGTCGAGGTAATGCCTGTGAGACGCTGAAAGACAGAGCAAGACAGAGCAAGACAGAGCAAGACAGCGCAAGACAGCGCAACACAGCGTAAAACGCGGTAAGGCGGGTTCATCAGGCCGAAAGCTTTTTACCGGTTTATTAAGAAAAAATGAAGTTTCCCAGAACAGTCAGCAAGAGGTCGTTATGAAAGAAGGTCAGCCCAGTGTCATTTATCTAAAGGATTATCAGGTGCCAGATTTTCTGATCGATAAAACGGTCTTGCGATTCGAAATTCATGAGGACCAAACACGTGTGATCAGTCAATTGTCGATGCGCCGTAATCCCGATGCTGCGAGCACGGCCGTGGATTTGGTCTTGAACGGCGGACCCGGGCTCACAACCCAAGCGATATCGATTAATGATCGCACGTTGCTAAATAATGAGTACCAAGTCACGGATGAGACCCTCACCTTAAGTGGGCTGCCCGCGGCCTTTGAATTGAGGACCGAGGTCTGCATACGGCCCCAGGATAATTTAGCGTTGTCAGGGCTTTACCAGTCTGGCGGGATGTTCTGTACCCAGTGTGAGGCAGAAGGATTCCGAAACATCACCTGGTATCTGGATCGCCCGGATGTGATGTCGGTCTTTGAAACCACGATCGAGGCCAGTATCAGTCAGTTCCCGGTTCTATTGTCCAACGGCAATGCGATTCATCGCGAGATTCAAGGTGATCGTCAACAGGTGACGTGGCAGGATCCGTTCAAAAAACCAGCCTATTTGTTTGCCCTAGTTGCGGGCGACCTTGAGCACGTCGAGAGTGACTTCACGACGCAGTCGGGGCGCTCCGTGACGCTGCAGATCTTCACTGAGCGCCACAATATTGACAAGGTCGATTTTGCGATGGACAGTTTGAAGGCTTCGATGACTTGGGATGAAGTGGCCTATGGGCGCGAGTACGACCTTGACATCTTCATGGTTGTGGCCGTTGAGAGCTTCAATATGGGCGCCATGGAAAATAAAGGACTCAATATTTTTAACACCTCTTGCGTGTTAGCGCATCCGAACACGACGACCGATGCGGGGTTTCAGCGGGTCGAAGCGGTGGTCGCGCACGAATATTTTCACAACTGGTCCGGCAATCGGGTAACCTGCCGGGACTGGTTTCAGCTCAGTTTAAAAGAAGGCTTCACGGTGCTGCGAGACCAGCAATTCTCAGCGGACCGCTGGTCACGGGGCGTGTGCCGCGTCGATCAGGTATCAACCTTGCGAAGCGCACAATTTCCGGAAGATGCGGGACCCATGGCGCATCCGATTCGACCGCCATCATTTATCGAGATCAACAATTTTTACACAGCGACGGTCTATGAAAAGGGAGCCGAAGTTGTGCGGATGCTGCATACGCTATTGGGCGAGACTGACTTTCGGCGGGGGACCGATTGTTATTTTGATCGCCATGATGGTCAAGCCGTCACGACCGAAGACTTCGTCAAAGCGCTTGAGGCTGCTAGCGGACGCGACCTGACGCAATTCCGACGATGGTATGAGCAAGCTGGCACACCGGTTGTCATGGCATCTGGCGAATATTTAGCGGATCAAGAAATCTACCGACTAACCTTATCGCAGCAAACGCCTGCGACCCCCGGGCAACGCGATAAAGCGCCTCTTCACATGCCGATAACATTAGGGCTCATCGGGTCGGACGGCCAAGATCTGGATTTCGAGGGCGCTGAGTTGAGTCTAGATGGCCAAAGCCTGAGCCAGGTTTTGTCGCTGACTGAGGTCGAGCAGGTGTTTGAGTTGAAGGGGGTTACGCAAGCGCCATTGCCTTCGATTGCGCGCGGCTTCTCAGCACCGATTAAATTACTGGTGGATTACAGCACGGAAGAACTGGCGTTTTTGTGTCGCCATGACAGCGATCCCTTCAATCGCTGGGAGGCGGGTCAGCGGTTAGCGGTGCTTGCCATTCAAAGTGTGCAGTCGCAGTTGGCCAACGGTGAGACTCCGGTGGTCATGCCGCTTCTGATTGAAGTCCTGCAGCATCATCTGGATGCAGCGCTGCAGCAAGCGGGCGACGCTGCTTTCGACAGCGAGATGGTCAGTTTATTGCTATCGCTGCCAGGTATTCAGTATTTGATTGAGTTACAGACCGAGGTTGATGTTTTGCAGCTTTTGGCGGCAAGAGACCTGGTGCGGTTGAGTCTTGCTAAGGCCTTGTCAGCCGGATTTTTTGCCGTCTATAAGGCTTATCATGCGTTAACACCGTTTGAACTGAACGCTCAAGCGGTTGGTGCGCGCAGTCTAAAAAACTTGGCCTTGACGTATTTGTTGGCGCCAGCCGACAGCGGGCATCTCGATCTGGCGTTGGCTCAATTCAATCGCCAAGACAATATGACCGATGTGGCCGCCGCGCTTCGTGCGATTGAAAATTGTCAGCACCCGGATGCACAAGCCTTGCGTGAAACCGTATTGCCGCAGTTTTTTGAACGTTGGTCGGCTGAGGCCTTAGTGATTGATTCTTGGTTTTCGATCCAGGCTAGTAGCAGCCGGTCCGGAGCGATCGCGCGTGTTGAGGCCCTCATGGAGCATGCAGCCTTTAGTTTAACGACGCCCAATCGGATGCGCAGCGTGTTGGGCGGCTTTGCGATGAACATCGGTGCTTTTCATGAAGCCGGGGGTGCCGGCTACCGATTGCTTGCGGAAACCGTGATTGCCCTCAATGGATTTAATCCCCAGATGGCGGCTCGGATGCTGGGGCCTCTCACGGGATGGCGAAAGTTTGATCCAAAATATGGCGCTGGGATGCAAGCCGCGCTTCAAATGATTTTGGATTCAGGCGAGTTGTCGCCGGATGTCTTTGAGGTCGTCACCAAAACTTTGGCCTGATCGGATTTTCAATCGGCCAGCAGCCGGAGGCATGCTTTGCGCAAGCGTTGAGCATGTCTCCACGTCAAAGGCTCGGTAGGGTCAAAGTCCCGGGTTAAGGCGTGCGGGTAAAGGGCTTGCCGTCGCGTTAGCGTGGGGCAGGGTGGATAACTTGGTGACAACGGCAAGCAGATCGCTGCTACGCCAGTCGCCGCCCTCACCGGTCTGATAAATCGTAGCCTCGAGGGCTCTGTAAGGGGTTTCGAGCTCCGGGTAATCTTTTGTCAGGCTGGCCATCGCGGTTGTGTTCGGGAAGGTATGCCGCCGCCAGCGCTGGAGTTCCGAATACGTTTTCTGAGGATCACCAAGTTTGATCGCTCGGGTTAAAGGTTCCAATTCGAAGTGAGGTGGGGCTGGGCGCGGTGCGGTTTTTGCTTTTACGGGCTTTTTGAACCACGCTACAAGCGTCAACAACCAGGCCACCAGCAGAATGATGGCAATCCAGATGGTCCATTGTAGCTGCTGTCTCAGCAGTAGAATCTCGGCATTATCAATGCTCGGTGGCTGGGTCACACTGGGTGTGCCCAAGGTTGGGGCGGTTTTCGGCGCGTTTCCAATGGCAAGGTTTATCCCCGGTAGCACAGCCACTTCTTGCCGCCGATCTTCAGTATTCCACCAATAAACGGTGATGTCTGGCAATGCGAGGGTGCCTGCCTCGGTCGGAACGATGCCAACTGTGACCACGGATTCAGCGGCCAGCCCCTGCTCGCTTGCCAGTTCTTCCACCACCGGCTGATCAATATACAGCCGTGCCCCAGCGGTGTCCTCAAAGCGAAGCTCCGGCAGCAAAGCGGCGGTGACACCGGCGCCTTTGAGGGTTACGACTCGATTGATTGGATCCCCAACCACCAAAGGCGAATCGGGCCGGTTTAGGACGGCGTCGATGGCGAGACTTTGGGCTGGCAGCCAACGCCTGCCTTGAAAGCTCGCGGGCACGGGTAAGACGCTGAGGCTGTGACCCGAAGACACGGCATTGACCCGTTCCCTGGAAGAAAATAGACCGCCCCGCCCCCGGGTGCCCACGAAGGTCTCAGGTGCCAAGTTTAACGGGCCACTTTGTTGCGGAAAGATGGCGTAGCGTTTTTCCAAAACGTAATACCGCCGATTATTGACCACGGTTTCAAAGCGGCGTTCATTCTCAATAATCTCAACCATCGTATTCGGCAAATCCGGTGCTGCTGGGAAATCGCCCGAAATCGAGTCGGCGTAGTACAGTCGAACGGTGTAGAGCAACTGCGCTTGGACGTAAACTTCTTCCCGATCCACTAGGGTTTCAAAGAACAGAATCTGCGCCATCTGGTTTCGCACAGCTTGCGATTGAGCAACCACCCGGATCCCAATTGGATTGGTCCGCTCGGTGCCGACGGTCAAGGCCGGGACGAGAAGGTTACCCTGACGTTTCGGCCTCAGCGTGACCTGATAGTCGATGTAAGACCGGCTGGTCTGTCGGCCATTGATCAGCGAAATTGATGAATTTTGTTGGGACTGCTGATTAATTATCGTGAAGTCGCGCTCGAGCGCTTGGAAGTCCGGCTCGGTACTCCCTTGGTCGGTGACTCGGATTGTAAGGGTTAATACATCAAATTCGCTGATCTGATTTTGATCAACGGTAGCTGTCACCGCCGAATGTAACAGGGGGCTAATGCTCAATAGCCAAATTAAGAGCGCTACGTGACCTCGTCGCATTACCAATTCCTCTCAAAATCTTGTCGCGTTATTTCGCCCTGACGGACCCGCTCTTCAAATTGTTGTTCAAATTTCCGCCTGAGCAAACCGCCGGGATCATCCGGCACCCGTTTTAACCATTGTTCTAAGGCTTGCGCCTCCTCTGGATCCAAGGCCTCATCCGTTTCTTGTAGGGTCTCAGCACCTTCCTGAGCTTGATCCTCTTTGGCTTGCTCGGCGGCCGTCTGCTCGCGTTCCTCGGCTGATGCCTCGGAGTCATCAGCACTGTCGCTATCTTCTTGGCTCTGCGCATCTTGCGATGGATCTTGCTCACCGGACGCCTGGTTTTCTTCTCCTTGACTGCCGTCTTGCGGATTCTGCTCACTGCCTTCGCTTTGGTCGGAGGCATCTTGCTCTTGTGCTTGTTGCTCGAGGAGTTGCTCGATCAAGGCTTTATTAAAGGCCGCATCTTCATGTTCGGGGTCGCTGGCCAGCACTTGATCAAAGGTGGCGAGGGCGCCCTCCAAATCCCCGGAGCGGGCGAGGGCATTGCCCCGGTTGTAATCATTCTCAACCCCCGTGCTCGTAGCAAAATCTTTAGCAGCGGCCTTAAAGTCCTGATTTCGATAGTGGGCTGTGGCGCGCCAAGCAGGATCTTCAAACAGCGTTGCCGCAGTTTCAGGCGCGTCGAGTTCAAGGGCACTTGCCCCTTGTTGATCGCGCGTTTTCCAAAGGTCGGTCCAAAAACCGGCAGCCACAGCCTGATCCGCGGGCATCAAAATAATGAACGCGAGTCCCCATAGCCAGCCGCGACGAAACCCAAGGATGGCAAGCGGGATCAAAATTAAAATGAGATAAGGGCCGAGCTCCTCCCAAAGGTCGAAGTCGCGCTCGACGACGCGAAATGAGTCATCCAGCCGGTTTGGCGGCTCGAGCCAGACGGATAAATCGTCGTTCAAAAGGTTTAGTTCTGTTAACGCCGCGCCACTGGCGTTGGCAAAACGATTGATATCATCAAAGTTGACGGCGGGAATGACCAAGCTGCCCTGGGTGTCCTTCAAAAACTTGTCGCCCATCGATTGGGGCAACCTAATAGGCGCGCCGCTTTGAGTCCCCACAATCATCAGGGATAAGGGGTACTGATTGCTCAGCGCGCTCGCGGCGCGCAAGGCTGCCTGCGGATCCCGAACTTCATCGGTAATGACCAGAACTCGGCCGGTGGCCGCACCCGCAGAAACGAACAGGCTTCGCGCCAATGTTAACGCCGGCGCAAGGGCTGAGCCGGGCGCTGGCATCATTTCCGGGCCGAGGGTTGATAGCAGCGCGAGGATCGTCTTATTGTCATCCGTGAGCGGCGAGACTGCGTGTGCATCGCCCGCAAAGACAATTAGCCCGGTCGTGCCCTCTTTTCGGGCCATCAGCAGGTCGGTAATTTTGCGTTTGGCGTTAATAAGCCGGCTTGGCGTGACATCCGAGGCATACATGGACCATGTTAAATCTAAGACGATAACCAAAGCATCTTCGCGTTCCAAAATCGGCTGGGGAATTTTCTCAGTGGTTGGGCCCGCAGCGGCAAGGATTGAGAGCACCCAGGCGAGCAGGAGGATCGGTAGTGGATTGACGCTCGGTTTCTTTGGCGGCTGAACGAGCAGAAAGGGCATCAGTTCGTGATCAATGGTGTCGGCCCAAGCAGACGACCTTTCATAGCGCCTAAAGAGCAGTACCGCGATCATGATGGCGGGAATCAAGGCAAGCAGCCACTCTGGCCGGATGAAATGAAAGTTTGCGATCCAATTCATGAGGTCACCTCAGCATCATCCTTTGGCGAGAACGCGCGCTCGGCGAAAGTGGTTTTGATTAGCCAACCCCCCGCGACAAACAAGCTCAAGATGATGGCGCTGCCCAGTGGCCAGAAAAAGAGTGATTTTTCGGGGCGATACGTTTCTTGATCAACCTCAATCGGCTCGAGTTCGTCGAGGGCGAGATAAATGCTTGCCAGTTCCTGCGTTGAGCGCGCTCTTTGGTAGATCCCGCCGGTAAGACCCGCAATTTCCGTTAGGGTCTCGGTATCGAGTTCTGCCGACGGGTTCACCGTGCGATTAAACAAAAGGCCAGAGACTTCCATCTGGTCCGCGCCAAAACCAATGGTATAAATTGTGATGCCTTCTTGTGCTGCAAGTTTTGCGGCTTGGATGGGGGACACCTCGCCGACATTGTTGACGCCGTCGGTCAGGAGAATGAGCACGCGATTGGCCGCGGGCCGATCTAGCAGGCGTTTCACTGACAAGCCGATGGCGTCGCCGATTGCGGTTTTTCCACCGGCAATACCGAGCGGTGTCTCTGTCAGCAAGGTGTTGATGGTTTTGCGGTCGAAGGTAAGTGGCGCCTGCAAATAGGCCTGGCTGCCAAACAAAATGAGGCCTAAGCGATCGCCCCGCCTTCGTTCTACAAATTCACCGACTACAGCTTTAACTGCGGCAAGACGGGTGACCATTTGGCCGTTTAAGTTCATGTCCTCTGTACCCATTGAGCCTGAGATGTCCACGGCCAATAATAGATCTCGACCGCTGCTTGGCAGGGTGATTGGGTCGCCAACCCATTTAGGCTGGCTCCCAGCTAGAATAGTGGCAAGCCAAAGCAGCAGCACGAGGCTTCGCCAAAGCAGTCGGCTAGACCGCGGTTCTAATTCGGCCGCTAAGCTCTTTAGACGATTAAAACTTGGTGTTCTCAGCGCCGCCTCTTGCCGATTGGCTCGCGGTAGCAGCCAGGCGAGCAGGGGTAGAGGTAACAGATAAAAAAACCAAGGCCAGCCAAACTCAATCATGCGATGTGCTCGCTTTCTGCGGGTGTTACCACCTTGCCCGTCCGCGTATGATTTTCGAGCCACTCAGCGCAGAGTGAAAACAGTGCGGTGAGTTCAATGCGGGAGAGATCCTGGGTCCTCTCGTAGGGCCCATCAATCAGGAGCTCGCCCGGACCAAGCGAAAATCGACTCGTTTTGCTGGTTGCATCCAGAAACTGAGTCCAGGCCAGGCCGGTCAGTGCGGCAACCTCTGCTCGATTGAAGGCTGTGATTGCTACTCGTTTCATCAAGATTTGTAATGCGGTGAGCGCGCGCCTTGCGTCCTCATCTTTCGTGTACTCAGCGGCAATGGTTGTGAGTTCGCGCTGTGCAATTCGGCGATAAGCGTTGCTTTTGTAGCGCCGATAAAGCGCGCGCATGGCCCAAAAAAGCCCGAATAAAACCAGTCCCGCAAGCAACCACCAACCCAGTGCTGGGGGCCAGTCGGCTACGGTTTGCGGAAGATGAATATCCCGAAGCTGTGCCAGAGGATCTTCATTTGCGGCGGCAGGCATGGCCCCCGGCAGGACACTAGGCGCGGCCGGCGGTGTGGTTACGGCTGGCGCTGAAGACAGCATTAAAGCGAGCCTCTTTGATCAAAAAAGTTCGGCAGATAATCATCGGGTTGCTCAAAGGCCGCGATTTGGGTGAACCGTCCTTGTACTTTCTGAAAAGCGTGCTGCACTTGGCGTTTTCGGGTTTCGAATTGCGCAGCGTGGCGCGACCTTGCTTGCCTCGATCGGGTATCGATCTCTTGAATCCCCGCTCCATCCGTAATGCTGTATCGCCCGGGCGCGGGTAATTCTCGATCGAGTGGGTCAATGATCTGGATGCCATAAAGGTCGTTATGCCGACCAAGTTGCTTGAGCCGGGTTTCGATATCAGCATCAAAGTTAGAAAAATCGCTGATGATAAAAATCAGACTGCCGTGTCGGCTGGTTCTTTGCGCTGCTTGAATCATGTCGGAAAACTGATTGTGCTGGCTGTTGTGCGTTGTTTTTCCCAAGCTCTGATTAAACGAGAGACTGTCGTGGATGAGTCGTAGAAGCGATTTTCGGCTTCGTCTTGGGCGGGTCTCAAGATGGGTTTGATCGTTAAACACGATGCCGCCAACTCGGTCGCCTTGGTCGAGGGCTGTCCAACCTAGAAGAGCGGCTAAGCGTATTGCAGCTACGGATTTAAACCGCACTTGAGAGCCAAAATAGAGACTCGGTCCTTGATCTAGTAAAATCAGAACGGGTCTTTCTCGTTCTTCTTGAAAGACCTTGGTATGCGTCTTGGAGGTTCTTGCTGTCACTTTCCAGTCGATGCTGCGGATGTCGTCTCCGGCTTGGTATAGTCTGACTTCACTGAAATCCATCCCGCGGCCCTGATGCTTTGAGCGTAGTTGCCCGGTCATTGGGTTGGTAGCAGTTTGATTTCGCGGCAACGCCAAACGACGCGCGGTGTGGCGCAAGCCAATAAGGTCATCCAGAGAGGCATAGGCGCCAGTGCCGGAAACCGCCTGTGGAAGGTTACCTGTTTGCATTGGATTAAGCCGTCGCAACGCGAGATAACAGGCGCTCGATAACGTCATCTGTTGTCACGCCAGCCGCCTCCGCTTCAAAGCTCAAAACCAATCGGTGTCGCAAAGCGTCAAAGGCAACGGCCTGAACGTCGTCGGGAGTGACAAAATCTTTGCCTTGCAAATAGGCATGGCTGCGCGCGCAGATATCAAGGGCAATGGTGCCTCGAGGGGATGCGCCATATTCTAACCAATCAGCGAGTTCCGGATCGATGTGCTTAGGGTTACGAGTCGCCATAACCAGTTCAACAATATAGTTTTCGACAACCGTCTCCATGTGTAAATCGAGCACTTCCTGACGAGCTGCAAATATTTGGGCTTGAGTGACAAGACGTTGTGCGCCTTGCGCGGATTGCTGCTTTACGCGCTGCTCATGGCGGACAATGCGCAAGATGCTATGTTCCGCATCAGCATCCGGGTAGTCGACCAAGACATGCATGAGGAATCGATCCAGTTGCGCTTCAGGTAGCGGATAGGTGCCTTCTTGCTCAATCGGGTTTTGGGTGGCCATTACAAGAAACAGCTCGGGCAGGGCCATGGTGTTGTTGCCATTACTGATTTGGCGTTCGCCCATGGCCTCAAGGAGTGCTGACTGAACCTTTGCCGGAGCTCGGTTTATTTCGTCGGCGAGTACTAAGTGATTGAAAATAGGCCCCTCTTGGAAGACGAAAGTACCCTCCTGAACGCGGTAAATCTCAGTGCCGGTTACGTCCGATGGCAGTAAATCCGGCGTAAATTGGATGCGTTGGAATGAGCCTTCAACGCAATTTGCCAAGGTTTTAATGGCTTTTGTTTTTGCCAGTCCGGGCGCACCCTCGACCAGTAGATGGCCATCAGCCAGCAGGGCCATCAGCAATCGATCGACCAGGAGGCGTTGACCCACAATTTGTTCTGAAAGATGTTGTCTAAGAACTTGGATCGGTGCGAGATGATTCATAGCAGGTAACTCGTTTTAATGATTCTAAGGTGTGGTTGCTAAGGTTAACCTAAGCGCGATCTATAGACCGCATTGGATGTTAAATGTTCCGCTGGTTATTTGGTTTTCTGGTAAACCAGACTTTGGGGCCGACTATCGTGATTTCAAGCCAAAGCAGTTTGTTAGTCTTTGAATGAGAACACTCAGCGCGCCCTTTGATGGAAGCTTTGGTGGGCTTGACTTGGCAGGCTTTGCTTAAGGCGATAGAATTTTGGTTCACAGAGGATCTGGTGTCCGGTTCGTAAATCCGGCGCGAGGCGAGCTTTAGAAGCCAGGGATCGGCAACTATTCGGGGACTAAGCGGTGAAATAAGTCTGCGAGTGAAATGAGACGCGGCAAAAAGTGATTTTTTAGACAGCGGCTTAATCAATTTTTGCGTATTTTTGTGCAAATAAGAAAAATCAGGGAAGAGCTATGAGCAAACTAATTTGGAAACTAGCAGCACTGTCCATGCTGTTACCGTCAACTACCTTTGCCAGTGACGGACTCAATGGCGCGAACACCGCTTGGATCTTAACCGCCACGGCTTTGGTCCTTATGATGACGTTGCCGGGGCTGTCTCTATTTTACGGAGGCTTGGTTCGGGTTAAAAATATTTTATCGATCCTGTTGCAATGCTTTGCAGTGACCTGTGTTGCGTCGCTGCTGTGGCTATTTGTTGGTTATTCCATGGCCTTTTCCGAGGGCAATGGGTTCGTTGGCGGTTTTGACAACATTTTGATGGGGTCCGTAACGGAAGGCGCAATGGTTGGGGACATACCCGAATCGGTGTTTGCGATGTTCCAAATGACGTTTGCCATTATCACGCCGGCGCTGATCGTTGGTGGCTTTGCTGAGCGGATGCGGTTTTCGTCAATGCTAGTCTTTTCAGGGCTCTGGCTACTCGTCGTGTATGCGCCGATCACTCATTGGGTTTGGGGCGGTGGTTGGCTGTATGAGATGGGCCTTCTTGATTTCGCGGGCGGAACCGTCGTTCACGTGACCGCCGGCGTTGCCGCGGTTGTGGCTGCTATGGTCATGGGGCCGAGGCATGGTTTTCCGAATCAACCGATGCCGCCGCACAATATGACGATGACCATTACCGGCGCAGGATTACTCTGGGTGGGTTGGTTTGGTTTTAACGCCGGTAGCGCTCTGGCCGCCAATGGTGATGCGGGTATGGCAATGCTCGTGACCCACGTTTCGGCCGCGGCGGGCGCGCTGACCTGGATGGCCTGTGAGTGGACAAAGTTTGGTCGCCCAAGCGCGCTGGGCGCAGTTACGGGTATGGTGGCAGGTCTCGGAACAATTACGCCGGCGTCGGGATATGTTGGCCCAGGGGGCGCACTCATTATTGGAATTCTGGCTGGATTTGTTTGTTACCACGCAACGGTCTTTTTGAAACAGCGTTTAAAAATTGATGACTCACTCGATGTGTTTCCGGTGCACGGTGTAGGCGGCGCTCTAGGGACTTTGCTTGCAGCGGTGTTTGCCAGCGCTGGGCTTGGCGTCTTTAGTGGGCAGGGGCTTGCTGAGGGCATGACCATAGCCAGTCAATTCCAGGTTCAGTTGATTGGTGTGCTTGCCAGCGGCATCTACACTGCCCTTGTGACCTTTATTTTACTCAAGCTGATTGACAGGATGCTGGGTCTTCGCGTGTCTCAAGACGAGGAAACCGAAGGTTTGGATTTAACGCAACACAATGAGCGTGGCTACGATTTATAACGATTAAGGCGCGCCAAAGGCCCGACGGCAGTCGTCGGGCCAATCTCGGCCGAGTGGTCCAGAAAGCAGTAGTTTGGTGGGTGCGTGATGCGCCGCACGATGAGAGCGCAATCACCCCCGGGCGTGGGCGCGCTCAACTAGATGCACCAAAAGTTGATCAAATGCATACCCTTGGCCACGCGCGCCATCCGGATAAAGGCTCGTAGGGGTCATGCCTGGCAGGGTGTTCACTTCAAGCAAGACAAACGTGTCGTCCGCCATCACAATAAAATCTGCTCTTGATAGGTCTCGGCAACCGAGGCATTGGTGCGCTGTAATTGCTGTAGCACGCAGTTGCGCACTCAGTGCCGGCGAAATATCTGCGGGCATAATATGATCACTCGCGCCCTGAGTGTAGCGATGATGAAAGTCATACCAGCTGTTCTCAGGGGTTATGATTTCGATCACAGGAAACGCATCTAGGCCATCTGGGTGTTCTAAAATACCAACCGTCATTTCTCGACCCTGGATGCGTTTCTCGATTAAGAGTTGGTCGTCATATTCGAAGGCCAAAGAAACGGCCGTAGCGAGGGCTTCTGCATCGGTTACGCGGGTGACGCCAAGGGCGCTGCCCTGGCGGACTGGTTTCACAACGAGTTGCGCCCCGAGCGTCAGCATGAGGTTCGTTAATTGAACTGGCTTGAACGTTTGCCGACTTAAGATGCCGTGCTGAGCAAGCGGAACCTCGGTATTGGACAATAAACCTTTGGCGGCAATCTTATCCATTGCTACCGCGCTACCGTGGACGTCGGAGCCTACATAGGGGATGCCCAACATCTCGAGTAGCCCTTGAACCGTGCCGTCTTCTCCGGGCGGGCCATGCAGAACGGGGAACACAATATCCGGCTGAAATGCCTGCAGGGCGGTTACGACCGACGCATTTAGCTCTATATTGACGAGGCTCGGATAATGCGGCGCTAGCGCCGCCAAAACACTTTCAGCGCTAACTCTTGAGACGCTTGCCTCTTGAGACGCACCGCCACTGAGCAGGGCGACCTTCAGGTCTCGCGTTGGCGCTACGGACATCCGGCCCTCGCGTATGCCACGTCGGTGCAGACGATTTTTCCAGATCGCGCTTGCCTACAAGCCTCAGGCGCCGAGTTTGCGGCCGTTAAAATAAATAGTTTGCGGCCATCTTCGCCGCCCAACATACAAGCGAAGGCTTGATCTTCTACCTTGATGCGATCCGTCACCTCACCGCCTGCTATGACGCGCAGACATTCTTGGCTTGTCGGCGAGGCGACCCAGATTCCGCCAGCGGCATCTAGACAAATACCATCGGGTACTGCGCCTTCAAGCTGCGCCCAAATTCTTCGGTTTGAGAGTTGACCACTGGGCGCAATATCGAAAGCGGTAAGGCAGGCAGCAAAGGTCTCAGCAACGATCAAGGTGCTGCCATCGGGTGTGATGACACTGCCATTTGGGAAAAATAGATCGCGTGCCGCGACTTCTGCTTGGTGTTGCCCCCGAACTAAAATCAATTCAGTAGTGGTCATGGTATCGCCTGCATGCAGGTTGAACCCGAAGTTGCCTACCCAACAGCGACCGAGCGCGTCGACAACCATATCGTTGCAGTCGTGTTTCGCCAGCGATGACAGGTCACACCAAACCTCGAGCCCGCGTTCGTTCTGAACTAAAATTGACCGATCACGCATGGACACGATGAGTAAACGGCCATCTGGTAACCAGCCCAGCCCTGATGGCTGCTCGGGTACCTCGGCAACCACAGTTTTGACGCCATCGGCATCAATCCGGCACACCACATGGTCATGCATATCAGAAAACCAAAGTGCCCCGTCATGCCAGCGCGGTCCTTCGGCAAAGCACAGATCGGTCGTGATAGTTTTCAACGGCATACGTGAATCCTTAAGGCGGTCCCAGAAGATTATCATTTACCCGCATTGGGTCCCAGTACAAACCAAGGCTAAGGCGGTATTGCGGTAAGGGCCGCGTATGGCGGCGCTCAAAGCCCTAATTGCGTGTTGCTTGTGGGCGGGCCTCACGGTTTATTACGATTTGCCATTTTACGTGCCTTGACCCTGCGCCGTTAAGACGAAGCCTCTGTCAGAAAAGCCTTGAGCATGAGGTCATTAAATGGCCAGCCGAGTTCCTTTAATGAGCCCGTCCGAGTGACCACAGGAATGCGGATGCCGTAGCGTTCGACGAGTTCGTCTGATTCGGCGATTTCGACTGTCTCGATGGATAGATCCAGTTCAGCATGCAGCTCATTTAAGAGCGCTAACGCTTGTTCACAGAGATGACAGCCGAGGGTTGTGTAAAGTTGAACAGTAATCATAGTTTAAAAAACGCCTGAGCAGTTTGGGTTGTTTCAGCCGCAATTTGCGCCGCGGGCTTGTCTAGAAGTGCCGCAACGAACCGACAAATTTCAACCAAATGCGCCGGCTCACATCGGCGATGTTTTGGCTTGGGTTTTAGGGTTCTGGGCAGCAGGTAGGGCGCATCGGTTTCGATCATTAAGCGATTGCTGGGGATGTCACAGATGAGACTGTGTAAGTGGCTGCCACGGCGTTCATCGCAAATCCAGCCGGTGATGCCAATATGACAATCAAGGTCAAGGTATCGCGACAGCGTTTGAGCATTTCCGGTAAAGCAATGAACAACGACAGAGTCGAGTCGGTCACGATATTTTGTGAGTATTGCGGTGAAGTCATCGGCGGCATCTCGCTCGTGAAGAAACAATGGTTTCCCCAGTTCTGCAGCGAGGGCTAATTGGGCTTCGAAGGCCTTACGCTGCTGACCCCTAGGCGTAAAATCCCGAAAATAATCGAGCCCGGTTTCGCCGATAGCAACGACGCGTTCCTGGCCTGCAAGCGCTTTGAGCGTCTCAAGCGTGTCCTCATTAATCTCCTCGGCATGATGGGGGTGAACGCCCACCGTGGCAAAAAGTGCCTCGAACTGTTCGGATAACGCAACCGCCTGTTTCGAGCCGTCGAGACTGGCGCCTGTCACGGCCATTTGCAGTACACCCGCCTCTTTGGCTCGGTCGATCACTGTGGAGAGGTCATCTTTGAAGTCACTGTGAGTAAGGTTTGCGCCAATATCAAAAAACATTATTTTAAGCCTTGGGGTGTGAGGGCATCATTCAACGTCAAGCCTTCGGGCCTTGAGGTTTTGTTAAATACCGCGGGTCCTATCGGTAAGGAATCATTCGGACTGAACTGTTCAATTTCGTAGGGATACAGGAGTGGCTCGGGTAGGCCGTTCAGCTGCGCGTAGATGGCAGCATACAGCAGGACGGCTTTCACGTAAGCGCGGGTCTCAGCGAACGGAATACTCTCGATGAAGGCATCAACGGGCTTCGGATTGGCATACCATTTCTTCGCTCTGCTGGGTCCGGCATTGTAGGCAGCCAGGGCTAAAATTCGGTTATCGTCGAAGCGCTGTAAGAGCTGACCAAGGTACGCTGTGCCGAGTTTAATATTGATATCGGCTTGGGTCAGAACCAAATTCGTTGCGTCATCTAAGTCTATCGACTTCGCAACGCTTCGCGCCGTGCGAGGCATGAGTTGCATTAAACCCTCGGCGCCCACTGGCGAGCGTGCTTCTGTCCAGAAACCACTTTCACGGCGGGCGACTGCCATAGCAAGGGTTACCGGCACGCCTCGGGTGCGGGCAGCTTCTGTAAAGCGCTCGGCGTAAGGTCGTGGGAAGCGCTCGAGGACCTCATCCCAAGCTTGCGCTTGGGCGAGCGTTGCAATCGCCATGTCATGCCATTGCCACTGGCTTGCGAGTGCTGCCGCAATACGGAGTTCGGTGTTTGAAAAGGGTTTAATCAATTGAAACCATTCTCGGCGAGCCTCAAGGGTCTCACCCAATGCTATCAGCTCGTAAATTCTCTGGGCGGTTGGGGCGGCGGCGAGATCGAGCAGTTTCTCGGGTGCGATGGTGGAGCTTTGGTCTGCCAAGCTGCCAGGGATGCCGAGCCATTGCGCGGCGAGGTGCCCATAATAGTCGCGTTCGGTTGCTAGGCGCTCAAAACGTGCCCGAGCGGAGTCCTGGGCGCGAGTGTTCGGGCTGCTAAGATCAGCTCGGGCTTGCCAATATTGCCATCGCAAGGTGCCTCGAGCGGATTCAGGCAATTGGCTAAGACGCGTCGACAAGGCGTTGAATTGTCCGGCTTTGATTAGCTGGATAAGGCTGGCCTCTATTAAATCCGGGTTGGTTCTCAGCGCGGCAGGAATCGACGCATCGTTGAGTGCCAAATTGTCTTCCCGGATCAATCTTAAGACGGCAGCGTAATTATATTCGAGGGCTTGGGTGGGCTCCAGGCGCCCCGACTCTTTCAGGTCAGCAATGAGTCCCAAGGCCTCACCCGGGCGCTTTTTAATGAATGTCTTTAGAGCTGAGTCGGCCAGTGCTCGCTGTTCCGGATCTTTGAAATCAACGGTTTTATAGCGGTCCGTGCGGGTTGGCCGCTGTCTTAATCGGATCAATTGGCGTGCTAACGTGCGCTGGTCCTCTGAGAGGGTTCGCTCAAGATAGGCGGCTAGTCGATCTTCGCCCCCGAGAATCGCCAGTTCATAACGCTGCCAGGCCAGAGCCCTTGTCAAGCCACCTGCTCGACGCCAGCGACTGAAGGCTTTATCGCAACCCTTTGGCTGCGAGCGACCGTACAGCCAAAGGGCCTGTGTCGTGGCCATGGCTTCTTGAGTGCGTTCGAGATTCCAGAGCGCACTGGCCCTGAAACATTGGTTTTCAACATCGCCGTCATCAGTTCTGTGGAACTGTAAAAAGCTTTTCGAGCGGTTTTGGTCACGTCGATACTCCGCGAAAGCGCGGCGGAGCTGGGTGCTGATTGGGGAGTTGGGGTGATTTTCAATGAAGGCTTGAACCGCCTCATCCGATGAATAGGGTCTAGCTAGCAGGGCTTCATATTCTATGTAGCTTCGTAAGGGGTAATCACCGAGGGTTTCGAGCAGTGGTTTAAGCGCGCTGAGCTTACCGCGGCGGGCCACTCGTCTCGCTTCTAGAAACACCGCGCGCTGTCGAAATCGTTGCATTTCGATCCCGAAGGTGACGGCGGCTTGCCGGGATGGATTGGCTTGAGCGGTTAGACTGATGCTTGATAAGAGGGCGAGGGCAATGAGCCAGAAAATATACAGCTTACGGAGCATAACGGGTCGCACTAAGTTGATCGAGCGTGCTGGCGGGTTTTAATCGCCCACCCGCACGGCTAATACGTCGCAAGGTGAGCCTTGCAGGACGCCGTTGGCGGTTGAACCGAGCAGCAAGGCCAAGCCATGGCGACCGTGGCTGCCAACGACGATGAGATCAATCCCAAGTTCTTCCGCGAGACTGTGGATTTCAGTCTCGGGTCGTCCGTACACCAAATGGCGGTTTTCGCTGGGGATATCCAAAGTTTGCGCGAATTCATCGAGCTGAATTTTAGCAGTCTCTTGTAATTGGTCTTGGATGGTAGAAAGGTCCATCGGCACATCCCCGCCATAAGCAAGGCTCAAGGGTTCTATGACATGGGTACAGCTCAAGTTCGCACCGAATGCTGTACGAAGCGCACAAGCCTTTTGAGCCACGCTTCGGGCATCTTCCGTAAGATCTACAGCGATCAGAATGTGTTTAAATGCGGCTTGCATACTGAGTTCTCGCATAGACTTTAAGGAAACTTACCCGACTCCGTAGCAGCATACAATAGATGGATGTCCGATGAATTGGCTGTCAAAAAATGAGCTCAAGTAGGAGAAAGCGGATATGGTTTACCTGTTCATTGGATTGGTGTTGCTGATGCTCATCGCGCCGATTGTGTCGATTCTTCCGGGTAAATCCCAAAAGCAGATTATGGCTGTTCGACGTGCTGCCATGGCCAGAGGGATTTCAGTTGAGTTGACAACGATCGATGACCCCAGCCCGGATCAAGATAAGTATCGCACCAGTACGGGGCGAGCATTACCTGCAAAACTTCAGGTAGCGGCCTACAAAGGACTTAGCCGTCTGAATTCAAGCTCTGCGACGCTCCCGGCCTTTCAAGTTCAAAGGACACCCGGACAGAATCCTTTAAGCCCGGATGCGTTTCACAGCATAACGGATGCGTCATTGTCTGCGCCGTGCCGTGCGTTTCTCGGGCAGTATGCGGCGTCGCTACCGACGACAGTTCACCAGATTATTTGGGATGGACGGCAGCTTAACGTTTATTGGATTGAACAGCCGGATCACCAAATGGGAGAAAAAATCTTTACGTTTATTGAAGAGGGCCTACAATGGCTCGCGGAGTTTTCATCGATTTCTAAGGCTGATTGAGCAGGTAAGGGTTGACAAGTTGGTTGCTCAGCGGGTGTAGTAAAAAAGGATAGCGGCTACAGAATGTGATCAAAATAACCGTTTAGAGGGTTTTGATCGCGTCTACAGGCTGGATGTATTGGCTCAACGTTGGAATCTTTGGATGGCTGAATGAAAGGGCGGCGGAAAACATCAGTTTTTTCATTCTACACGTAACACCTTGTAAAAGGGTCTCACAAGGTTTGAATTAAGCGTCGTTGGCGCAGCTACTTGTCGTTGGCGCAGCTACTTAAAGGACCGGTCATTGGTAAGTGGGCCGCTCAACGTGAATGAGCCGGCATTGCGGATGAGACAGTAAATATTAGGCATCGGCTCTGAGAGTTTAGGCTAGGTCGGCATTGGATGGCAGTATCAAGACGCACCGATTCATAGGTGCAGGGCAGGCCGCCAGGATGGCGCGTTTGGAAGCATTGTTAAATGGTTAGTGTCACTAATGGTGGCGCGCATAAAGTGGTTATTTCATGGCAAAAGCACTCGTAATCGTCGAGTCGCCCGCAAAGGCGAAGACCATTAATAAGTATCTCGGAAACGACTTTATCGTGAAGTCGAGCGTCGGGCATATCAGAGATTTACCAGTCAGTGGCCAAGGCACTGTTGTAGACCCGAAGGCGCGGGCGGCAGAGGCGGCTAAGACACGAAAGTTATCGCCTGAGAAAAAGGTTGCACACAAAAAGGCTAAGGCCCGCCAACAATTGATTAAACGGATGGGGATTGACCCGGACAACGACTGGAAAGCGAACTATCAAATCTTGCCGGGCAAAGAAAAGGTGGTGAGCGAGCTTCAGAAATTGGCGAAAACGGCAGATGAGATTTATCTCGCAACAGATATGGACCGAGAGGGCGAGGCCATTGCTTGGCACTTAAAAGAAGCGATTGGCGGTGATCCCGACCGATATAAGCGGGTTGTGTTTAACGAAATTACGGAAAAGGCCATTCAAGCGGCCTTTGAGCAACCGGGTGAAATTGACATCGATCGCGTGAATGCGCAACAAGCGCGCCGTTTCCTTGATCGGGTGGTTGGCTACATGGTGAGCCCGCTGCTGTGGAGTAAGATCGCACGGGGTTTATCAGCCGGGCGCGTTCAGTCGGTTGCTGTAAAGTTGTTGGTTGAACGAGAGCGCGAAATCAGGGCGTTTATCCCAGAAGAGTACTGGGATCTTTTTGCCAGTTTAGAAAATCCAGAAGGCGCGGCCAAGTTCCAAGTTGTACGCAATCAGGGAGCACCATTTAAGCCAACGAACCGGCAAGCGGTCGAATCGGTAATGGATGTCTTGAACGCGGGCGCTTTTGAGGTTGCAGCACGCGAGGATAAGCCGACCCAAACGCGGCCTAACGCGCCATTTATTACGTCAACGTTGCAACAAGCTGCGAGCACGCGCTTGGGTTTCGGCGTGAAGAAAACCATGATGATGGCTCAGCGGCTTTATGAAGCGGGTTACATCACTTATATGCGTACAGACTCGACGAACTTGAGCAATGACGCAATTGAAAATTGTCGAGCGTTGATTGAACGAGACTACGGTCAAACTTATTTACCGACGGAACCTCGCCGCTATAGCAGTAAAGATGGCGCGCAGGAGGCTCATGAGGCGATTCGACCGTCAGATGTTCGCATTAAAGCAACCTTGCTGAACAACATGGAGCGCGATGCTGAACGGCTCTACGAGATGATCTGGCGGCAGTTTGTCGCGTGTCAAATGCCGAATGCCGATTATCTATCAACGGCAGTGACGGTTAATCGGGGCGACGTTGAGCTTCGCGTACGCGGTCGAATTCTACGATTTGATGGCTATACCCGGGTCCAGGCCTCGGCCGGAAAAAAGGAAGAAGAGCCGGCGTTACCCGAATTTAAAATCGGTCAGAAGCTGACCTTGCTCAACCTGGACCCAATCCAACATTTTACAAAACCAACGGCTCGTTTTGGTGAGGCATCCCTGGTTCGTGAGCTCGAAAAGCGTGGCATTGGAAGGCCCTCCACCTACGCGTCGATCATTACCACCATTCAAGATCGAGGATATGTGTCCTTGCGCAACAAGCGGTTTTACGCTGAAAAAATTGGCGAGCTGGTGACCGACCGTTTGAATGAAAACTTTACCAACTTATTGGATTTTGGATTCACAGCCAATCTTGAAGATGCGCTGGACCAAGTGTCCAGTGGTGATCAAAATTGGAAAGAGACGCTAAATAATTTCTACTCAGATTTTTCAGAAAAACTGGAAAAAGCCTCTGATCAAGACGACGGCATGCGATCAAACCAGCCGTCGATTATTGGTAAGCCTTGCCCGCTCTGTGAGCGCCCCATGAATGTCCGAACAGCGAGTACGGGTGTGTTCCTAGGGTGCTCGGGTTATGACCTGCCGCCGAAGGAGCGTTGCAAACAGACGATTAATTTGATCCCGGGCGATGAGGTGGTGAGTGCAACCGGTGATGATGAGGAAGAGTCCAGGATTTTGCTCAAGAAGCGCCGCTGTCAAGAATGCCAGACCGCCATGACTGAATATTTGATCGACAAAAACACGAAGCTCTATTTATGTGGCAACAATCCAGATTGTAGTACCTTCGAGTTTGAGGCTGGCGAATACAAAATTCGCGGTTATGAGGGCCCGACCGTCGAGTGTGATAAGTGCGGTGCTGAAATGCAGCTCAAAACCGGACGTTTTGGTAAATATTTTGGCTGCACCGGCGAAGACTGCAAAAACACGCGAAAACTCCTGCGCAATGGCGAAGCGGCGCCCCCCAAGATGGATCCAGTTGCGATGCCAGAACTGGCGTGTGAAAAAGTAGAAGACCATTATTTGTTGCGCGATGGCGCCGCGGGTTTGTTTCTTGCGGCTAGCCAGTTTCCTAAAAACCGCGAAACCCGAGCGCCTTATTTAGACGAGCTGTTGCCGCATCAAAATGAAATTGATCCGAAATATCAATTCCTGATGCGGGCGCCGGTTAAGGACCCCCAAGATCGCCGAGCGCTTGTGAAGTTTGGCAGGCAAACCAAAGAGCATTACTTGGCGACCGAAATTGAGAAGGGAAAAGCCTCGGGTTGGCGAGCCGACTTTGATGAAACCAAAGGCGTTTGGGTCGAAACCCTTGCGCCGACGCCTCAAAAAGCAAAGCCTGCTAAGAAAAAGGCGGCGGTGAAGAAGAAGGCGGCGGCGAAGAAGAAGGTGGTTGCTAAGAAAAAGGCGCCCGCCAAGTCAAAAGGCACGGAATAGCGCTTTAACGCCAATAATCAACTGAGACGCCAATTGTGGACTTACTTCAGCCTGATGGATGTCCAAGACATCTTTCAACTGGCACTCGTTAGCTATGGCACTTGTTAGCTATGGCGCAACGGGGCTTGGCGTTATTGTCTTGAAACGATTAACGAATTTTTTCAACTAACATAGGGACGACAAAATGCGCGCGGTCGAGCCCTAATTTGAGTGAGATTACGTGGGCTTGAACAGAATTTTTCTATCCAAGCAGAATTTGATCTCCTTGTCTTTAAACGATCGCGAGTGATTCGGTTCGGGTACGGACGGGCCTCGATCGCAGCTAGTGCCGGATAACGCCGACGGCCAAACCTTCGATGGCGAATTGGCAGGTCCTTAAATCAACTTCAATGGGCTGATAGTCCTGGTTTTCAGGTAGGAGCGTCACCTGATGGCTCTGCTTGCCTTTTTGAAAGCGCTTAACCGTGACTTCATCATCAATTCGCGCTACCACTATGTCCCCAGCTTTGGCCGTTTGGGTGCTGTGCACGGCTAATAAATCGCCATCTAAAATGCCGCAATCGATCATGCTGTCGCCTCGAACCACCAGCATGTAGTCCGCAGCCGGGCTGAAGAAGCTGGACGGAATTTCACAATGATCCTCAATGTGCTCCTGCGCCAAAATCGGATTACCTGCAGCGACCCGACCAATGATGGGCAAGCCCAGATTCTCTGGTAGTTTGATGCCTCGGGAGGTGCCTGGAATCATTTCGATCGCGCCTTTTCGCGCAAGTGCCTTCAGGTGTTCTTCGGCCGCATTCGCGCTCTTGAATCCAAGTTTACGTGCAATATCGGCCCGAGTTGGTGGATAGCCGGTTTCCTCTAAGTAGGATTTAATGAAGTCGAGGACTTCGCTTTGACGGTGCGTGAGTTTGATCATAGTGTGCTCGCTCTTGTCATAGTCCCCGAGAAACGCTGGTTGTACGCGGTGCACGGAGTCTGTTTATTTATACAGCGCTGGAATTATATACAGTATAAAAATCCAAGCAAGCTAAATTTCTTGATTTGACCCCAACGTTGATTTCTAGAATTTCGGGGCTATAGTGTCGAAGCAAAGGATTGAGGAGGCGGGTTTGATGAATTTTGAGTCAAAGCAAGTTGCTGGCGGGCAGACCCCAGCCGCAATTTTTTTAAAGCTGAGCCTTCCCTTGGTGCTGGTTTTGGCGCCGACAGTGGCGCTTAGCGATCAGCTCGTCTGGGGTTTGGGGAGCTTTTCAGATGCCGAGACCGCCGAGCAGGTCGCGCGCGAGGTGCAGGAACTCACGGGCCAATCGGGGTATGTACAAACAGCCGTCGTAAATGGGCGGGGCGTTCATCGTGCGTTGATTGATCCAGGTGTCACAGATGATGCACAAGCTCGGACGACAGCGTTACTCAGCGAAACGGTCTATAACCGGACCTGGGGTTTTGAGCTCGATACCGACGGCGAAAACGTGGCGGGGGTTGGCGGGGTTGTTATGAACCAAGCACTGGTTGCCGCAGTCGTTCCGGGATCGGGTCAAAAAAACAGCGAACCGCTTGCCGCGCCGGCTGCAGCGGAGCTAAAGGGCCGTCAAACGTCTGTGATGAAACAGGGGGACACGCTGGACGCTGGCCGCACTGTTGACTTAAGCCGTCCACCTCCCCGTGCGACCCCAATAGGTGTGGCCTCGGACTATCATCCGATCCGCTTAAAGTCGGATCGTTGATTACGGGATGCAAACAAGATTGAGCCAAGGTAGGGCAGGCGAATGAATACCTTAGAGGAATTGATGGCATTCTCCAGCGTCTGGCTGAGCGACCCGCTGGTTGCCAGCGTTTTCGGCATTGTTTTGGCAACGGCGCTTCTTAGTTATGCCAGTCGACGAACGTTGCTGGTCTTGATGGCTCGGGTGACGCAAACCCAAAACCCCTGGGATGATGCCTTGCTGCGGACGATCAGACGGCCCCTGAATGTTTTGATTTGGATCGTCGGTTTGTCGCTGGCCGCGGAGTTGGTGGCCGAGGCTCGAAGTGAGTCTCAGATTGAATTTATTGGGATTGTGCGTTACCTGGCGTTTATTGGTCTGGTGACCTTGTTCCTCGCGCACCTCATTCGGGAATTGGAAGCCGCCTATCTTCGTTCTGGGGGCGATGAAACGACGGTGACCGCCATTGCAAAGCTTGTGCGGATATCGGTCTTTATTACGGCCGCTCTGATGGCGATGCAAACCCTCGGCCTGAGTATTTCAGGGGTTCTGACCTTCGGTGGCATCGGTGGCATTGCAGTGGGTTTTGCGGCAAAAGACTTGCTCGCGAATTTTTTTGGTGGCTTGGTGATTTATTTGGATCGCCCGTTCAAGGTGGGCGATTGGATTAGAAGTCCGGACCGCGATATTGAGGGCACCGTGATTCGAATTGGCTGGCGCTTGACGGAAATCAGAACCTTCAGTCAGCGTCCTTTGTACATTCCGAACTCGATGTTCTCGACGATCTCATTAGAAAACCCATCCAGAATGCTGAATCGCCGGATTTTTGAAACGATTGGGGTTCGCTATAGTGATTTGAGTAAGATGCAAGCGATTGTGGCGGATGTACACGCGCTGCTTTCTAAACACGAAGACATCGATCAGGCTAAAACCTTGATCGTTAATTTCGATGCGTTCAATGCGTCGAGCGTTGATTTTTTCATCTACACCTTTACTAAAACCGTCAATTGGGTCGAGTACCACGGTGTGAAACAAAAAATCTTGCTGGAAATCGCAGACATCATTGCGGGGTATGGTGCGGAAATTGCCTTCCCGACGTCAACCATTCATCTCGAGAAGGTTCAGCCTGAGCCTTGATGCTTGGTTAGACCTGATTTAACTAATTCGACCAAAGGGTCATGCTATGCCTGAAATGTTATTTTATGAAAAACCCGTGCCGCTCAGCAATATTACCCATGCCGATTGGAAATTAGATCGCACTGAACTCCGGTACGAGTTCGCTGACAAAATTAACTCCGTGGTGCTCGCTGGCATCGAATTTGTTGAAGCCTCCAAAGACTATCCCATTGTGTTTGCCAAAGCTGGTGAAGATGATGTGCCGGTGGCACTGCTGGGATTGCGCGCCACGGGAAACCTTTATTTAGACGAAAAAGGGCACTGGCTGCCAGATCACTATGTCCCGGCATTTGTGCGGCGATATCCGTTTGTTTTGGCGGACGGACCCGGCTCAGAGCCGGTTGTTTGTATTGATGAGGCTTATTCCGGCTTTAGTCAGACGAGCGGTGAGGCTTTGTTCGAAAATGGTGAGACCCAGCCGATTCTCTCAAAGGCAATGGAATTTCTGGGCGAGTTTCAGCGGCAGTTTGATCGCACTAAACGGTTTGTGTCACTGCTAAAAGCCAATGATCTGATGACGGAAGTGTCCGCCACTGTGAAAGATGAGAATGCCGCCGAGACTCACTTAAAAGGGTTGATGGTAGTTGACGAAAAGAAACTTCTGGCGCTCAGCGACGAGGTTGTACTCAGCCTGTTTCGTTCGGGTGAACTCAGCTGGATATACGCGCACCTGATGTCCATTAGTAATCTCAAGCGACTGACCCATCGAGCATCCGCACAATGACACTCGCAGTCATCGGCGGGACGGGGTTCGGAGCCTTTGCAGGTTTGACCGAGACCAAAGACCATGTTGTTGATACTGACTTTGGACAGGCTGAGATCCAATCAGGGCGCTTGGCAGGTCAGGCTATTTTATTTTTACCGCGCCACGGCATGCCCGCCAGATTTCTACCCCATAAAATTAATTACCGGGCCAATTTAAAAGCACTGCAGATACTAGGCGCGTCGCAGATATTGGCCGTGACGGCTGTCGGAACGGTAAGCGAAGACCTGAACGTGCCCTGTTTGGTTGTGCCGGATCAGATCATTGATTACACCTATGGTCGCGCCCTGACTTTTTTTGAAGATGAGATTCATCATATCGACTTTACGCATCCCTATGACGCGTTGTTCCGCACTCAATTGCTTGCTGCCGTTGCGGAAGTGGCGGAGAGTCATAAAGAGATGCAAGCGGTGCTTTCGGGGGTTTATGGTTGTACCCAGGGGCCGCGTTTGGAAACCAAGGCTGAGGTTCGACGATTGCGGAATGATGGCTGTAGTATCGTTGGCATGACGGCAATGCCGGAAGCGGCCCTAGCGCGCGAGCTTGAGCTGCCCTACGCTGGCATTTCGGTGACGGTTAATCCCGGGGCCGGCATGGCTGATCGAGACATTGCGTTAGCTGAAATTCATGAAGCCATGAACCAGGGGCTCTCTTGGGTCAAATTGGTTTTGGCTGAACTGCTATCAACACCACCGGTTTAAGTCCCGGGTCGCGTCTGGGTGATTGAAAGACGGTTTCGTCTGCAGGCTACGCGGCGCTAAGATGATTACAACGGGCGTGCAGCTTCGGCCGGCCGGATCTCTAAAATGATGCCGAATTGCGGGTGATCAAGGTAATGCACCTCGTTGGATCGCAATCTGCGTTGCTGCGCCATGTGATAGCGATATCCCGGCTCATGATTTTGACCGCGCGCGGCCGCGAGGATTAACGCAGGATACGTCTCGGCCATCGGATGATCCTGAAAGGGGTTCGTCGTTGACCCGGTTGCTTCGAACCGGGTCAACCAAAGATCGGTTGCCACATGCAGAAAGCGACTTCGGCGCACCGATAAGGTTCCTTCCAATTCGAACTGATCGCCAAACTGATCGCCGCCCTGCAGCAGAATCGAGGTGCTTTGGGCGTCAATCGGCTGGGTCCAGCTCTGATGCAGCAGCATTCGATAATCCTTCGAGCGCCGAATCGATCGCGCTGCCCCTGCAAGGTTTCTGTCCGCATCGGCAACGGCTCGAAAGGCAAAGTTTTCTTGGGATAAAACGGCTTGAATGGCCAAGGTCTGCGGGTCGAGAGATGAGTCCTCAACCGGCGTTATATTGCCCTGCTGCAGGGCCTGAAGACGCTGTTGGGCGTGAGCTGCGACGAGGGCGCGATACTGAGGGCCTTTCGCAAAGCGGGCGAATTTAAAGGTGGTGGTTGGGGTGCGCGTCAAAGATTCAGTTGGGGTTAGGCCGTTGGCAAGACCACTCAATCCACCCCCCTGATGCAGATAGAGTGCCTGCTCGATTAGCATCGGCGCCGCATCACTCATCTCGTGGGGCGACACAGCAAAAAGTGGTTGCGGAAACGTGGGGCTCGTCGCGCCGGAGGTGGGGGCATCAACTGGCGCATTTAGCCGTTTAAAGACAATGACTTCGACTTGGTACCATCGTTCAGCCTGAGACTCTGAAGCGCTCGTGCTTAGGCTTCCCCCTAAACCGGCCGTAATCAATACCAGGCGGAGCAAACTTTGGGATAGTGAGGACGTTGAGCGCGCAAAAAAATTGCAACGCAAGAACATGTGCCGCTGTGCCCAAGTGCAGTTCCGATCGTTAGGTCGCAAGAAATCGTTCCAATAAGTTTTCAATTAATTTAAACCGTTTTTCACGATCGTCTATTGTATCCACAATTGCGATCCGGTTGGCAGAGGCAAATTTGTAACGATGCGACTGCTTTTGCACCAGTTCAATCACGCGTTCGGCGGGTACTTTGGTGTTTTGAAGAAAATCTATTTTGCCGCCTCGTGGCCCCAGGTCTATTCGGTTGATGCCGAGGTCTGCTGCGATTAATTTGATTTCGGTGACTCGGAACAAGTTTTTTACAGGTTCTGGCAATAGCCCAAATCGGTCGATCATCTCAACCTGGAGGGCGCGTAGCCCATCGGTGGTTTTTGCATTCGAGATGCGCTTGTACAGCACGAGACGCATTTGGACATCCGGCAAATAATCATCGGGAATTAAAGCAGGCAAATGCAATTTAATTTCGGTGCTGTCTTCGCCGTCGGTATCAAAGTTAATTTGTTTGCCGTTTTTAAAGGCAATCACAGCCCGGTCTAACATGTCCATATAAAGGCCGAAACCGATAGCGGTCATGTTACCGGTTTGGGATTCGCCTAAGAGCTCACCGGCGCCCCGGATTTCCATGTCGTGGGTCGCGAGAATGAACCCGGCGCCGAGGTCTTCTGCCGCGGCGATCGCCTCCAGCCGTTTTTCGGCATCGCTGGTGAGCGCGCCGCTTTCAGGCGTTAGTAGATAGGCATAAGCTTGGTGATGCGATCGACCAACGCGGCCCCTAAGCTGATGGATTTGAGCGAGCCCGAATTTGTCAGCGCGATCCATGATGATGGTATTGGCATTTGGAATGTCGATGCCGGTTTCAATGATGGTGGTGCAGACCAAAATATTGGCTCGCTGGTGATAAAAATCCGACATCACCTGCTCGAGTTCCTTTTCGCGCATTTGGCCATGGCCGACAAGGACCCGCGCAGCGGGTACGAGCTGCTTGAGTTCATCGGCAACCCGTTCGATATCTTTTACTTCATTGTGGAGGTAATAAACCTGGCCGCCGCGCAACAGTTCCCGTTGAATCGCCTCTTTGACAATGCCGAGCTCTCGCGCTCGGATAAACGTTTTAATCGATAGGCGCCGGGCGGGGGGCGTCGCAATGATCGAGAGATCCCTGAGACCAGTCATCGACAGGTTTAAGGTGCGTGGGATCGGTGTTGCCGTCATTGCAAGCACATCGACGTCGGCGCGCAACCCTTTGATCCGTTCTTTTTGTCGAACGCCAAAGCGATGTTCTTCATCGATGATCAATAAACCCAGATCTTTAAAGCGAATTTGGTCCTGGATTAGGGCATGGGTCCCAATGACGATATCGACTTGGCCTGTGTCAAGTGCCGCAATCACTTGGTCTTGCGCCTTGCGGGTTTTAAAGCGCGAGATACTCTCGATTCTGACCGGCCAGTCCGCAAAGCGGTCGCGAAAGGATTGCAGGTGCTGCTCAGCAAGGAGTGTCGTGGGCACCAATATAGCAACCTGTTTGCCGCCTTGGATCGCAAGAAAAGCCGCGCGCATGGCCACTTCCGTTTTACCAAAACCGACATCGCCGCAGATCAATCGATCGGTCGGTTTCGGATTACAGAGATCCGCAATAACCGCCTCAATGGCGCTCATTTGGTCGGCGGTTTCCTCAAAAGGGAAGGCGCGAACGAATTGGTCAAATTCGGTATCTGGCTCTGGAAAGGCAAAGCCCAGCTTGGCCTCGCGCCGAGCATACAGCTCTAGTAACTCGGCGGCGACATCCCGGATTTGCTCAGCCGCTTTTCGCTTTGCCTTTTGCCAGACATCGCTGCCTAGGCGATGCCAGGGGGCAAGGTCTTTGTCAGCGCCAGTATAGCGGGATATGAGGTGTAGGTCGGATACTGGCACATACAGCTTGGCTTCTTCTTGATATAAAAGCGCTAGGAATTCATTGGTTTGGCCATCAATTTCGAGCGTAATCAACCCCTGGTAGCGTCCTACGCCATGCTCCAAATGCACAACTGGGGCGCCTTCGGACAGCTCGGTCAAACTTCGAACGACCAGCTCCTCTGCTTGGTCGCGCTCTTTCTGCCGCCGCCGCGCCTGTAAGACGCGCTCGCCGAACAGCTGCGGCTCCGAGATTTGGATCAAGCGGTGTTCCGGCAGGCACATCGACCGGTCAATTGGTGCGATGCTAATGCAGAGTGGGGCATCAGAGGTTATAAAATCCAGCCAGGAGCTTACCATTTTTGGCGCAAGGCCCGCGGTTCTTAGTAGCTGATCAATTAGTTCTCGCCGGCCGGGTGTTTCAGCACTGATTAGGATCCGCGCGTTTTGCGTTGCAAAGTGCGCTCTTAATCGGTGAAACGGATCCTCCGCGCGATCTTCAATGCCAAGATCTGGCGCGGGCAAGGTATCGAAGGTGCGCGCACCTTTGCGAAAGGTTTCCAGTCTATCGAGACGCGGAAAGGCCTTTAGCAGACCCATGAGCTCATCCTCAGCTAGGAGTAAGGCCTCGGGCGGTAATATCGGTCGTTCAAGGTCATAGCGCAAACTTTCATAGCGGGATTTTGCGGTCTCCCAATAGCTTTGGATGGGATTGGCAATGGCTTCGGTGATTAGCAGTAGATCCGCCGGTAGGTAATTCAGGAGCGTTTCGGTTTCGGTATAAAACAGCGGTAGGTAATACTCGATACCCGCCGGTGCTTGGCCTTGAGCGACATCCTGATAGATTCGACAGTCCCGGGGATTGCCGCCAAATTGCTCATGCCATTGATCCTGAAATAACCGGATACCCTCTTTAGACAGCGGAAACTCTCGTGCTGGCAAGGTATCGATCGCCTCGGTGATCCCCGTCGACAGCTGGGTTTCGGGATCAAAGGTTCGGATGGACTCAATCTCATCGTCAAACAACTCAACCCGAAAGGGATGTGCCGCCCCCATGGGAAACAGATCGAGGACCGAGCCCCGGACCGTGAACTCACCGTGTTCAATTACCGTGTCGACCGCCCGATAGGCGCTGGCATGCAGCTGGCGTCTTAAGGTACTGAGGTCTAATTGTTGGCCGGTTTGCAGCCTCAAATTGTGGCCGAGTAAAAATGCCCGAGGCGGCAATCGAAGGAGCAAGGTCGCTGCAGGCACAATGACCACGGCGCGGTCGACCGCTGCTCGACTGAGCAAAGCCAAACGATCTGATAAAATATCTTGATGCGGCGAGAAGCCGTCGTAGATTAGGGTTTCATAGTCCGGAAAAATATCGATAGGGTAGGCGCCGCCTGAGAAAAACGCCAGCTCTTGTTGAAGTCTTTGCGCGCTTTGAGAATGTTCAGCGATGATTAGGATACATCGGTTTTCAGTCAGGGCCGTTTCGTGAATGGCCAGCGCAAAGGCTGCGCCCTGCAGGCCATGCCATCGCCTGATGTCATCCGATTGTATGGGGATGTCATCGGCTTGTATGAGAAATTGAGTTGCTGGATCGATCATGAAGAAGAAGGCGCAATTAAAAAAGGAGTCCGAGCGGGAGTGTACGCGAAGACAACGGCTTGCGCTTACTTGCACCGGAAATTTATTCGTTCGACGCGGTTTGATTGCGCCGAAGCGCTGAGTCCTTATAATGGCGCCTGAGCGACGAAAGGGGTCTTTTATAAGACCAAATGTGAGCCCGGTTGGTAGATGGTGCACGCAAGTTGTACCAAAATGCGGCATTGCGTGTGAGCGGTGCCGCTCGGAAAACAAGAATTGAAGACAATTGTGAGGAGATGACCGTGGCCAAACCCGGACTCGACCAAGTATTTTCCGATTGGAAGCAACGTGAAGCGCTGGCGGAAGCCATGATTCCGCTGATCGGGCAGCTCTACCGTCGTAACGTGGTCATCTATATTCATGGTGTGCCCCTGTTCAATCAATCAGTCATCGAAATGATGAAAGCTCATCGCCGAGTTAGGCAGATTGAAAAGAACGAACTGTCTGAGTTTGAAACCCATCCCATGATTGCCGTCTTGGCAACGTTGGATTTGTCACCTGCGCATATCGATATCGGTAAGTTGGCTGGGGCTTATATGGATGATTCGGAGGGCCTCACCGTTCCGGATTATGTGAAACGGGCTTGTGCCGAGATTATGGGGGTTGAAGCTCAGGTTACGCACGCAGCAAGGGACGTTGTGGTTTACGGCTTTGGTCGAATTGGCCGTTTGGTCACACGGCTCTTGATTGAGAAAGCGGGCGGTGGTCAGAACCTCGTCCCGAAAGCCGTTGTTTTAAGGCCGCCCAAGGATCCAATAAAAGATTTAAGAAAGCGCGCGAGTCTGCTGCGCCGCGATTCAATTCACGGGCCCTTTGCGGGCACGATCCGAGTCGATGCCGACAACCAAGTGCTTATTTGTAACGGCATGGCAATCAAGTTCATCTACGCCTCTGATCCGAGCGATATTAACTATCCGGAACATGGCATTCAGGACGCGCTGATTATTGACAGTACCGGAGTCTGGCGAGATGAAGCCGGCTTGTCGCAACATTTGCTCAGTCCGGGTACGGCTAAGGTGCTACTCACCACGTCCGGTAAGGGTGCTGTGAAAAACATTGTATCGGGCGTTAATTCAAATCTAATCGAGCCAACCGATACGCTTATCGGTGCTGCATCGTGTACGACGAATGCCATTGTTCCAGTATTAAAGGCCATTAATGATCGCTACACCATAGAGCATGGCCATATGGAAACAGTACATGCCTACACGGATGATCAGAACCTCCATGACAATACGCATTCAAAGGAACGACGCGGTCGCAGTGCGCCTCTGAATATGGTGTTGACCGAATCCAATGCAACGAGCTCGGTGGGCAAACTGCTGCCAGAACTCGCGGGTAAGTTAACGGGGAATTCTATTCGAGTCCCGG
>JABGTE010000061.1 GCA_018647445.1 Gammaproteobacteria bacterium
AATTTATCTGAAACCCCAAGCGTCCGAGCAACACCAATGGGCACTAATGCATGACCAAAACCCGCTATCGCGAGTTGCGCGACGCTAAAGAAGGACTCCAAAGCTACCTCGCGAACGATGCCCAACTTAGCAACCGCCAAACCAAAGGACCGCCAAGCGCCCGAATGATCTTCGATACTAATCACAGACAGCGTTTCACCCCGCGTCCATTGCAGCGCCTTTAGTCCTGAAGGAATGATCACCATAGGCTCTTGCATTAGGATTTCAGATTGTAAGTCGGTATCAATTGAGTCCAAGCCAGTACAAATACCCAGCATATATTCCCCAGAACGAATACGATCTAGCACCACGGACGTTCGATGCGCATGAAAGGTAAACTGCACTTCTGGCATTTCTCGCTTAATGTCATAAAAGACCTGAGCACCCCAGGAGGATAAAATAGCATCGGAAACACCAATCAACAGCTCTCCTCGAGAGGCCGCACTATCTTCCAGAAATAGATCTCGAAGTTCGGACAAAACTGGCGAAATTTTATCGACAAGCTTTTGACCGTGTCGCGTTAATTCAACCCGTCGGCCTTTCTTTTGGATCAACTTCCGATCGTAGTATTTTTCAAGCGCCGCAATGCGCTTACTGACCGCGGATTGAGAAATTCGAAGCTCGGTGCTTGCCTCAATCATGGTTCCGGATCGAGACAATGCCAACAGCGTTTCTAGGTTTTCAACCATCTTATGAAACCTCTAAAGAATCGGTTAAACATTGTCTTTTAAAGCCCGTTAGCTAGGACGCCGTCATCGATTCTGAGACCAAGGGCTCTATCACGAACAATAAATCCCCCTCGTTAACCTGCTGACCATTGCTTACATTGATCCGATTGATTCTGTAACGATGCCCATCGGGATACAGCGCCCCGCTCGCACCGGCGCAGGAAGTTAGTCTAAACGGCGCGAACATTTTCATCGCCTCGAGCACACAAAGCACTTCATCAACCTCTACCTCACTACCGACATTTACGTACTCAGGCTCTGAAGGCGACGGCGTTCGATAAAAGACGCCGGTAGATGGTGACAGAACGCGCAACTCCTGAGATCCCTCAATCCGCAAGGAATCCAAATCAACAACATCTCCGCGACTGCCGGATGCTTCATCGATTTCATCAATCAAAGCCTGCACGTCAATCCGGCTCAAGAATTTCGGCAAGTAGGTTGTATCGTAGTCCCCTTCCCGGAACGTCTCATCGTTCAAGATGCGCTTGACCAGACTGATATTCGTGCTGACGCCTTCAATCACCACGGTCTCGAGATAGCTTCGCATTCGATCGATGGCGTCAAGACGATTCTCGCCATGGACAATAATTTGAATAATCAGACTGTCGTAAAACGGCGACACAGTCTTACCCTCATCAACCATCGAGATGAGATCGATATCATCTCTCACCGGCAACCGGTACTTGGTAATTTTGCCCGGTGTTGGCATAAAGGTGACCTCTCCATCACCATCGATCACGCAGCGCTCGGCATTAACGCGGACTTCAAGCCCGTACCCGGTTTCACTCGCAGTCAGGTGCTCAACGCTCTCACCACTGGCAATTAAAAACTGCTGTTTAACAATATCAATCCCCGTGACGGCCTCGGTAACCGGATGCTCAACCTGTAGCCGCGTATTCATCTCCATAAAATAGATCGCATCGCTGGGTACGTCGTAGATAAATTCAACGGTGCCGGCACCAATATAGTCCACCGCATCCGCTATTTTTGCAGCGCAGGCCAGCACCTCAGCGCGAAGCTTCTCTGACAACAGCGTCGAGCCGGACTCCTCAAGTAGCTTCTGATTATTGCGCTGAACACTGCAATCCCGCAGACCGATAACACGGGTATGACCAAACTGATCTCGCAGGATCTGAGCTTCAATGTGACGCAAGGAGGTAACGCATTTCTCAATATAGATATCGCCATTACCAAAAGCGCTTTTGGCCTCTGCCGTCACTTGATGGAATTGTTGATGAAGCTGCTCCGGTCGCTCGACCTTAACAATGCCCTTGCCCCCGCCACCATGAACAGCTTTTAACAAGATCGGGTACCCTACCCGCTCAGACACCTCGAGTGCTCGTTCAGAGGAATCGATAATGCCGTGACTACCCGGCACAACTGGGACATTGATACTCATTGTCGTGCTGATCGCATTCGATTTATTGCCCATCGTCTCCATACTCATTACTTTGGGGCCAATAAAGTTGATGCCTTTCTGTCGCACCAGTGCTGCAAAATTTGGGGTTTCAGATAGAAAGCCAATCCCAGGATGCAACGCATCAACCTGTTGCGCTTCTGCAATATTCAAAATACTCAGCGCATTTAAGTAACTTTCATCGGAGGTATTGCCACCGATCGGGACAACCGTTCCCGCTGCACCGGCCGCGCGCACCATATCCGCAGGAACAGAATCCATGTCGGGGTCGCTCTGAACCAAAACAACCTCAAGCTCAGCTTCTAAGGCTTTTCTCACCAACTTGACCGCAGTACATCCCCTGGCGTGAATCAGCACTTTCTGCACCGGACGATGCGTAAACTCACCCGTCGGGGGCTCCTGCGCTAACGGCGCTTCACTGCCCAACCTGCCCGCAATGATCCGGTCAACGACTTGGGTAACGGTTTCTACGGGAACTGGTAGCGCAGGATCGACTTTGCGCAGATTCGAATCAAGATCATCCGAGAACGGATGCTTAACCAAGCCTTGCATCGCGCCGGGCGTTAGCGACAAATAATTACTTAATAGGCAGGTAAACGGTAGATTTCGCTCGACGACAGTCTGACCTGCGAAGGGCATACTCGCACCTGAAAAGTAGTAGGTTTGAACAAGGGGATGAGTGACAAAGCTTGCCTGCGCACCACCGGTACAATCACCATAACCAAACATCACAATCGGCAGGTCATTGTCTCGGACAAAACGTGTGATTCTGTCATTGATGACCGCCATCGTGAATAATGCTGCAGCACCTTCCTTGGTCTGCATACCGCCACTTGAAATAAAGCAGATAACAGGGAGTCGCTGCGTCGCGCAATCCACCAAAAGCTTACACACCCGGACACAATCTGAGTTATCAATACTGCCGGCTTGGAAGGCAACATTCGAAATCACAAATCCAGCTCGATGATGCCCCGCTTCTCCTTTGAAGGATCCAATACCGGTCACCAGACCATGGGGACGCACATTGGCTTTTAGTGCCGACTCGATCGACGGCCGAAAGGTTGGAAACGACACAGGATTCGCCGACATCAAGTGCCCGTTGGTTTCTTCAAAACCGTCGATAAACCGCGCAACAAGATGCTCAAAGGTCGTTTTCTTTGCTCGCTTTTCTTGAGTTAACAACTCATGAAACAGTAAGTCCCTATAAGCAATCGTCAATCGGTTCCAAAAATCTTTACGCCGACCAATTCGAACCGGCTCCAATCGCCCAGAAAAGGGCTTTCCGGATCGCTTTGACTCATGATACGCCGGCAAAATACGCTCAAAGATATGGCTGATCACAACGAACAAAGTGTCCGACTTATCTTTGTGAATGCCACGCATCCATTCTTCGACAGACTTCAAAAACTGACTGGCTTCACTGTATTGACCCAAACGTTCGGTCCAGCCAGCAAATTCTGATTGAATAGCCGCCGCATCGTAGCCTTTGAATAAGGGTAGGGTTGCAACTTGATCAACGGCTTTTGACAAAAGCTGAGCAATGGTGGCTTCTGTCAACGTTCTTGAATCCTGCGCCTCACGAGCAATCGAAACTAAATCGTTCAGCAGCACGTTGTAGGTAGCTGAAAATACGATCAAGTTTTTACACTCGCTCACAAAACCCGGTTCAATATCGGCATCCAACAGCAAATTCAATATGGTTAAATCCTGCTCGGAGGGTGTGGCGTCCCGCTCTTGCTGGCGCTTGATTTGCGACCAAAGCACATCTTCTAAAAGGCATCGATTCAGTGGGATCGCATTACTTGCACTCGGCGCTTGCTGAACCAGTGCTTGCGTTTGCAGTGATAGAGACGTGCCACTTAAGAGATCAGGGTCATAGAGGCTCGCGCCCTCGAGCAATAAATTCAATTCACTCGCGAGCGCCGATTTCAAATAATCGGTATTTTTTTGCTCGATAAAAGCTGCATCAAACAGTTTGCGACCTTCAAAACTAAACTTCGCTTTGAGCGCACTAACCATTGCTTCCTCAGAGGTCGACATCGCATGCAATAACGCTTTGACATCTCGAATATCAGACGTCGATAGCAAGAAACCATGACTCTCATGGTGCTCGAGATGCTCAACCAAAGCCAATAAGTTGGCCTCGGCACTGCCCTTCCAACGATTGAATAAGTGCAACCCAAGCTCTAAAGAAAGATCTGTCTTCGCGCGCTCAAAGTTCTTCTTCGGCTCACCAAAGATAAAGTTCTTGATCGCGCCCTGCTCATCGGACTGACGTAGCCGCTTGTTTTGAAAATCTTTCCAAGCTTTATTCAACTGCTCTTCATAGAGGATCAAATCAGGATCTTGCAACCAAGATAAAAACGCACTGCGGCGTTCTCGGTGAACCCTTTGGGCCAACTCACCTTCGGGAATATCGGCCTCCGCCAAACGACCGTACTGCGTTGTGGTGGTGGCTTTAATTCGCTTCCTGAGTCCCAGGTAACGCAAATAACGATACGCCACCCCAAACACATTCGGGTACTCGGTTGGCGACGTTCGCAACTTGAGGGTTGAACTGGCATTGACTGCCGACAAGTATTCTGACGGATTGAGATAACGGGTAATATTTCGGTGGTAGTGATCCAGAATTTCGGGGTGTTCTGCCACAAATTGCCGCGCCCCAGATTCAATCGACTCAATCCCGGTGACAATCACGTTCAAAAAATGGTGGATATTGCTTGTTTCCCCTGGATCAAAATCAACAATGCCATCGATATTGCCCTGCTGATAAAGCTCGTACGACGACACGCCAACAAATTTCGCGCACTCTTGCCAGGACAAGTTGTAGCGCCGAACCAGGTTTGCGAGCGATCGAGGATGAATGGTATTAAACACGCCCGTCCGTAAGCACAGCAGCAAATTACTGGCCGCCAAGGGGATCGCACCACCAGAATAGCCCTGCCCAATAATGATTCCAAGGGTTGGGACATCCACATTGCACAGCTCTGCAATTAACCGTGAAATCGAGTGCGCTTGATTGTTCGCGTTAGCGACCTCATACGGATCTGCGCCGGGCGTATCCATAAGTGTCAGAATCGGCAGATTTCGAATCGCAAAACTGCTGGCTCTTTGCGCAGCAAGCTCATGATGCTCTGGGCCCCAAACGCCGGTGCCATGACTTCGCTCCTGCGCGATAACACCAATTTTTCGCGCGCCAGTACTAAATTCTAGGGTCAGCTCACAACTAAAAAAGGGGCCGACCGATTGCTCGTTGCTCACCGGCACATCCAAGCTAGAAATAACGGCTTTTGCGCCGGGTCGGGTCGACTCTTCGGTTGGGGCGACCGTCACTGCGATATATTCATCGACTTCCATGGCTTTCAGCCGCTCAACTTGGGCATTAATCTCGCGTTCAGTCAGCAAGCCCCTTACGACATGCGCCGGTTCTTTTCGTGGGAACAGGGAAAAATCTTCAGACAGTTGCTCTGCATTAAGATAGAGCTGATCTACTGAGCCGCCATTTTGAGTTGTCGTCACTGCTATTCCTTTTACCAATTATCACTCGATAGACCGATTTTAGGTCTACCACGAGCCCTGCTTTCTGCACTTGAACCATTATCTCATCGCAAGGGCACTCAACGTGTTTTCGGCCCTTTTAACCCCAGGCGGTCAACTTTTTACCGATTGAGTGCCTTACCGCTTTTACTATTTTGACCCCACCAACCTAACCCATTCCTCGCCGTTCTGGTCGTCATATCGGTTGCTTTGCGTCCCTTCATGCATGGCGGCACTTGGCCAATGCAACTCTTTACGCACGTTTAGACGGCTGCACAACCGTTTAGTTCAATTGTCTTATTACACCGATCCCTGACCAAACCACTCGTCGTCAACTCAATCCATACTCTCTGACAAAATCTCGATGACGACCTATGGCTAAGCAAGTGTCTGAGTCGGGATCAGGCCAATTTTCTCCTGCCAAATCTTTGGGCCGGTTTGATGCACTGATATACCTTGGCTATCAACCGCTACCGTTACCGGCATATCTTCTACTTCAAACTCATGAATGGCCTCCATACCCAAATCTTCAAAAGCCACAACACGAGATTTTCGGATGGCTTTTGAGACCAAATACGCAGCGCCACCGACGGCCATTAAATACACAGCCCCAAACCGCTGAATGGCGTCGATCGCAACCGGTCCACGTTCCGCCTTACCAACCATTCCTAAAAGCCCAGTTTCCCGCAACATCATCTCAGTAAATCCATCCATTCGAGTTGCGGTGGTTGGACCGGCTGGCCCAACAACCTCCTCGCGAACAGGGTCTACTGGACCGACGTAGTAAATGAACTTACCCGCTAAATCCACCCCTTCAGGCAATGACTCGCCAGCTTCAAACAGATCCCGAATACGCTTATGCGCCGCATCTCGACCGGTTAGCATTTTACCGGATAATAGTAACGTTTCTCCGGGTTGCCATCCTTGAACCTCCGCACGCGTCACTGTGTCCAAGTTGACTCGACGGGCACCTTTGGCAGCGTCCCAAGTGATTTGAGGCCAATCTTCGAGCGTCGGCGGATTCAGTTCAGCAGGCCCCTCACCCGTAAGCTTAAAATGAACATGGCGCGTTGCCGCACAATTTGGAATCATTGCAACCGGCAAGTTTGCAGCATGGGTTGGGTAATCCATGATTTTGACGTCTAGCACCGTGGTTAAACCGCCTAAACCTTGCGCGCCGATCCCGAGGCCATTTACTTTCTCAAAAATTTCCAAGCGAAGCGCTTCAATTCGAGAACGTGGGCCCCTCTGCTGCAATTCGTGAATGTCGATTTCATCCATCAACGAGCGTTTCGCAAGCAGGGTCGCTTTCTCGGCCGTGCCGCCAATACCAATTCCTAACATGCCAGGCGGGCACCAACCGGCACCCATCGTCGGGACCGTTTTTAACACCCAATCTGTAATGCTGTCGGCAGGATTCAGCATCGCAAGTTTTGATTTCGCCTCCGAGCCGCCGCCTTTAGCCGCAACATGAATACTCACCTCATTACCCGGCACCAGATCAACATGAATGACCGCGGGCGTGTTGTCTTTTGTGTTCAAACGCGCGCCCGCCGGGTCACTCAAAACAGAGGCCCGGAGCACATTGTCAGGCAAAGCATAAGCACGCCTGACGCCCTCGTTGATGAGGTCATCCAGACTCTGCTCAGTATCAAACTGAACCTTCATACCAACGCTTACAAACACGTTAACGATACCGGTATCTTGGCAGATCGGCCGATGACCCTCTGCACACATCCTTGAATTAATGAGTATCTGAGCCATCGCATCCTTGGCCGCGGGCGACTCTTCGCGTTCATAAGCACCATGCACGGCCTGAATAAAATCGACCGGATGGTAGTAAGAAATATACTGCAGTGCATCCTGAATGCTCTGAATCAAATCATCTTCTTTAATCAGCGTGATTGACGCCATCTGCTACTCCCCGTTCAATCAACCCTTTAGCCATACATCAAGCGCGTTAGCGACTCTGCAACGCAAACAGGCTTATCCGAGCCTTCTAGCTCAATCGTGACCTCACGCTTTAACTGAATAGTATTTGGCGTTTTTAACTCGGCTAAGACCAAGCGATGGCGTGCGCGCACTTTGGAATTAACCGGCACAGGCGCAGGGAATCGGACTTTATCAAGCCCGTAATTAACGCCCATGAAGACACCGGCTAGTGCCTCGGGTTTCGGAATGGGTACCGACCCACCAAGGTGCACAATCAAACTCAGCGTTAAGAACCCGTGCGCAATAGTTACCTTGTAGGGTGATAACTCCGCCGATTTTTCTGGATCAATATGGATAAACTGATGGTCCATTGTCGCATCCGCGAACAAATTGATTCGTGCCTGGTCAACCTCCAACCAGTCGCCAACGCCCTCTTCAAGCCCTTCAATAGACTTAAAAATTGCCAGAGCGGCTTCAGCTTTATCCGACATGACTTACTCTCCTTGAGTGACTAAAACTGCTCGTAATACTACCACAATCTTTGTTTGAGACAGGTGCAGGCTGGCCTTGATTGCGAGCTTGGTTTATCCTCTCTGAGCGCTGAGGCCTTTCACACACTTGTCAATGCAAGCCGGCCTTAAATCAGGACCCTTTAACAATCAGGAATTTTCTATGAGCCAGGACGTTTTCATTGCCGCGGGCGCCAGAACCCCCATGGGCGGGTTACAGGGCGACCTATCCAGTTTAACCGCCGTTGAACTCGGCGAAGTAGCCATCCGAGCCGCGCTTACCCGGGCAAACCTTGAAGGCGCAGCCGTTGATGAAGTCATCATGGGTTGCGTGTTACCCAGCGGTCTTCGACAGGGCCCCGCGCGACAAGCCGCGATCGATGCCGGCATCCCGGTCAGCGTTGGCGCAACCACAATTAACAAACTCTGCGGCTCGGGCATGAAAGCCGCGATGCTCGCGTTTGATCAAATCAAAGCCGGTACCAATAACATTATGGTTGCTGGCGGAATGGAGAGCATGAGTAACGCGCCCTACTTGCTGCCGAAGGTTCGCACGGGCCTGCGGATGGGCCATGGCGAACTGCAAGACGCGATGTTTACCGATGGCCTTGAAGATGCCAAAACAGGCCGCCTCATGGGCGCCTTTGCCCAAGACGTTGCCGATCAGTTTCAAGTTACCCGCGATGATATGGACGATTACGCGATCAACAGCCTAAAAAAAGCCCTTGTCGCGATCGAAACCGAAGCCTTGACCGACGAAATTACGCCGGTTGAGATATCCACTCGGGCCGGCAAGGTCGTTATTAGCATCGACGAGCAACCTGGCAAAGCCAATCTTGACAAAATCAAAACTCTAAAACCTGCCTTTAAAGCAGATGGGACAGTGACCGCCGCAAATTCCAGCTCGATTTCAGATGGCGCATCGGCCTTAGTTTTAGCCAGTTCAGATGCGGTGACGTCCAATGGCTTGAAGCCCTTGGCCAAAATCCTGGGTCATTCAACGCACTCCAGGCATCCATCAGAGTTCACCCTAGCCCCGATTGATGCTATCCAAAAACTGCTCACCAAAGTGGGCTGGACCCTAGCAGATGTTGACCTTTTCGAAATCAACGAGGCCTTTGCAATGGTTACGATGCTGGCCATTCGGGAGGTCGGTATAGATGCAGACAAGGTTAATGTTTATGGTGGTGCTTGCGCGCAAGGTCACCCGATAGGCTCTACTGGCTCCCGTCTGATTGTGACACTGGTGCACGCCCTAAAGCGGCAAGGCCTAACGCGTGGCATTGCAGCCCTTTGTATTGGCGGCGGAGAAGCCACCGCCATTGCCATAGAGTTGGTCTAACCTCAGCACGATCATCGACTGAAACACAAGGGTGACTGGATTATCATGATCGCTAAGGTTTACAATTTGATCCTCTGCTGTAAGGACCTCAACTTTGACTAGACTGCCTGTAATCGTCGGTTTTGGCGGCATCAACCCGGCAGGACGCAGCTCTGGACACCATGGCTACCGCCGCTTGGTTTATGACCGGCTCGCCAGCGACAAACAACAGTCCACCTTAAAAGCATTGGCCGCACTCATGCACTGTGGCGTTGACGAGCAAGCCATCCTCGCCAACACCCTCGTTCGAAAGATTAATAACAATCTATTCGACCCCGATCATTACCGCGCCAACAAACAAGCGATGATGACGGGACTACAGAACGACCCTTTAAGCTTTGCGCTCAAAAAAAATCAACTACCCGAACAGCTTCCTCCGACTTGGACGGTCACAGAGCTGGACAATCAACATGTCCAGATTACAACGACTGAACCACTGAGCGTATTATTTCCGGATGGCCGGGCCTCAAAGGTGAATTCGGCAGGCCAACTACCAACCGGTTTTGATCCCGAAGCACTCTACCAATCAAGAAGTCATCCTCGAGGCTTGCAACTGACGGTCTTCGGGGCGTCTGACGCCGTGCAATCGCTCGGCATTCCTTGGCAAGCTATTCAAGACAAAGTGCCTGGTGATCAGATCGCGGTTTACGCCAGCAGTGCAATGGGTCAACTCGATTTTAACGGCTCGGGCGGAATGCTGCAGTCTGCGCTCTTGGGTAAACGCGTCAGCGCAAAGAACTGCCCCTTAGGGCTCGCCGAGATGACCGCAGACTTCGTGAATGCCTATATTTTAGGCAGCGTTGGCGCAACTGGTGCAAATGTCGGGGCCTGCGCCACCTTTTTATACAACCTGCGGCAAGGCATCACCGATATTCGGGCCGGTAATTGTCGTGTGGCAGTCATCGGATCGAGCGAAGCACCCATCACACCGGAGGTCATCGAAGGTTATCGAACCATGGGTGCGTTAGCAGAGGACGACGCGTTACTGAAATTAGACGGTCAAAGCCAAGGACGCCCTGATCACGCCCGGGCTTGCCGACCGTTTGCTGAAAATTGCGGCTTCACCCTCGCCGAAGCGTCGCAGTTCGTCATCTTGTTCGATGACGAACTGGCTTTAGAAATGGGCGCCAATATCTATGGCTCTGTGGCTGATGTCTTTGTAAATGCGGACGGTTTCAAAAAATCAATTCCTGGGCCAGGTATCGGGAATTACCTTACCGTCGGTAAAGCAATGGGCGTCGTGCGGGCTATTATTGGCGACAAGGCTTTAGCGAACAACACCTACATGCAGGCGCACGGCACCGGCACGCCGCAAAACAGGGTGACGGAGTCACACATCTTCAATGCTTTGGCGAAAAATTTTGGTATCAGCAAATGGCCTGTCACAGCAATTAAAGCCTTTCTTGGGCATTCATTAGCCTGCGCCTCCGGTGATCAGATTACAGCGTCCTTGGGCGTTTGGCACGACGGTATAATCCCTGGCATTAAAACAACCAGTGCAATTGCTGAGGATGTGCATCAGTCTCAGCTCGAATTCCTCCTCGATCACCGCGAGATAAACCCGAGTGATATGCAGGCCACTTTTATTAATTCGAAAGGTTTCGGCGGCAACAATGCAACTGCCGCAATTCTGTCACCTTTTGTGACAGAGACGATGCTCACCAAACGGCACGGCCTGGCCGCAATGCAGGCTTTTAAAAAACGACAAGAATCCGTTGCCGAAGCAACAAAGGTCTATGATGAGGCTTGCAGCAACGGCGCTACCCAGCCGATCTATCGGTTTGGTGAAGCGGTTGTCGAGGGCGATGCCTTAACAATGACCCCAGCAACGATTTCGATTCCAGGTCAAACCCATCCGATCTCGCTGACACTGAA
>JABGTE010000162.1 GCA_018647445.1 Gammaproteobacteria bacterium
ATCATCCCGAGCAGCCGCAATAATCATGCCCTTAGCATCATAAGCATTCGACGGCATCAACACTTTGACGCCCGGCAAATGTGCAAGAAAAGCCTCCCAGCTCTGAGAATGCTGCGCGGCTAGGTTCATCCCGGCGCCCGCCATTGTTAGAACTGTGACGGGTAGCGTCGCGCCGCCGCCAAACATAAATCGCATCTTCGCCATTTGATTGGCCACTTCGTCCATGCATTCGCCGAGAAAATCCATGAACATAATATCGATAATCGGCCTGCATCCGGTCGCCGCAGCACCGACACCTAGGCCAATGATGCCTTTTTCACTGATAGGCGTATCAACAATTCGGCGATCGCCAAATTCGGCCAATAACCCTTGGTAGTAACCAAAGACACTACCGGCTTGACCGACGTCCTCGCCCGCCACAAAAGCATTGTCCTGTTCCTGGAGAACCTGACGCACGCCTTCCGTAATCGCTGAGACATAGGGCAGCATTCTAGGCCCTTCTTTTAATGCTTCACTCATGATGCGGCTCCTACAAAATAAACGTCTTCAAGCAAATCTTCTGCGGTTGGGAAGGGCGATGATTCTGCAAAGGCAACGCCTTCCTTAATCTCCTCGTCCGCGCGCGCATACACGTTTTCGATTTTCTTAGCAGTCAATACCCCTTGTTTTACAAGCACCGCCTCAAAGCTATTAATCGCATCCCGCTGCTTCCAGGCATCGACTTCTTCATCGGTTCGATAGGTTAATCCCATCCCACGCACCCCGACATGATCGTAATAGCGATACGTTTTGCACTCCAGCAACGTTGGCCCGTCCCCAGCACGTGCACGTTTAATAGCCGCTTCTGCTGCTTCATACACGGCCATCACATCCATGCCATCCACAACAACCCCGGGCATACCGTAGCCGGCTGCTCGGTCCGCAACATCGGTGACCGCCTGATGATTGGTTTGCCGGGTATATTCCCCAAACCCATTATTCTCGCAAACAAACACACACGGTAGCTGATACAAAGCCGCCATGTTCGCCGCTTCGTGAAAGCTCCCTTCATTCGAGGCACCATCGCCAAAAAACGTGACCGCGACCTGTTTGGTTTTTCGGAACTTGTTCGAAAAAGCTGCGCCCATCGCGATGGGTGGCCCGCCACCAACAATCCCATTGGCGCCTAGTATACCGAGGGCCATATTCGAGATATGCATACTACCGCCCTTGCCTTTACAATAGCCGGTTGATTTGCCGTAAAGCTCTGCAAACATCGGCGAAAACTGACCGCCCTTAGCAATGACATGACCATGCCCCCGATGAGTACTGGTAATTTGATCCTTGTTACTAAGATGCGCCATGACGCCAGCGGCAACCGCCTCTTGCCCCACATACAAATGCAGCGCGCCTGGAATCTTGCCATCTTCCATCAACTTACCGGCCTCTTCTTCGAAGCGCCGAATTCGAACCATGCACGAATGCAGGTCAATTAAGGTTTTATTCGTTATATTTTTGGCCACAGTCATTATCCGTTTCTGATGCAATTAAACCCTCCGCAGATCCAATAGCAGATCAGCAAAGGCTGGTGATTGATCGCGTGCTTCCCCCAGCATTACGATACGGTCAAAACGGTGATGGTTACCTCAGGGACCGCTTCTTAAAGGTTGATACGTTGCGCCAATTTTTAAGCGCAAAAAACTATTCTCTGTCCAATTCAACCGGGCTCAGCGCTCCTTTACCGCTCAACCAAACGTCGCTTCTCGATCAAGCGGCACTTCCCGACCAAACTGCCGCCTTCAGCACATATGATTCAACGCCAATTCTTTGGGCCGCGCATATGCCAGGAACGTCGCATGTTTGACCTAGCAAGGCCCAGAACCTCAGCATGATGAGCGAGCACACTTAAACAGTCAAGACTGACGGTTTATTTAAATCCCCTCAGACCGCCTATCCTTCGGCTCGCTTTCAAGCCATCCATCAATCCGTTTTATGGGTAAAAAAATCAGCTCTGGCCGTCCCCGTTTCATCGTACACTGGTTCTGCCAAATCGATCTGATATTTCAACACTTCTGCGCCGCGAATACCGAATTGACCCAGCGTTTCTCGCATATCGCTATACCAGTGATTTTTAAAGTGATTCTCGAGCGCCTCCGTTGAGGCCCAACGTTCAAAAACTCTGATACGACCCGGGTTTAGAGGGTCTGGGCACCAGTCGTAGTCCAGAATGCCGTCTTGCGTGAGTGCGCCAACAATCAGAGGTTTCGCCGCGGCCATCGCTGCATCCATTTGCGCCGGATCAAGATCTACCGTGCCTGAAATGATTATTTTCACAAATTACTCCTTTTTTACTTCGGTCAAATTAGTATCTGCCAAATGCTCATCCGGTCCCTTAGCGGTCTTGCGCCAACCAAAGGACTGCAGACTAACTAATAGGTTGCCAAGGGTTACTTTCGCTGATGCTCCGCGGCGGTCAATGCACTTTTACTGATTTGAACGTCCTGAAACATTTCTCGCACGGTAGACTTCAGCCACTCAATCATAACTTTTGACTGCGCATTTAAAATCTGGCCTTCTGCGACTTGAGCATTAAACGCAATCCCTTCGAGCAGATATCGAGTCAGAGCCGTTGCGAGCCCATATTGCTCTGATTGCGCAAGATCCGGGAAGATTCCTTCCGATTTTTCCCGCCAAGCTGTTTGAAAATCTCGGATAGCCGGCTCGAGCGTCCCTTTAAGTTCGGCATCCGTTCGTGAGGCCACCAACAGCTCACAATACACCGCGAAAAGCGGCGACTGAAGTTGATCCCAGAACGCATCAATCCCCTCTCCCACCAGCGTGAAATCAGCATTTTCATTCAGTTTTGATAACGTATCCTCAAATGCTTCCAAACGCTTGCGGTGCAAATGCCGGACCGAAGCTTGAATCAAATCTGACCGTTGCGGAAAATGATGCAACATAGCCCCTCGCGAGACATTAGCCTGCTTTGCGATTTTTTCAGTCGTTGTCTTGTTAAACCCAATCGCGAGAAAGCAATCCAAAGCAGCATTTAAGATTGCGGTTTTGGTTTGTTCGCTTTTCGTTTTTTGCCAAGACTTGCCGTCGTTGGCCGCCGATTTTTGTTTTTCGTTCAAGACGCCAAGGCCTCTTTACTCTCTGCTGTTTCAAAAGGATACTACTGGAAAGCAATCGCCCAGTCACTCTGCCATGTCAGATCCTCATTTCCTCGTCATCACCAAAGGGCACCCTTTCGAAAAAGGCGCCTTCTTTGAGATGCTCGACCGACTCGACGGTCAGCACACACATGTTGAGCAACCTTTGGCCGCCAGCATTCTGGACCCAGCACTGATGCGACCCTACGACTGCCTGGTTTTTTATGACATGCCTGGCATTACGTTCGAACCCGGTGGACCCCTTTATCACGAGCCGACAGAGCGCTTTAAAACGCAGTTTTTAGCCCTGCTTAAAGAAGGCAAGGGCATGGTTTTTTTGCATCATGCCATCGCAGGGTGGCCAAGCTGGCCAGAATATCGTCGTATTCTTGGGGGCCAGTTTCTATACACCCCACAAAGGGTTGGGGAAGCAGAGGTCCAAGACAGTGGCTACCGACACAAAGTGCTTCATGAGATCTCTGTCGTCAACCCAACTCATCCGATCACGGATGGCCTACCGCGCAGCTTTTCCATGACGGATGAGCTTTATCTCTATGAAGTTGATGAGCCGAATATCACCCCCTTGCTGACGAGCGACTTCACCTTTCAACAAGAACATTTTTATTCTGCAGCAGCTGTTGTTGAGCGGGGTTTGATGCACTTCAACGACGGTTGGACGCATTCTTCCGGCAGCAACCTAGTAGGTTGGACAAAACAGTACGACAACAGCCGCATCTGCTATCTTCAAGGCGGCGATGATCCTGAAGCTTGGCAAAACGTGCACTTTCAGCAATTACTGAACAACGCGATTGCCTGGGCCAGTGCAGGCGTCTGACTGCCAAACCACCGCTCCAGAGCAAACCCCTGTACTCTCAAGATTGCCCAGCCCACCCAACCTGCCTTAAAAACGGGCCAAGACGCGGTTATTGCCGGTTCCAGACCTCGGCGCAACTCTGAGCGGCTCCAGTAAAAAGCCCTGAGCGGCTCTATAAAGAACCCTGATCGGCTCCGTTAAAACAGCCCTGAGCGGCTCCATGAAGAACCATGAGCGGCTCCATGAAGAACCTTGAGCGGCTCCGTTAAAACAGCCTTGGGCGGCTCCGTTGAAAAGCTCTCTACGGATTTGAATAAAAGACTTGATCGTTTTTTCATAAAAACAGTCTTGACTGACTCTTTTGCCTTGCCTAGTCTAGAACTCTTGATTCACATGTCCTATTGGCCGCCAGAGATTGCTTTATGACATCGTCGCACACAGGACATTCTGCCATTGTTACCGGAGGTAATAGCGGCATTGGTCGCGCCACCGCAGCAAAACTGATGGCGGAAGGCGCTAGCGTACTCGTTGTGGATGTTCAATCCGAACCCAGCTGGACTGCAGAGCACCTGCAATATTACCAAGCCGATGTTGCGGCTGAGGGCAGCCCGGCAGGCATCGTTGCCTGCGCCTTGGATCACTTCGGTCAACTCGACTTTTTGATCAACAATGCTGGCATGGTCGGGGGCAGCGATGTCGAGCGCATGACAGATGATGCCTGGGATCGAATCCTGGACGTTAATTTAAAGGCTGTGTTTAAACTTTCTCGAGCAGCTATCCCCCATTTAAAGAATAGCCGCCGCGGCCGCATTGTAAACATTGGCTCAATCATGTCTTATCTTGCAGGGTCAGGCATGGGCGCCTACACCACGTCCAAGCATGCTGTCGCAGGTTTAACCAAAACGCTGGCTTTAGAGCTTGGGGCTTTTGGCATCACCGCCAACTACATTTTGCCGGGCGCCATCGCAACTGGTATTACAGCGCCCGCGATTGCAGCGGACCCATCCTTCACCGAGTTCTGGACCAAGAAATCTGCAATTGGCCGACTCGGACAACCGGAAGATATTGCCAACGCGATCAATTTCCTGCTTACTGCTGAAGCAGCATTTATTACTGCCCATGGCTTAGCGGTTGATGGCGGCGTTATGGTGAACCCGTAATCGACTGACCCAGAACCGTAACCCTGCAAAAAAATTTAAACAGCAACATCAACCTAGGAGCATAGAATGGATTTAAAACTCACCGGACACAACGTCGTTATCACGGGCGGCACAAAAGGTATTGGGCGTGCCATCGCTGAAACCCTGGCGGGCGAAGGCTGCAATATTGCGATCTGCGCTCGAAGCGCCGATGACGTTAGTAGTGCAGTTGAAGCGCTGTCCGCTAAAGGCGTAAAGGTCACCGGGCAAGCCCTCGACGTTGCTGATGGCGATGCGTTTGCCGCATGGATTAATTCTGTTGGGGAAGAACTTGGTGGAATCGATGCCTTTGTCTCCAACGTTTCCGGCGGTAACGCGCCCGGCGATGCAGGCTGGATCTCTCAGTTCAACTACAACATCTTATCTGCGGTCCACGGCGTCGAAGCGTGCAAACCTTTTTTCGAAAAATCCGCCAATGCCAGCGTCGTCATGATTTCAACGACTGCCGCTTTGGAGCACTTTATGAACGCCGGACCTTACAATGCGATGAAAGCTGGTCTGCTCAATTACTCGGGCGCACTGTCTCAGGAATTAGGCGCGAAAGGCGTTCGTGTAAATGCGATCAGCCCAGGACCGATTTTCGTGGAAGGCGGTTCATGGGACAAAATCAAGCAGGGCATGACAGCTTTTTATGATTCCACGCTTGCAACAATCCCGCTGGGCCGTCTGGGTTCCGCAGAGGAAATCGCCGCCCAAGCCGCGCTATTAATCAGCCCACTCGGCGGGTTTACAACCGGCACAAACGTTGTGATCGATGGCGGCATGACCAAACGGATTCAATACTAGACTAATCGGAGTTATCCCATGTCAGAAACAGCCCTCAAGGCCTATCTGGTTGCCGCAGGCGACTATCATGATATTGATTATGCCCGACTAGAGCTGCTAAAGCTTTTGGCCGAGCACCCATCAGTACGCACGACAGTTGCCAGCGATTACAGTGACAGTGAGGCCATCGCCGCAAGCGATTTCCTGATTTCCTATACCTGTAATCTAATCCCCACCGAAGCCGAGCAAATTGCGCTGAAAAGCTTTGTGGAAAAAGGCGGCAAATGGTTCGCGCTGCATGGGACCAACTCCATCCTTGAATTTACCGAGAACGGCGTTGCCTGCCCTGAGGTAGCGCCGGTTTTCATGGAGACTCTAGGCTCACAATTTATGGCCCACCCCCCGATTCAGCCCTTTCGGGTTAGGGTTTCTAATCCAGATCATCCGCTCGTTGCCGGCATTAATGAATTCGAAACTGATGACGAGTTATATCTTTGCAAGCAACTGGCAGATCACGACATGTTGCTGCATACCGAGTTTACGGGTGAAGCGACCGGCTTTGTGAATACCGATTGGCCGGACAATGCACCAAGACCCATTTATTACCTAAGACCATTAGGCAATGGTGAAGTGCTTTATTTAAATCTCGGCCACTGCCGCGGTCATTATGATATGCAGCCAATGGTACCTTTTTATCCCAATGTTGAAATGGGCTCATGGGATAAGCCTGAGTATTACGAGCTCCTACGCCGCGGCATTGCCTATTGCAAAGGTGACTAAACGATGACGAAGCCTTTCCGTTTTGGCGTACAAAGCTTTCATGCTGAATCTGGCAAAGACTGGGCCAACCAAGCTCAAAGAGCCGAGGCATTAGGCTATAGCGCATTTCATCTGGCCGACCATATTATTGGACCCGGTCCAGCACTTGAGCGAACCAATCATCCTGTGCAAAGTTTAGCGGCCGTACCCGCTATGGCGTATGCCGCAGCCGTTACCAACCACATCAAAATTGGCTGCCGCGTTTTTTGTATCGACTACCACCTCCCGGTTGTCCTGATTAAAGAAGCCATGACGATTGACTTGCTCTCAAACGGCCGTCTTGAGCTTGGTTTAGGCGCAGGCTGGCTTGCCGATGAGTATCAGGCGATCGGACTTACAATGGATTCCCCCGGGCGACGCATTGACCGCCTTGAACGGGTCGTTCAAGCGGCCAAGGCGTACAGTCAAAACGGCGTCGTTGCCATCAACAATGAAGACATCACCTGGCAAGAGTTCGAAGGCTTACCCAAACCGGTAAGCCAACCGCATCCACCAATCATGATCGGCGGCGGCTCGCCGAGGGTGCTTCGTCTGGCAGGCAGAGAAGCGAACATTGTCAGCCTAAACTTTAATAATCGTAAAGGCGTTATCGGGCCCGACGGCATCAGCACCTCAACGGCCTCCGAAACGCTCCGAAAGATCCAATGGGTTAGGGAAGGTGCTGGCGAGCGATTCGACGAGCTTGAACTTGAAATTGGCGCTTATTTCACCTTCGTGACGGACAATGCACAACCGATTGTTGAGGGCTTTGCCCAGAATTTTGGCTCCACCCCAGAGGAAATGCGCAAGCACCCCCATGCCTTGTTCGGGTCCGCAACAGAAATCTGTGATGAGCTCGAGGCCCGACG
>JABGTE010000060.1 GCA_018647445.1 Gammaproteobacteria bacterium
CCCAGATCAGTGGGCGTGCCGAGCCGGCCCGCAGGCAGCTTCAACATCTTTTCAAGATTGGGTAGATCGTCATTTTCTAGCCGCAATGCTTTCATCATAATCTCGGTTGGAACAGCGCCCGGCATAATGCAGTTCACCCGAATTCTAGGACCAAGCTCTTGAGCAAACGTTCGAGTCATCATATTTACGCCGGCTTTTGCCGCAGAATAATGGCCGGATCCCGCAATGACATCTTCAGCCGCAAGCGACGAAATGTTTAGAATGCGTCCTTCCGCCATCACGGCAGCCGCAATTCGAGTGCACTGCCAGACCGCCGTTAAGTTTAAGTTCAGCGTTCGATCCCATTCTGCTCGATCTAACTTATGGAGCGACCTTTGAACACTGGACCCGCCCGCATTATTGACCCACATATGCAGGCCCCCAAACGTTTCGACCGCAAAATCCGCTAAGGCTTGCACCGCTGCCTCGTCCGTAACATCAGTTGCGAGCGCTGCAGCGCTGCCGCCCGCGGCATTAATTTCGCTCGCGACCCGTTCAATTTCTTCTTGTCGTCGCGCGGCACAGACAACATGCGCACCGGCTGCGGCCAGGACCTTGGCAATCCCTTCACCAATTCCCCGTCCAGCGCCTGTCACGACGGCAGTCTCGCCCTTTAAGTTGAAAAGTTGTTCGATCATAGCCAGTTTTCCTTTGCGTTTTCGGTAGTTGAAAACCGTCAAGCTTGCCGGTTTAATGGAGGATCGGTCAAGTCTGGCCCTAGGATCCAACTGAAAGAGGTTGAGGGAGCGTTATATGTCAAAAGAGCAACTTATCGCGGTCGCTAAAAATAACCTGGCACATGCCGAGGCCGGCACTATTCAGCAAACTGAAGATTTTTTAAAGGTTCCAGCGACGAACTACTACTGCCCTGAGCGCTGGCAAAAAGAGATAGACCAAATTTTTAAACGCGTGCCTTTGTTGCTAGCGACCACCGCGGAACTACCAAACCCCGGAGACTATAAGGCCCTCGAGGCCGCGGGCACACCCGTCCTGATCAGCCGTACCAGCTCAGGTGATGTTCAAGCGTTTTATAATATGTGCAGTCATCGCGGCGCACAAATCATGCCTGTCGGACACGGCAACACCCATCGATTTACCTGCCCCTATCATGCCTGGACCTATAATTTAGAGGGCGATCTGACCGCGATCTATGCAAATAAGGATTTTGGCGACCTTGATAAGAGCTGCCATAGCTTAACGGCGCTCCCTTGCCTTGAACGCGCGGGACTAATTTGGGTCACACTCAACCAGAACAGCACGCTGCCGATCGAAACATTTTTATCCGGATATGATGACCTACTCGCCGAATTTGGCTTTGAGACCTGGCATCATTTCAAGAGCCAGGCGGTGCAAGGTCCTAACTGGAAAATAGCCTATGACGGCTATATGGACCTCTATCACTTACCCATTCTTCACAAAGACACCTTTGGACCCGATTATCCAAACCGTGCAAACTATTACAATTGGGGACCTCACCAACGCGTTGCCGGGCCCGATCCTCGGCTAGCGCAGTATAAAGACCTCGCGCCAGAGGATTGGCCAGATCAAGCATTGACCTCCGGGGTTTGGACCATCTTTCCGCACATCTCGATTGCGAGCTTTGATGGGGGCGGCCGCAGCATTATGTTGTCACAACTGTTTCCGGGCGATACACCTGGCACCTCGGTCACAATTCAGCATTACCTCATGGAAGATGAGCCCGATGAAGCGCAAACAGAAGCGGCGTTGACACAATTTGAATTTTTAAAATACGTGGTACAGGAAGAGGACTACGCAACGGGTCTTAGACAGCAAAAAGCACTTGAATCCGGCGGCAAACCTTTCGTTCTATTCGGAAAAAATGAAGGCGGCGGGCACCACTTTCATCATTGGGTCGACCTCCTACTCAAAACAGAGGATGCCGACTTGCCCGCGTTGTTCGACGAACATAAAACTACTTTCTTTTCAGCAAAAAAACAGGATTAGAGCCATGGATAAAGCGGAAAATCACGAAGCCGTCTCGATTTATTACCTAGACCCAGAAGACCGCGACGCACTGCTTTTAGAGCAAAAAGAGTGCGTTTTAAACTGGTGTACTCAGGACGAATGGCCGATGGGGGTTATACATTCCTACATCTACCGAAACGGGAAAATCTGGATCACAGCGGGCGCCCATCGCCACCGCGTCTCCGCGCTACGCAGAAACCCAAAGACCTCGGTCGTTATTACCTCCAAGGGTACTTCCATGGACGCTGGAAAGTCGATCACGATAAAAGGCCGGTGCGAGATTCATGAGGACAAGGCGATCAAGGACTGGTTTTATCCGGAGCTGGCTCAAGCCCTGCGCGGCACACCCGAGGAGGTTTCGGCCTTTGAGAAGATGCTCGACTCCCCGCTTCGGATCGTGCTGGAGATTACCCCCGAAAAGTGGATCACCTATGATGGTGCCAAAATGCGGGATCACACTCAAGGCACGTTAGACCCCGCCAGGCTCGCCAAACCCCTCGAATCTGATGCGGTGCGCTTGCAAAAAGAGAAGGCAAAACGGAATCTGTCCAATGACTGATTTTAAACATATTCTCGTCGATGTACCCTGCCCAGGCGTAAGCCGCATCACGCTGAACCGACCCGAATCGAGAAATGCCCTCAACAATACCTTGCGAGGCGAGCTCTACGGTCAACTAGAAGCTAATGACCGGGATGCTGACATCCGCGTCACCATCATCCGCGGTGCCGGCAAGGCCTTTTGCGCCGGTTACGATTTGAAGGCCAATAACCGAGCCGACCAACCCTTCCATACAGCGGGCGGCGACGGGAATTGGGCACGCCATGTGGTTGATGGCTTCTTTAGAGTCTGGGATCTTGCAAAGCCTGTCATTGCTCAAGTTCATGGCTATTGTCTGGCCGGCGGCACGGAACTCGCGACGTCTTGCGATCTAGTCTATGTCGCTGAAGACGCCAGCATTGGCTATCCCGTTGTTCGTTCTATGAGCCCACCGGACAATCAATTCTTTCCGCATTTGCTAGGACTACGCAATGCCATGGAGATGATGCTAACCGGTAACGCGATTTCTGGTATTGAAGCGGCAGAGCAAGGCTTCGCCAACCGAGCCTATCCTGCGGCAACATTAGACGCAGAGGTGTTGGAAATCGCCGAGCGAATAGCCAAAGTGCCGTCGGATCTTCAACAAATGAATAAGCGCGCTGTTCATCGCCAGATGGAACTCATGGGGGTTCGCGCCGCGATCCGATCGGGCACCGAGATACAAGCTCTGGCCTTTCATACAGAATCAACGAAGGCGCATTTCAAGGAGCTCGCAGCGGGTCTGACCACAGCCTTAACATCGAGAGATGAAAAGTTTGGCGACTATCGAACCAAGGAACAAGACGTATGAGCGGACCTCTTTCAGGCATTACAATTCTAGATCTCACCAGCGTGATTTCTGGACCACTCGCAACGGCCATTCTTGCGGATCAAGGCGCTCGAGTGATCAAAGTTGAGAATCCCGCGGGTGACAGCATGCGAATGGGCGGCGCTTTAAACCGCGGGGTCTCTAGCCTCTTTACAGCCCTGAATCGCAATAAAGACTCGATCGTCTTAGATCTTCAGCAGGCATCCGGCATTTCGGCGATCAAATCGATGGTGGCCTCGGTCGACATCCTTATTCAGAATTATCGTCCCGGCGTGATGGAACGGCTAGGCATCGGCTATAGCGATTTAAAAGCTATCAACCCCCAACTTATTTATGTCTCGATTAATGGCGTTGGCACCCACGGCCCCTATTCGGACCGACGCGTTTACGACCCGGTAATTCAAGCCTTCGCTGGTTTTGCCAGTGCACAAGCGATGAATGGCCAGCCAGAGCTTATCAAAATGATGGTCTGCGACAAGATCACCGCGCTCACTGCCGCGCAAGCCGTTTCAGCGGCCTACATCGAGCGATTGACCAGCGGCCACGGCCAGCAGGTTGAAATTTCAATGCTTGAAGCTTGCCTGTATTTTATTTGGCCCGATCGCTTTTTCTCCGAAAGCTTCGTTGAAACCCCTGAATGGCCTGGCGCAGACATCACCACGATGTACCGCACTCTGGCGACACAAGACGGCCATGTCACTCTAATTTGTGTTCAGCACGGCGAATTTCAAGGGATGTGTCGTGCACTCGCCCGCCCGGACTGGATCGAAGATCCAAGGTTCGCGGATTTGCCATCGATGTATGCCAATTTCGCGCAGTTGGTCGACGACATTGCGCAAGAAGTCGCGAAATGGTCCACCGCTGACCTGAGCGCCCGGTTTGCAGCCGAAGATGTCCCGCACGGGATCGTTCTAACGCCCGCAGAAATCATCAATGACCCCCAAGTTGAGGCCTCTGAAATCATTAGCGTGATTGAGGACCCCGTTGCCGGCGCGATGCGTTTGGTTGCGCGCAACGCGCGCTTTGGCAATCACGCTCCCAATCCGATCCGCCCTGCCCCAGCGTTGGGTGCGAGTAACACATCGATTCTTGAAGAATTTGAAGTGCCACACTGAACCTCGCCAGATACTTTGACCCCTTACAAGACCACGTTAGTTTAGGCGGCTAGCACGCCGCTTTGGCTGTTTGGCGCTTTAAGCCTATCAACCCAGACTCGATCAAAACCTTTTAGTCACACAAAGCTGCTATCAAGGTTTCGAAACAGGTCAGGAAAACGCATCCAATGCCTGCCAGACTCTGTGGACCGACCTGCATTAAGGCTTTAGTGCTGATTTGATCTACGATGAAACCCACTGGGATGCGTCAGAACGACGCTCACATCCCAGTGATAATCATAGGCTAACTTTTGCGCTGAGCTTGCGCTCGAATGATCTCAGCTCCTTTCGGGTCGACCGCCATACCATGTACCTGCTGATTGTTCGCATGCCCAAGCTGTTGAAGCGACATTGCCGCTTGTAGCGCCGTCCATAGCCCCTGACTGTCCTGCATTTGATTGACCGACTGTTTAGCCAACTTCAACCCGAAGCTCGGTCGCTGGGCAATGTGCTCCGCCATGTCGGTCGTAAACTCGGTTAGTTCGCCGCGCGGCACAACATGATTCACCATACCAAACGATTTAGCATCTTCTGCTGAGATTGCCTCACCCGTAAACAACATTTCTTTGGCCTTACGCACGCCCACTTCCCACGGATGCGCAAAATACTCTACCCCATTGACCCCAAAGGCCACCACGGGGTCAGAGAAGCTAGCATCATCGCTTGCAATAATCATGTCGCAAACCCAGATCAACATCAGCCCGCCTGCAATCACTTTACCTTGGACTTC
>JABGTE010000178.1 GCA_018647445.1 Gammaproteobacteria bacterium
AGTTTCTCTTTGAGCTGGTCAATCTCTGCAAAATTCGAGATCAAGATAGCGCTTTAGAACTTTTCATCTACCACGAAGGTTAAGGGTGGCCGTCTACTCCACCGACCAAGGTCGCCTGTGTCCTGACTGCCAACGGCCCAAAGCGAACTGCGTCTGTCGAAACCAAACCAATCGCCTGGTTACTGACGGCGCGGTTCGAGTGCACCGAGAAATCAAGGGCCGTAGCGGGAAACCCGTCTCAATTATCCGCGGTTTGACTTTGAGTCCGCCTGAGCTGAAACAACTTTGCCAGCGTTTAAAAAAATCCTGCGGGGTTGGCGGCAGTCTCAACGGTTCAGAGATTCTAATCCAAGGCGATCAGCGGGAAAAAATCTTAACGATCCTCGCCGACGAGGGCATTCAGGCCTTAAAGGGCGGCGGCTAATGTTTCACTTGATTAACAGCCAAGATCTCAGCAAAAGCCTCGATACGGTCGATGACTTGGTCGTAATCGATTGCCGCTTCGACCTTACCGCGCCAACCCTGGGTCTGACACAGTACCTCGCTGATCATGTCCCCGGAGCACACTACTTAAACTTGAATACTGACCTCAGTGGCCCGGTTATTCCCAATCAGACCGGTCGGCACCCGTTACCGAGCCGTGATCTGCTCGGCCATAAACTCGGCCAAATCGGCATTCAAAGCGGTACACAGGTGGTCGCGTATGATCAAAATAATGGCGCTTTTGCCGCACGACTCTGGTGGCTCCTTCGATGGCTAGGGCACGAAACCGTCCAGGTTCTCAATGGCGGGTACGACGACTGGCGGGCGCAGGATCGCCCCGTCACCAGCGACTTACCTGCGCCGCGTCCGGCACCCTTTGCGTTGCAAACACCACTGACTCGGATCATGCGACAACTAGACTGGAACGATCCCAAGAACCGGTTGATCGACGTCCGCGATCCTGCCCGTTTTCGAGGCGATCATGAGCCTATCGATCCGGTTGCCGGCCATATTCCCGGGGCGCTGAACCTTCCCTTTTTAGACAATCTAGAAAACGGACGGTTCAAAAATGCTCCTGCGCTGGCCAAACAATTTACCAGCGCCGGCCTAGGAGATGCACAATCCTTGGTTTGCTATTGTGGGTCTGGCGTCACCGCAACCCAAATGATCCTTGCGTTGCTTGAAGCGGGCTACCCAGAACCTGCTTTGTACCCCGGCTCTTGGAGCGAGTGGATTCTGGACCCAGAACATATAGCAGCGCTGAGTGATGCAACCCGATAGTCCCTATTGCACGAAAGCAAGCGAAATCACCTGGCAACAAGACACACCCTCGTCGGTCGAGTTTGACGACAGTTATTGGTCGCAAGGTGACCCCACCTTGGAAAAACAATGGGTTTTTCCCGGCCAGCATCAATTACCGTCCCGCGCCCAAGAGGCCGATTTGGTCGTTTTGTTAGAACTGGGGTTTGGCTTTGGCCATAACTTTTTACAGACCGTCACGCTATGGGAGACATCAGGCACAACCGCCCAACTCCATTACATCGCCGTTGAGCGGTCACCACCCACCCTCGCAGCTTTACAGCGGGTTCATGCTTTAACCGGAACCACAGCAGGCAAACGACTACTCGCGATCTACCCGTTAGGCCTTAGGGCTTGGCATGTAGTGTGGTTTACAGACAAGATTCGGTTAACCCTCATTTTTGAAGATGCTCAAACAGCACTTCCGAAACTCGATGCTAAGGTGGATGTCTTTTATCTTGATGGTTTTAAACCCAGCCAAAATCCGGAACTTTTTAACCAATTTATCTTCGAGGGGATGCGCCGTTTAGCGCAACCGGGCGCATCCGCCAGCACCTACTCAGTCGCAGGCGTCGTCAAACAAGGCTTACGCGCGGCCGGGTTCAAAATTGAGAAGCGGCAGGGCTGGGGGCGCAAACGGGAACTCCTGTTTGCTGAGGCCCCAGGCAACTGGCGCGGTCAACGACTGCGACGGCCATCCGTGCAGATTATTGGCGCGGGTATCGCAGGACAAAGCCTTGCCGGCAGTCTCAATCGATTCAACATTCAACCGATCATTCTGGCCGACCCGAGTCACCCGGGCGCCTCGAGCCAGCCGGCCTTAAACATTTACCCTCAGCTATCGCTTCAGCGCGATCGACAGTCGGAATTTTCAATTGCGGGATGTTACTTTGCCCTACACAACCAAAAAGGCGTTCAGCACAGACCTTTACGCTGGCGCAGCGCGACACCTGCCAAGCTCCAACGAATGCAGCGCCTCTGCCAACTCTTTCCGGATGACTATCTTGAACAAGTTGGGCGTGACGTCATTTACCATCAAGCAGGCATTTGGCAGAGCCTAGCCCTGGCTGGCCTACGAGACGCAAACGTCTGCCAAATGATCCCCTCGGAGGGTCAAATGCAACTTTGTAATGCAGCGGGTCATCCGCTATCAAAGGCGGACGTCACGATGCTGGCGGCTGGCGCTGGCATGCACTCACTGACGAGCCTCGCGCTCAAAAACGTTCGAGGCCAAAGCATTCGCATTCAATCCAAACAGGCTTTGCCAGAATTTTTAACTGGGGATATAAATATCACACACCTTGGCGGCCAGAACTTCTTAGTCGGCAGTACTTACGAACTAGGCAGCAATGACCCGCAAACCCGGCTAGTTGATACCGATCGCCTAATGGCGGATCTTGCGCAGACCCTCAATCATCGTGACTTCACCTTAACCGCTCCTCACGCCGGCATCCGTACGACGTTTTCAGACAGGGTTATCGGAGCCGGCCTGCTGCCTGCTCACACGATTTCCACGGCGATGATGGCTAAGCCCAATGCTCATTTGTCAGGCCCTGCCCCAGCGTGTTACGCACTGATGGGGCTCGGCTCCCATGGGGCAACACATGCGCCGCTCGCGGCAGAAGCCATTGTCAGTGCACTCTGCGGCGCCCCTAGCCCGCTACCCAGGGACCTGACCCACTTGACGCGACTGGATCGCTTCTAAATCCTGCAGTTGCTTTGTAACTTAAGTCAGCAATCGCACGTTGATAACATCATCGATAGCCGAAAGTGCCTTGGTCAGTTCCTCTGAAGGCCCGCTTTCGATATCGATCAAGTTGTACGCGATTTCGTTACGACTCTTATTAATCATGTCGATCACGTTAATGTTTCTATCTGCTAATACCGACAGGACGCGACCCAAAATCCTAGGCACATTGCGGTTCGACAACGCAATCCGACACCCCAACTGGCTTCGTTCTAAATGCAAGTTGGGGAAGTTAACCGAATTTTTAATATTGCCGTTGGTCAAGAAGTCCATTAATTGATCAGCCGCCATGATCGCGCAGTTATCTTCTGCTTCATCCGTGCTCGCGCCCAAATGAGGCGTCGACAAAACACCCGGCATATTCACAAGTTCTGGTACTGGGAAGTCAGAAATATATTGCCCGAGTTGGCCATTCGTAAGCGCCGCCTTAATCGCCGCCGTATCAACAATCTCGCCGCGGGCGAAATTCAACAGTACCGAGCCGGGCTTCATTGCGGCGAGGAGCGTTGCGTTGACCATCTTTTCAGTTTCAGGCAAGGCCGGCACATGCAACGTCACGAGATCAGAGCGCGCAAACAAAGCGTCGATGCTGTCCATTTTTTGCACCCGGCTCGATAAGCGCCATGCTGATTCAACCGACAATGCCGGGTCGAAACCCAACACCTTCATATCGAGTTGCAAAGCGATGTCCGCAACCATCGAGCCAATCGCCCCCAGTCCCAGCACCCCTAGGGTTCGACCTTTGAGCTCTGAGCCCTTAAACGCCTTCTTACTGGCTTCGACCTGAGTGTTCAGCGCTGCCTTATCGGTGACCTCTGACAAGCCCGAAACATAGTCAATACCTTGAACGATGCCGCGACGGGATAGCAGCATACCGGCGACCACCAGCTCCTTAACCGCATTCGCATTGGCGCCAGGCGTGTTGAACACCACAATACCGCGATCGGTATAAGCATCAACCGGAATATTATTTACGCCCGCGCCCGCACGGCCTACAGCCAGCAACCCTTCCGTTGCGTGATCCGGCGTCAATTTAAAACTTCGGAGCAAAATGGCATCGGGCTGCTGCAACGCATCGGAGACGTTGAAGGCCTCCTTATCGAACCTGACCAAACCTTTTTCGGAAATATTATTCAGGGTAAGCACGTTAAACATGGGCGCATCCGGCATTTGAAAAAGCGGTATTGTACACACCCCGCGCAAATTTGATCGGTTTTATTCTCGCGAAACCCGTGAATCCACCTCAGTTTGCCAACAAAGAAGTTGCCTTGAGCCTGAGCGAACGCTTATCGCAACTGTTGATCCAGCAAAAACCGTTGGATCTTTCGAAAGGTTTTCAAAGAGATCTGACCTTGCTCATAAGCCACAGTAATTCGCTTAATCTGCTCCAGAGAGGTCGGTGCATTGAGATAGGCCAAGGAACTAAAGGTAGCGAGCAGCAAGAGCACAGCCAAACATTGCTTAAATTTCATGAAAGTGCCTCCGTCCAAAGACTGTTAACGCGAACAATACTAGCCCAATGCCGGCTGCTAGGAAACCATCAGCCAAACCAATCGACGCCCCGCCCATCACGGGGTTCCAAGCGCCTCCAAAGAATAGCGGCGTTGCATGGGCATAGAACCAGTCAAAGATGCGCGCTTCAGACAAAAACGCCGTCTCAACCACCAGCACCAGCAATGGGATCCCCATTGCCCAGACGAGCGGCTGTCCACGCGCAAGTCCCGAAACGAGCAGCACCCATAGGAGTACCGGCGCACCCCAGATAATTTGCAACACAAAAACCCTGAGCGAGTCGCCACCAACATTTAGCCCAGCCAATAAAAACCCCTCAAAGAGCTCTATTCCAGGTAAGAGGAACGTCATGCCTAGACTCAAAACGAGGGTGACTAACAAGAACGTCAGCATCGCGGCCAATAAATACAGCCCTGGAATCACCACCAAACCCATCAGTGCTTTGCTAAGAACAACCTGAAAATCCGAGACCGGTAGTGACTTCCAAAACAAGATGCTCCGATCTTTTCGCTCTTCGTACAGCGCAGATAACAAGTACCCAACTGCAATTATTTGACTCAATAAAAAGTAGCTTATTAGAAAAAAGGTCGCCGCGGCTTGACCTGGACCACCTTGCAGGTCCTGGTTATTGAACTCGAACTCGAACTTGAGATTTTCTGTTCCAAAGTACTCCAGGCCAAACATCACAGATGCGATCGCTAGGACGACATTTAGGATGATAAGGCCAACCGGAATGCGCCAGATTAAATTAGGGTGTTCCCAACTTTCACGCTGGAACAATGCCATAAGCGTTGTAACTCGGTTCATTTTAAGTCCTCTTTAAACACTGTTTGGCGCGAATTCGCGCACAACGCGTTGATGCTCATTTTAGATCGACGCGGTTGATTTAGCGTCGCGCGACATCATGGCAACAAAAAGCTCGGCGATGCCGACGCGTCGCGTCGTGCCAAGATCCGCAAGGCTTTCAGCGCTCACCCCATCAAAAATCATGCAGGCTCCCTCGATCTGAGCTTGCTCAGACAAGGGGTTCAACGCTCGAGCCGCAAGAATCTGCGACTTTACGACATCAACCGCCCGATACCGGCTATAGACATTATCCAGTTCTGCATCCAGGCGAATCTTGCCCTGATCGATAAAAATTAGATGGGTTAACAGCGACTCAATTTCCTCGACCTGATGGGTACTGATGAGCAGGGTCCGATCTTCCCCTAAAAATTCATTCAATATCTGTTGATAAAATTGGCTCCGATAAACGATATCCAACCCAAGGGTCGGCTCATCCAGAATGAGCAACTGGACATCCATCGCCAGTACTAACGCGAGATGCAGTTGGGTCACCATGCCCTTGGAAAGCGCTTTGACGCGCTGCTTTACCGGAATATCGGTCTTAGCGAGGATCGCGCGCGCTTTTTCGAGGTTAAACTGCGGGTGAATCGCCTGGGTAAACTTCAAGGCATCATTAACTTTTAGCCAACGAGGCAAGATTCCCACGTCCGAAATATAACCAACCGAGGTCATCATTTGATGCGGCGCAGAACGCGGTGACTGGCCCAGCACCTCGACCGCACCCTCAAAGGCCGACAAGCCCAAAATCGCTTTCAGCGCGGTTGTTTTACCCGCGCCATTAGGGCCAATCAGCCCGACTACAGCGCCTTTCGGCACCTCAAACGAGACGTGATCTAACGCTTGGTGATCGCCAAACCGTTTGCTCAAACCCTGGACCGAAATAGCGTTGCTCACGATGACTCCTTTATTAAATCTTTTACCGATAATCCCAACAACGTGATCCGTTGATGGATACTCGGCCATTCCTCCGACAGAAATCGAGCCCGCAGCTGAACTCTGAGATGTTCTGCAGCACCCTCGGCGACAAACATACCCAGCCCACGGCGCTTTAGCGCAATCCCATCGTCAACCAGCATCGCGATGGCCTTTGATACCGTGATGGGGTTCACATGTTGCGCGACCGCTAACTGCCGAACAGACGGCAAAGCGTCACCCTCTTTAATCACACCCTGCAGTATCAACTGGGCGAGATATTGGTGAATCTGCAGGTAGATCGGATCTTTCTCATTCCAAACAATCTTCATCTTTGGCGCGCCATCGGTGGCACCAGCGTTATCTGACTTGATGTCTCAATATACGGTTGGGCGTGATGGATCATACATCTGACCGAGGCTAAGAGGTTTAGTGTTATACATAAGTATAACGGCTAAATAAAACACGTCAACCCTGAATGTAAAAACGACAAGCGTGAAAAAATTCGACGTCGTCGCGCTGAGGGCGTGATTATTGTCGATAATCAAGTGGCGGCGCGCGGTCGCCCAGAAGCGCGTCGTAAACAAAATCGGGACCTCGACGCTGTTCAAATTCAACGGCTGCCGCATCAAGGTGCCTTGGCGCCAAAAACAAGGCTTGAGCGGTTAGGGCCAGCGTTTTTGCGGCGACCATCATGCCCTGAATACCGATACTCGTTCCGCCAGCGGCAATCGCCTGCCAACTGTGGGCGGCAGTCCCGGGCACCCACGTGGCGGTGCTGAGGCCAACCGTCGGCACAACCCAGCTAACATCGCCAACATCGGTTGAACCCTTACTCTCGGTAAAAGCAAATGGTAGGACCTTTTCTTCCAATCCTAAAAAACTCGGCTGATTAATAAAACTTTGGGACAAGACCCTGGCAAAAGCCTGCTCTGAGGTCGTCATCGTGTACCCACCAACCGTGCTCAAGCTTTGATGCATCACGCGCGCCAGGGTTTCATTTGGCAAAATGGAGTGATTACCATGCATGGTTTCGATCTTAACTTCCGTTCCAGTCCCCAGCGCAGCTGCGTGAGCGGTGTTCATCACCCGATCCCAAATATTGGCGAGCTCACTGGCTAGAGGATGACGTACATAGTAGTAGACTTCCGCAAAATCCGGCACGACGTTGGGCGCCTTACCGCCATTGGTAATCACATAGTGAATCCTCGTGCTATCGGGCACATGTTCTCTCATAAGATTAACCATGTAGTTCATGGCCTCGACGCCATCCAAGGCTGACCGTCCCCGTTCAGGCGCTGCGGCAGCATGTGCAGATCGACCATAGAACCGAATCCGGGCAGATTTATTCGCAAGTGTCGTTCCCGGATTAGCAGCATTTCGATCGGCCCCATGCCAATGCAGTACCGTATCAACATCATCAAAAAGGCCTGCCCGCACCAAGTACACTTTCCCCGACCCCCCTTCTTCAGCGGGGGTACCATAAAGTCGAATGGTGCCAGGTTGCCCCGTCTCGGCGAGCCATCGTTTTACTGCAATTGCAGCTGCCGTTGAGCCCGCCCCAAAGAGGTGGTGGCCACAGGCATGGCCCGCCGTTTTATCCGCAAGCACCGAACGAGTCGGTACCGCCGCCTGGCTAATCCCGGGCAACGCATCAAACTCGGCTAAAATACCGATCACCGGTTCGCCCTGACCAAAACTCGCGATAAATGCTGTTGGGATTTCTGCTACGCCAGCTTGAACTTGGAAGCCTTCGTCCGCTAGGGTATTTTGCAGAAGCTGACTACTCCGAGTCTCTTGATAGCCAAGCTCGGCATAGTCCCAGATTTTTAACGCAATGCCTGCGTAGTGCGCGCGCTCGGTTTCAAGCGAAGCGGTCATTTCAGCGCCAGCATCTGCCTGAACTTGCGGCATCACGACGCCCCAAAGAAGACCGATTGCAAAACCCGCACGACACTTAACGCGTTTTAGGACCCCTTTCGTGATCCATCCATCACGCCTTGCCGCTTGCAGGGGCCCCCGACACAGTTTTTTCTCCGCCATCGCTATAACCTTATTTTAGATTTCACCGGTCTTGATCGAGGACTCTCTTGAACGCCTAGCTTGCAGCTGCGGCCTCTTCAATCGCTTGGCGGATCAAGCTTAGACTGTCTGGCTGGCTGACCAAGCCTAGCTGACGGATCATATCAAACCGTGCTGCCCAAACGGAATCAACCGCCCGCGCTAGATCCCCTGGACCTAAATCTTGTTCCTGACACACCTGGGCGTACCCTTTTTGCTCAAACAATGCAGCATTTTCCAGTTGATCCCCCCGACTTGCAGCACCGGGGAGTGGAATAAGCAGTTGGGGTTTTTTAAACCACAAAAACTCGAACAAAGCATTCGCACCCGCCCGCGAGATCACGACATCTGACGCGGCGACAACATCGCCATAGGGTGCATCCAAATATTCAAACTGCAGGTAGTGGGGGGTTTCAAGAAACTGCGGATCGACACCGCCCCCGCCCACGATATGGACCACCTGAAACCGTTCGGTGAGTCGCAAAAGATCGGCGCGCACCAGTTGATTGACCGTTTGTGCGCCTAAACTGCCGCCCACCACCAATAAAATAGGCTGAGTCTCACCAAAGGCTTTGAATTCTTTAAGCCATTGACGCCCGCGCTCGCCATCAGCCTGAACCAAGCCCGTTCGAAGCGGCGTGCCCGTAACCCGGGTGGACCGCTGAGAGAAATGCGCCGCCGTTTCTTCAAAATTCAGGCATATCATTCGACAAAATGGGGCGCTCAAACGATTTGCTAGACCGGGCGTCAAATCTGACTCGTGAATCACGACGGGAATGCGGAGGCTCCAGGCGGCAATGACCACTGGCACCGCAACAAATCCGCCTTTGGAAAACAACACATCGGGTCGCCGCCAGAGCAGGATCCAGAGTGCCTGGAAAAATCCAAACAGTATCTTCACTGGATCAATAAAGTTCTGCCAGTCGAAGTACCGCCGAAGCTTGCCGGAGGCGATTCCGTAGAAGTCCAGATTGTGACGTTCAACCAATGCGGACTCAATGCCCGCGTTGGAGCCAATATAAAAGCATTCAACCCCGTCAAGCTGAAAGGATTCAATGATCGCGAGATTGGGCGTGACATGCCCAGCGCTCCCCCCACCCGTGAAGACAATTTTCATCGCTAAAGTTCCAGAACACTTTTTAAAAAGGGGATGGTTATCCGGCGCTGGGACTTTAGACTTTCGTCGGCAAGGCGATTCAAAACCCGGATCAACGCGCCGATTTCACGGGGCGCGCGATCTAGTAAAAAAGCAAGAACCTCTTCCGGCAGATGAAACCCTGTTTCCTCTGCAAGTCGCATCAGGACCTGCGCTTTTTCAACATCGCTTAATTGTCCTGCCTGTAGCCAATGCATCGCGCGACTTCGCGACGCAAAATCGGCCAAACAGAATGGAACCTCTGGTAGCGGGCATCTAGAGGCCATCAGTAGCCAACCCTCGTTGGCGTGGGCGACCGCATTCGTCAAATCAAATAACGCGAGTTCCCAATCCCGATCGCCAACAACGTGATCCAGCCCATCCAATGCCACCAAATCAAATTCGGCGAGATTAGAAAGCACATCGGGCTTTAAATCCTGATTGGATAAACTTAAGTAAAACGCGCGGCCTGCTTGATGCTCTGATCGCTGGCAAAGACCTTGAAGCAAATGCGATTTACCCGACTCTCTCGGCCCACTAATCCAAACCGGCTCGTTGGATAACGCAAGGGCGCGCGCGCCCAAATCGCCAACAAACCGCTCAAGCGTAAAGGCGCGTTTTAGCGGAAACGCGAGGGTCAGTTGTTCGCTCAAAGCGTTGACTCATCCACAGTCGGCTCGGGCGGGTCCGGATCAAAATGCTCTGACGTGACTGCCTCGGCAGGCAGAGCGTCGAGGGCTGCGTCTCCCTCGGATTGATCGCAGGTTGCAGCGTCAACATCGCCAAGATAAAACCCACTGGACAAGTAACGAACCAGCCAATACCGCACTAAAACCATGAGCACCGCAGCCACGGGCAAGGCCAACAGCACCCCAATAAAACCGAACAGTTGACCCCCGGCGAGCACAGCGAAAATGACGGCAACCGGATGCAGGCCAATGCGATCCCCGACGAGCCAAGGGGTCAGTAAACTGCCCTCTAAAATCTGCCCCAGCACAAAGACTGTCAAGACATACACCGGATGAACCCAATCCTGGAATTGGTACGCAGCAGCAATGGTTGCTAACAGGAGCCCCAAAATAAAGCCAAGGTACGGCACGATACTGGCGAGACCGGCAACCAAACCGATGATCAACGCCATATCCAGCCCGACCAACCCGAGACCAACCGCATAAAAAATACCGAGTAATATCATCACCAAAAATTGACCGCGAATAAAAGCAGCCAGCATTTCATCGCCCGCCGCGGTCAGCTGACGCACCACATTAATTTGAGAACGAGGAATCAGTTGATCTAGCCGAGCTAGCAATTGATCCCAATCTCGCATCAAATAAAAGGCAACCACCGGGGTCAACGCAACGGTCATCAGACTGCCGAATATCGCCAGGCCAGACTGGGTTAACTGACCAAAAAGGTACCCCATGATATCGCTGGACTGCTGCCACTCACCTAGAAATTTTTGCGCGAGACCTTTTAGGTCTAGTGCTTGTAAGTTGACGCCAGTCCAGTCTGCAACAAGTGGCGTGAGCGTCGACTGAAGCCATAGAAAACTCGCCGGCAGCCCTTGCAGTAATTCGCTCAACTCCAGCGCCAGCAATGGCAAAAACAGCATCAGCGCGGTCAACAACACAGCGGCGATCAGCGCGAACACAAGGGTTGCACTCAACGCACGGCCCAAACCCCAAGCCTCAAAACGATCAACCCATGGATCCCCTAAATACGCGAGAAACGCGCCGAGAAAAAAGGGCGTTAGAATTGGTCCCAGCAAGCTGACCGACACCGCAACCAAGCCAACAAGACTGAGCCCGACAAGACTATTGATCAATACGTTCATGGTCTCAAAACCCTTCTTTTTGACGACCTTAACGGGCGACCGCGCGGGTGGCTATGGCGCCCAGCGGTACCATAAGGTCGACGATGACTCATCTAGGCGCAGCAGTGATAACTTGCGATCGAGCGCAATCACATCAATGATTTGCTGAACCTCCCCTTCACTGCGCAGTTTAAACTCAATCATGTCCGAAAGAACCCTAACCGGCTGAACACTCATAACTTGCGTCAGGCCCTCAAGATATCGGCTAACCTCCGCGTAGTCTTGAATCTCGGTAATGCCCTCCACCGTCAAACGCACCTCCGATCGGGTTGAGGTTACGGCATACTGCTCGCTGAGGACACTGGCCAGAGCCGCAACTAAAGACGTTGCCAACTGCGCCTGAGTCTCTCCATAAACCGTGCCGCTACGCCATTGACCGCCTTCCCCCAAGGACCAATCGCCACGCCATTGATTGCTGAATTCGGACTCTGCTCTGAATACCAATATTTTATCCGGCGAATACCGCTGGGATGCAGCCTCGATTCGGCCTAAAAATCGCCCCCAAATCTCAGAAGACGACACGCCTCGACTGTCCTCTAAATCCCATAATGGCAAGAGCAAAGGCACGCCACGTGCCTGCGCAACCTGGTTCAAGGTTAAAGAAAATAACGACTCGTTCGCTTCTCCCAGAACCTGACGGCCAGATTCATCATCGATGGCCATCCAACTCAAAACAGACGGACGATTGCTGCCCCACACAGGCAAATCCGCCTCGCGCAAAATTTTTGCGATTAAACTCGGCGCGAACCGAATCCGCATGACCTGACGTCGCGCCACAGTACTCTGTGAATCGGGCGCCGGTTCAACGCCGGCCTTATCTTTGGCCGCGTCAACCCGCGCATAGCTAAATTCTGAATAGTATTGTTCAGGCGTTTTTAGCGCGGCAACAATGATCGGGTTCTGGAGAATCTCCGAGCGACCCGATACACGCTTGAGGACCTGCGAGAGCCCTTCTGAGGCGTCGATACGGCGCTGCGCATCACTCTGTGAGTCGGTCAGCACTTCGGCTTGATACAAATTTTCTAAGGTGACGGCTTCGAGCTTCTGGGCGACGCCCAGCAACAAAACGAGTAAAGTAAGGGAACTTTTAGCGGCAATGACCCTTCTTACCTGTATGGATTTCTTGAACATAGATAAAACGCAACTTTTCGGTAATAGCCTATGTTACACATTAACCGCGTGATTACTGAAGTAACAGATGTGCTCCGCCGGGCGGCCTCAAGTGCCTCGCCGGAACCCTTGGCAGCGACATGGCTACGCGGGTTGTGCTCAAACGTTCGGGGGCGAGCCTCATCTGCGTTGATGATCGCGGCGAGTTTCATCTGCGCGATGCAAAGCCTTGCAGGCGAGCACGCCCAGCTGCAACAACCGCAACCGTTTAAGGTTATTTATCAAGCAGATTATCGAGGTCTACCCATCAGCGCGACCGGCATTCGCGAATTGTCCCGGCAAAAACGCGAGGGCGCTGAGGCACCACTGTATACCCTCACCTCGTCTGCTCTCAGCATCTTCGCGAAATTCACAGAACAATCCGATTTCGTGATGGTTGGCGATACGGCCCGACCCCAGTTTTACCGATACGACCGAACCGGCTTGGGGCGGAACAAAAGCATTCGCCTAAACTTTGATTGGAACCTAAATAAGGTTACCGACCTCGACTCAGGCGAGCATTGGCCGTTAGCCGATGCTGAGATATCCGATCGATTGCTGTACCAGTTTCAATTGCAAACCGATTTGCTCAACCAAGGTGTGGACATTACCTTGGGCACCCAGCTTAGCTATCAAATCCAAGATCAGAACACCCTCAAAGATTATATTTTTTCCGTCAAGGCGAAGGTCACCCTGCAAACCCCATTAGGGCCAGTGGAAACCTATGAGATTGTTCGATCGAATGATCAAGACAAACGTTCTACCACTCTTTGGCTTGCGCCCGCTTTTGAGTACATGTTGATTCGGTTCGAACAGGCCTCGAGCGATGGGGAGAACTTCTCGCTCGCCATTGAGAAAGCCTACCTCAACGACACGCCAATCACTGATTTTAGCGCTGGAACTTGACCTTGAACGACCTTACACAGCTTCAGAACGCCCTCAAAATCGGCTCTAAGCCGCCAACTCCCGTTGGTTTTAGCCTATCAGGCAATCGACTTCCTGCTTCGGAAATATGACTAGATTGCGCTAGGTCTTGGGCAACGTCACCCCCGTCTGGCCTTGGTATTTGCCACCCCGGTCGCGATAGCTGGTTTGGCACACCTCATCACTTTCGAAAAACAGCATCTGGGCAACACCTTCATTCGCATAGATTTTGGCTGGTAGGGTAGTCGTATTCGAAAATTCTAAGGTCACATGACCCTCCCACTCTGGCTCAAGCGGCGTCACATTCACAATAATTCCGCATCGGGCATAGGTTGACTTCCCAAGACAGATAGTCAGGACACTCCTGGGAATTTTGAAATACTCAACCGTTCTCGCCAAAGCAAACGAGTTCGGTGGAATCACACACACATCACTTTTAACGTCAACAAAGCTGCGCTCATCAAAGGCCTTGGGATCAACTGTTGCCGAGTGAATATTGGTGAAGACCTTAAACTCATCCGCACAGCGGACATCATAGCCATAACTCGATGTGCCCCAGGAAATTACCCGGGCACCCCGATCCTCACGCACTTGACCTGGCTCAAACGGCGTAATCATGTCCTGCTCTGCCGCCATTCTTTGGATCCAAGAATCTGATTTGATGGTCATGCTTTTTCTCCTGATGCCCTTGCATCATCGCGTTATCCGTAAACTGCTACCTATTAATGACCCGACCAGCGCGCCCTTAATCATCCACAATCGATATCATCGGCGCGGTGGGCGCTGTTTGATTCGCCAGCAGCGACAACACATCGGCTGCAAGCGTCTTAAAGATTTTACCGGCGACACTGTCCCCCTCATTGGCAATTGGCTTGCCTGCGTCGGAGGTCTGACGGGTCTCCAGGCTCAGTGGCAGGCGCGCTAAAACTGGAACGCCAAACTCCTCAGCGATTCGATCGCCGCCGCCTTCACCGAAGATTGCACTGTTCTCACCACAGTGTGGGCACACAAACGTGCTCATATTTTCGACAACGCCATAAACAGGGACGCGGACCTTGCGAAACATTTCAATGCCTTTGCGCGCATCGAGTAACGCTATGTCCTGTGGCGTTGTCACAATTAACGCACCATCAACCGGCACCCGCTGAGCTAGCGTTAATTGAATATCCCCCGTGCCCGGCGGCATATCAATGACCAAAACATCTAGGTCTGGCCAATCCGTCTGCATTAGCATCTGTTGTAAAGCCCCGCTCGCCATGGGTCCACGCCAAATGGCTGGCGTCTTGCTCGACGCTAAGAAACTCATCGACATACAATGCACGCCATGCGCGAGGATCGGCACCAACTGTTGATCTACCACCTCAGGCTTGGTACCACTGGCCAAACCAAACAGCGTGCCCTGACTGGGGCCATAGATGTCCGCATCGAGCAAACCTACGCGTC
>JABGTE010000059.1 GCA_018647445.1 Gammaproteobacteria bacterium
AACGCTGCAAGGCATCATCGAAAGCTGCTTCGACAAGGCCTTTTCGATTTATTGGCCGGATACCTGTCTTGAGCCGTCGCAAAATCAACAATTGGATCTTGATGCATTGGCTCAGCTGCCGGGCAATCGCGTCTTCGATTCGAGTCGCCTTGCAGCTGAACTGAAGCCTGTTAAAGCACGCGGGCTGCCGACGTCGCTGACAGATCACCCGACCTTTTGAAGGCGAATTTTCACATCGCGCTCAGCCCTAACGGAACAAACCCGGTCACCAAGACCGCCAAAAAAAACGATTCAACTGTCAGGGTCGCCCTTATCGTCAGACGTTTGCTTTGTGAGGATTGTTCCGGTCAACCCTTCGCAGTCCATGAGAACACTTCAATCAAAACAAGCATCAAACGCAAAAAAAATGCCCGGCGCAGCCTAATCCGCCTATTTCGTGACAGCGACCGCAGCATCCGCTACACTACATTTTATTTTTAATTGAGAATTTCAATGAAATTACTAACTTTGCCCAGCACCATCAGTTTGACAACAATTCTTGTTAGCGCTTTGCTCCAGGCCCCAACGAGCGTCGCCGAAGAAACACGCGGTCCAAAAGAGCTGGCTTTGAATACTCACGACGCTCACGCAACCGGTCCGGGCGAGGCCGCTGAGGAAACCCTCATGATCCAGTTCGTTAGCGACCAGGCTTTGCCAGCGCCAACCGGTTCGGGTGAGGCCGCTGAAGAAAAGATCATGATCCAGTTCGTTAGCGACAAGGCTTCGCCAGCGCCAAGCAGCCCGGGAGAGGCCCCTGAAGACACGCTCATGATCATTGATGAGGCCGCTGAGGAAACGATCATGATCCAGTTCGCTAGTGACGAGGCTTTGCCGGCGCAAGCGGAGCAGAAAATCAAAGTGATTCGGGCAGGATCAATCAATGTTATGGATTCAGCCGCCATCCAGCGCCTACTTCCGCCGGAGGTAATGACGGCGCAGCATGACAGACTAAATCAACGAAACGCACTTACCGATATGAACGTCGATATCATCGTCAATGATCAGGCCGGACAGCATGTCGTCCTTGGTGATTTCAATCATTCGAAACCTGGTATGGGTCACCGAATGCGATCGAATCCCGGTCTTCGCTGGATAGAAACAGCGCCTCTCAACGAGCCCACGCAGCTGAACGCAAAAGCAGCTGCTTGCATTTTAAAGTCGCTTACAAAAGTGACCACAGAATCCGGCACACGCCTGCTTAGAGAAGCCTGTCAGGCTGCCTATCCGGATAACTAACCCGTTTAGGTGAGGTCGATCATGACCTTACCGACAACCTCACGATCGACGATCAGTTGATACCCCGCTTGGATTTCTTCAAGTGGTAGCACATGTGATATGAAGGGTTTGATCCGATCAGCAACGAGCCAACGCATGAGGGTCTGCAGCTGACGATCAGCCTCGGCGGGCCGGTTTTTGCGCAAACCACCCGCTGTGTAGCCTATGACGGCAGCATCCTTTACCAATAGGTGATTGGTCTTGGCGAGCGCCGGGCGACCGCTGGCAAACCCCACAACCAAGATGCGGCCGAAGGGCGCGATACAGCGAACGGATTCATCGAACACATCCCCCCCGACAGGATCAAAAACGACGTCAGCTCCCTGACCTTGTGTTAACGCTAAAACCTCAGATCGGAACCCTTGTTCGGTGCGTAAAATTGCATCGGCAGCGTAGCGCGCCACCACAGCCTGCTTCGCTTCGGTGCTGACCACACCGATGACGCGCGCGCCCATCTGCAGGCCAATGTCGACTGCAGCAAGCCCAACACCGCCGGCAGCGCCCTGCACCAGCAGCGTTTCGCCTGGGCGTAACTGTGCTCGCAGCAATCCATCGATTGCCGTTTGATAGTTCTGACGAAAAGATGCCGCGACCGTCAGATCGATGCCATCCGGCACCTTTGTTGCTTCGTTCGCCCGCAGGGTCTGAAATCGGACGCAGCCGGTTGGTGCCAAAACGACATCCCCTATTAACAAGTCCTGAACGGAGGACCCAACCGCTACGACCCGGCCAGATGCCTCACCCCCTACGACAAAAGGTCGCGGCGTTTGAACCTGATAGGTACCTGAGAACTTCACAAGATCACTAAAATTAAGGCCAGACGCATTCAGCGCAACTTGAATCTCTCCAGGACCCGGCGGTTTTGGCGCCGGCACTTCCTGTACCTCCAAGTCCAAATGGCTACCTGATCGCACACAGATCGCGGCTAAATTGGGCTTATCTAGCGCGCTCAACCCTTGCTGCTCGTAGTTTTCAAGTCATCTATCAGACGCTCAACCAGCACTAACGTCATTTCGATTTTACTGAGCAGTTCAATCCGACGCTCGATCGCAGGGCTAATATCACCAGAGGACCGCAAACCGTCAATTTGCTGGCAACATTGGCTCAGATGTGAGAACCCCAGCATCGCAGCCGTTGGCTTCAAAGCATGCGCCAAATCAACGATTTGTTGCGCCGAAATACCCACCGGCTCTGCCATTATAAGCCCGCGACTCAGGCTCGACTTGAAGGCCTCGCTCAGGTCCATCACGAGCTCAACCCCCATTTCCTCGATCAGAAGGTCTATCTCTGGGTTAGCACCATCAGTGAGATTTTGAGAGCCTTCAACGAAAGAAGAGCCATCAGAGGACAAAGAGCCATCAGCAAATGAAGAGCCTTCAGCAAATGAAGCGCCTTCAGCGGATAAAGCACCCTCAGCCGCCAATAGCGCCGCATCGCTTGCCCACCGCGTTCGATTATTGCCGTCAATCACCGTACTCAAATCCGCCAAAGGGCCATTTGTGATCAAAGGCGGCGACGGGGCATATTGTCGAGCCAAGGTTAACAATTGCCCCACTGAAAATGGCTTGCTGAACAGACCCGTAAACAATTTGACGACTTGTTCACTACCCGCAAAATTTAGAGACGCGCTCATGGCGAAGGCGGGTACCTGAGCCAACTCCGGCGAGGATGCTTTGATCGCATGCAGAACGTCATCACCCTTCATGCCAGGCATATTAATATCTAAGAGGAATAAATCAGGAACACCCTCAAACTTCGACAAAGCGTTCAGCAGCCCTTCTCCATCGGCGAAACCATGGACTATCGCGCCGTACCGGGACAAAAGATTTTCAACAATGATGCGGTTTGCGGCCATATCGTCGGCGACAAATACCTGCATGCCGACCAACACATGATCAACGTTCTGCGTTGACGCGACAGCGACTTTAGCCGCCGCTGACTCCAGCGGCAACGTAAGTGTAAACACCGTGCCACCACCCTGACGGGCCGAGACATCAATTCCCCCATCCATTAGCTCGGCCAAATTCTTGACGATGGTTAACCCAAGGCCAGTGCCGCCAAACGTTCGATCATGCTGATCATCCGCCATCACGAAAGCATCAAACAACGACGCCATCTCTTCTTCCGGAATACCAATTCCTGTATCCATAACCGCGAATTTTAAAACCGGATCAACCGTAATCTCGATCCCGACACTGCCTCTCTTGGTGTACTTGATCGCGTTCGACAACAGGTTATTCAGAATCTGTCGAATCCTAAAATCGTCCCCTTTAAAAAATCGTTGCGCTATTGACTCGTCATAGTAAACATCCAATGCGAGTTGTTGACCAGCAGCCATGGGTTGCATGAGAGCTACGACGTCCGTCACCAATGCTACGGGGGAAAAGACAACCTTCTGGAGCACCATTTTCCCGGCTTCGACCTTGCTGTAATCCAGAACGTCATCGATGATTTGACGCATAAACGCAGCACTGGTGATCGCTGTGCTCAGCAATTTTGGATCATTACCACCACTGTCTCGACTCAAAAGCTCTAAAATACCCTGAATACCATGCAGCGGATTTCTAATTTCGTGGCTGATGGTTGCAAATAGACGTTCTTTTTGCTGAATCTCGCTCGCCGCTTTTTCAGACGCTTGGTTTAACATTTGATTCTGGCGACGCAACGCCTTCATCAGTTCTTTATTTTCCCGCGCTAGTTGCTGCGCCTCAATCAGTTTTCGAAGACTTATCCTGAGCGCATCATCAACCCAAGGCTTTTCAATAAACTGTGAAAAACGGCCTTCATTTACGCCATCGATCACAAGCTTTAGATCTGCGTTACCCGACATCAGAACTCTAGCCGCCTCTAGGCCGCGATCTTGCACCGCCCCCAAAAACGCAAAGCCATCCATACCCGGCATTCTCAGATCAGACAGGATAATGTTCACCGATTCCTCATCTAAAATCGAAAGTGCCGATGCCCCCGAGTCTGCCGTCAAAATACGATAGCCTTCTCGTCTTAATAACCGCTGCAGTGCGCTCAATATTCGTGGCTCATCATCAACCAGCAAGATAACCGGCGGACTTTCTTCAACAGACGTCATCATGGACTTAATCCTGATTTGGCAAAAACGTATCAACTCCCGCAAATTGTACCGATTAACCCAGCGCTTAAACAGAACTGCTCTTGCGTCCTGGCAATGCCATTTTTTGACGTGCAGAACAAACTATCTAGTGTAGGATCGAGTGATTAATGAGTCAGGATGGTCTGCATGCAACAGCCTTTAAAACCCTTTACCCTTGCGGCCTACTCAGGGGTTGCACTCCCTATGGCGGCCATGGGAATGCCCATCGCCGTCTATCTACCTAGATTTTACAGCGAAGGCTTGGGCCTTTCCTTGATCACGGTCGGCCTAATCTTCACCCTCGCCAGGGTCTGGGATGTCGTGACCGACCCCGCCATGGGCTACCTCATTGACCGCTTTGAAACCCGTTGGGGGCGAAGAAAGCATTGGATTGCACTGGCCGTACCCATCCTCGTGGTATCGGTGTACCAGGTTTTCATCCCATCACCGGAAGATGTCAGTGGCGGCTATCTTCTCTTTTGGTTGATTATGCTCTATGTCGGCTACACGATGATGGCCATCTCACATCAATCTTGGGGCGCAGAATTAGCCGACAGTTATGACGATCGCACGCGGCTTTTTGGCTGGCGTGAAATTTTCGTGATTGGCGGAATGACCATCGTGTTGGCGCTGCCGGCTCTACTGGAATCCACTGGCGTCGACGATCAGCAATCTAAAGTCGCCAGCATGGGGTGGTTCTGTATTCTTCTGTTTCCACTACTTGCCTTGCCAACCCTCGCTTTCGTCCCTGACAAACGGTCAAGTGGTCACAGCACCCTTTCGATTAAGGCGCAGATTACGTTGCTGATGTCGAACCGATTGATGTGGCGATTACTTGCTGCGGATTTTTTGGCCGGCTTTGGGACCGCGGTGAGCGGCGCACTTTATATTTTTGTTGCCAGCAAATACTTCGAACTACCGGGGCATGCGAGCCTCGCCTTGCTTTTGTATTTCGTTGCAAGCTTTCTTGCAATGCCATTGTGGATGAAACTCGCGATCAAACTCGGCAAAGCGGAGGCGCTCATCATTGCACTTGGATACGGCGCTCTAATCAACCTCATTCTGATTCCCCTCGCAGAGCCAGGCAATGCAGTTGTACTCTGGGGTTTTACCTTATCCTTTGGCGTGGCTTTTGGTGCCGCCCCAACCTTGCTTAGAACGATGATGGCTGATTTAACCGATCTTGATGAGCTCGACTCCGGCGAGAAACGGGCCGGGCTCTTCTTTGCAATGCTCACAACAACGAACAAACTGGGCGCTGCGATCGCTGTGGGTTTATCCTTTAGTATTCTCGAAGCAGTTTTTGCATTTCAACCCGGCGCCGGAAACTCTGATGCCGCATTGCAGGGGCTTTTATGGACCTACGCTATTGGAACTGCCGCTGGCCTCTTGCTTGCCGTGCTGCCCGTTATTAACTACCCCCTCAACCGCGCTCAACATCAAAAAATTCGGGATCAACTTGATGCGCGCACCTGAATTCAGCGCAATCCTCATCCAATCTAATTTGGACGACAGCTCGTAACACACCAAACCAATCTTGTGATGACGAACCATGGCTGACACCTTACACGCTGCAGAACTTTATTATGACGGCCAATGCCCCTTGTGCTCGATAGAAATGCGCCACCTTCAGCAACACAAACGGGATTCTTTGACACTCACAGACATCCATCAGGCCGCTGATTTGAATCAAGAAACCAAGCGAGACTACCTAAACCGTTTACACCTCCGCAAACCCGATGGCGAAATGCTAAGTGGGCTTGACGCGAGCGTTTATGCTTGGCAGCAAACGCGATTTGGCTTCCTCTGGTCTTGGTTACGGTGGCCGCTCATCAAACCCGTCGCTGATATCATCTATGAGAAATGGGCAAAAAGTCGATTTGACCGTCTCTACCCATGAAGCAAGCCGTCATCATCGGCGCCAGCGGCGGCCTTGGCGGCGCGCTAGCACAACTGCTTCTCAAACGCGGGCATTGGCAGGTTCTAGGCACGTACCACCAGTCAGATCCGCTTTGGCAACATCCTTTGATGTCTTGGCAAGCACTTGATATCCGAGCTGAAAACGAAATCGCGGCCTTGATGACCCACGTGTCTAAAATCGATCTCTTAATCAACACAACCGGCATCTTAACCAGCTCTCACCAGGGTCCCGAGAAGAGTATTCGGCAGTTCAATGCAGAGCACATGATGATGTCCTTTGAAATCAACAGCGCGCCCATCCTCAACCTTGCAAAATACGCCCAGGCAGCACTTAAAGCCAGTCACAAACCGATAATTGTCGCGCTGTCGGCTCGCGTGGGCTCGATTGCCGACAATAATTTGGGAGGTTGGTATAGTTACCGATGCGCGAAAGCGGCCCTCAATATGGCGGTTAAGACCCTCGCAATCGAGTGGCAACGAAGCCTACCGAACGCAACCCTCATCGCCTATCATCCAGGCACCGTGAGAACCGCGCTGTCGAGCCCTTTTTTGAATCCGAACACGGACCGGGTCACACTAAGCCCAGAGGATGCTGCCGAGCACTGCCTCCAATTGCTTGAGACACTCACCCCGGCCAATTCAGGAACCTTTTGGGACTGGCGCGGGCAAAAGATTCCTTGGTAATTTATTCAATCTTTGCTACAAAGCAGAGAGCGGATTGTCACATCACTTATTTTCCTTTATCCGTGTAGAGCGCGTCTGCTGGCCCGATTGGACTCTTAAATTAACGCATTGCGCTGCGTAGAGCACATCAGCGTTGGATTATTATTTGATCATCGCGACCACAGATGTCGACCTAATCTCAACAGGGAGCAACGCATGAAAGGTATCGTAATGAACCTTTTAGCCGAAATGGTAGAAACACAGCTCGGCTTGGAAGAATGGAACGCAGTGCTTGAGGAAGCAGATGAGAGTGGCATCTACACCGCAACCTTGATCTACGAGGATGAGCGACTGCTCAATCTCGTCGGCATTATCAGTCAACGCAATAATATCCCCGCGAGCGATCTTGTTTTTGCTTTCGGCCAATTCATGTTTCCCGCTTTCTACAAGCGTTATCCTCAGCTCATCGATGCCCATGCCAATATGCTGAACTTCTTAGAATCGTTAGACAGCGTGATCCACGTTGAGGTCGTTAAACTCCACCCTGGCGCGATTACACCCGGATTCAAGCCCGACCGACGTGGCGTTGATCAATTGTTTTTGAAATACGAATCGGATCGAAAACTCTGTCGACTGGCTGAAGGACTGATCGACGGGGCGGCACTACACTTTGGTCATGATTACACGATCGTTCACGAGCCCTGCGCCCATCACGGCTCAGACCACTGTGGGCTTTTAGTTAGCTTGGCCTAACCGATGACAGATAATCCTTATGAAAAGGCCTACCAACGGGAAAAATCTGCCC
>JABGTE010000058.1 GCA_018647445.1 Gammaproteobacteria bacterium
AATGAAGTGGTACGCCCGACAGGAATCGAACCTGTAACCCTCGGCTTAGAAGGCCGATGCTCTATCCAGTTGAGCTACGGGCGCAAGCTTCGCCGAACTTGTACTGTTTATCGATTTCTTTGTCGCCCCAGCCAGGTTTGATGCCTGTTTGCTTGCACTTGAAATTGGTCGGGGTAGAGAGATTCGAACTCCCGACATCCTGCTCCCAAAGCAGGCGCGCTACCAGACTGCGCTATACCCCGTCGTCAACTGCTGATGCTACAACGGATTGCCGAGGCGATCCACTGTGAAGGGTCAAAGTATTTACTGCAACCCCACTTCCGCAGGCGCCGATTCTACTTAATGTTTCGGGCCAGCGTCAACGACGACAGGATTAAAAATCGAATAAACACGGCGGACTCGTCCAAAAAACCGCAGGGCGCCTATGTTTATCCCCCCAACCGACACTGTCGTGACGCCGCTCAACTGTTATAATTGATCGAAACCAAGCGATTTAATATGGCCCACTACTTCATTTCCGATCTTCACCTTGACCCAAGTCGATCGCACTGCATTGAGGGATTTCTGCGCTATCTATCAAAGATTCAAGCAGGAGATCAACTCTACATTTTAGGCGATTTATTCGAGGCCTGGCTTGGCGATGATGACGACACCGTCTTTACCCAAACGATTGCCTGCGCATTAAAAACCTGCGCGGGGACCCTTTACTTTATGCACGGTAATCGAGATTTTTTGTTGGGGGAGGCCTTTGCCAAGCGTTGCGACTTAACCCTCCTGCCAGAGCATCATCAAATTACAGTGGGACAGGAGACGATCCTGCTAATGCACGGCGACAGTTTATGTACCGATGATACCGCCTATATACAAATCAGGCCGATGTTGCGCGACCCTAGCTTTCAAAAGCAGCTCCTAGCGAAACCGATTTTGGAGCGCAAGGCGATTGCGCTTGATGCCCGGGCAGAAAGTCAGGCCCATACAAGTCAAACCAAACCCGCCATCATGGACGTAACGCCTCAGGCTGTGCGTGACGTCTTGCAGTCCAAGCAGTGCCAAACAATGATTCATGGCCATACCCACCGCCCGTTTGATCATCAATCGGTGCTCGCTAATAAAATCGGGCGACGCTTGGTGCTGGGCGATTGGGACGATGAGGGCTGGCATATTCGCGAGTCAAATGGCACGCTGATTCTAGAGGCCTTCGCACTTTAACTGCTAAGCCGAGTCGCTTATGGGCAGACCGTTCGCCGCCGCGGCTGTTATACGCTGACCGAATCAGACACTTTATGGCACACGGTTTCCCCTGCTGCACCGGCCATTTCTCACCGCGCGTTCAAGTCACGCAATACGAACACACCCCGGAACCAAATTCAGTCGCCCACGCCTTCCCGTGCTTTTCCGCGACATTCCAAACCAGTCACAATCATACGGCAACGGAGATCCAACCTATCCAGCGAAAAAAGCCTTGAGCTTGTGTCGCAGGGTTGTCTAGGCTCCCGTCACCACAGCGAATTAATCCGTCTCGACACCGGGCACGCCACTATGAAACCGAAACTGTTCGTCAGCGTCGGTTATCAGTTTGGCATCGGCCGCCAAAAACACGGATAGACGCGCCGCTACCGCCGCCTCATCGTGTGAGATTTCGTTGGCAAAATTCAAATAACTGAGGAAATGCCGCTTTTCCGAGTTCAATAATGAGCCATAAAACGCTGCCAAGTCTGAATCCAGCACTTCACACAGACGCCCGAACCGCTCGCAGCTTCTCGCCTCGATCACGGCCGACATTACCAGGAGGTCAATCAATCGATTGGGCTCATGGGTTTGTACAAGTCGCCGCATGTCGCCCGCATAACGCGCCGAGGTCATTTGCTCGTACTCGATGCCGCGCTCGCCCATGACGCCGAGCACTTGTTCAAAGTGTCGGAGTTCTTCTCTGGCGAGCTTCGACAGAGCTTGTAACAACGCCGGGTACTCAACATAGCGATACATCAAGTTCAGCGCGGTTGAGGCGGCTTTCTTTTCACAGTTTGCATGATCGATCAAAAGCGTTGGCAGGTCTGCTGACGCCCTTTGAAGCCAAGCGTCCGGTGTTGGCACGAGATTGAGCTGCTCGAACTTCATAACAATAGATCCTTAGATTGCGATCTTCTCTCGCTTAAAATCAGTACGACTTTAGTGTAGAATCGGCGCATTCTACCAGCCCTGGCTGCCCAAAAAAATCTCAATCACTGACAAGGATACCCCTGTGCTTGAAGCTTATCGACAACATGTTCAAGAACGCGCCGACACCGGCATTGTGCCCAAGCCTTTAACTGCCGAACAGGTCCATGATCTGACAGCCCTGTTAACGAACCCGCCCACCGGTGAAGATGCCTTCTTACTGGAGCTTATCAGCGATCGAGTGCCAGCAGGTGTCGATGACGCGGCGTATATCAAGGCGGGCTATCTGGCAGCTCTCGCGAAAGGTGAAGCCGCATCACCCCTCATCAGTCCGGCGCTTGCAACCCAATTGCTGGGCACCATGCTCGGCGGCTATAACATTGAACCCTTGATCGATCTCTTAGATCACGACGATGTAGCAGATGATGCGGTCGCGGCCTTATCTAAAACCTTATTGATGTTTGATGCGTTCCACGATGTCGTCGAAAAAGCTAAGACCAACCCACGGGCAGCCAAAGTCGTTCAGGCCTGGGCGGATGCCGAATGGTTTACCCGCAAGCCCGCCCTGGCTGAATCCATTACCGTTACCGTCTTCATGGTTGAAGGCGAAACCAATACCGATGATCTGTCCCCCGCAGGGGATGCTTGGAGCCGCCCAGACATTCCCCTGCATGCCAAGTCCATGCTAGTCAACACGATGGACAAGCCGCTTGAAACCATCGAGCAACTAAAAACTCAAGGTTTCCCGATCGCGTACGTTGGCGATGTTGTCGGCACCGGATCATCGCGCAAGTCCGCAACCAATTCAGTGCTCTGGCACATGGGGGACGATGTCCCGCATATCCCGAACAAGCGTGATGGCGGTTTCGTATTAGGTGGCAAGATTGCCCCGATTTTTTTCAACACGATGGAAGATGCCGGCGCACTACCGATAGAGTGCGATGTCAGCGCGCTCAAGATGGGCCAAGTTATTAATATCCATCCATATGATGGCAAGATTACAGACCAATCGGGCGCAGTATTGTCCACCTTTGAACTGGCCAATGAAGTCCTCTTGGATGAAGTTCGCGCCGGTGGGCGGATCCCGCTGATTATCGGCCGAGGCCTGACAGAACGTGCGCGCGAGACCTTGGGTCTAGGTGCATCCGATGTCTTCAAAAAGGATCTGCCAGCCGCGAGCAGTCAACAAGGATTTACCTTAGCGCAGAAGATTGTCGGTAAAGCGTGCGGCCTGCCTGGCATCCGCCCCGGCGACTATTGTGAACCGAAAATGACAACGGTTGGTTCTCAGGATACAACCGGCCCAATGACTCGCGACGAACTCAAGGAACTTGCCTGTCTCGGTTTTTCGGCAGATCTTGTCATGCAATCGTTTTGCCATACGGCGGCCTATCCAAAACCGGTCGACATCGAAACCCAGCACCAGCTCCCTGACTTTATCCAAACCCGGGGCGGCGTCGCGTTGCGGCCAGGTGATGGGATTATCCATTCTTGGCTGAATCGAATGTTATTGCCCGACACCGTCGGTACCGGCGGCGATTCTCATACGCGTTTCCCAATGGGCATTAGTTTCCCAGCAGGTTCGGGATTGGTTGCCTTTGCTGCAGCGCTCGGGGTCATGCCACTCGACATGCCGGAGTCTGTCTTGGTCCGATTTAAGGGTGAAATGCAACCCGGTATCACCTTACGAGATCTGGTTAACGCCATTCCTTATGCCGCCATCCAACGCGGTCTGCTCACGGTTGCGAAAGAAGGTAAAAAGAATGTCTTCAGCGGCCGGATCCTTGAAATCGAGGGACTCCCCGACCTCAAAGTCGAACAGGCTTTTGAGATTTCGGATGCCTCAGCAGAAAGATCCGCTGGCGGTTGCACCATTCAACTGGGAGAGGCTTCGATAAAAGAGTACCTCACCTCAAATGTCACTTTGTTGAAGTGGATGATTGCGCAAGGTTATGGGGATGCTCGAACCATCTCACGTCGAATCGATGCCATGAACGACTGGCTCGAAAACCCAACCTTGATGACGCCAGATACCGATGCTAGCTATCATGAAATTATCGAGATCGATCTGAACGAAATTACGGAACCTCTACTAGCCTGCCCGAATGACCCCGATGATGTGAAGCCGTTATCAGAGGTCGCCGGTCGAACAATCGATGAGGTTTTCATTGGTTCGTGTATGACCAACATTGGGCACTTTAGAGCAGCCGCAAACATGCTCCAAAATGCGAAATCCATTCCGACTCGGCTGTGGATTTCTCCCCCCACTAAAATGGACGAGCACCAATTAATGGAAGAAGGCGTCTATAATGTCTTCGCTCAGGCCGGTGCGAGAACCGAGATGCCGGGGTGCTCTTTGTGCATGGGGAATCAAGCGAGGATTGCGCCCAAGTCGACCGCCGTCTCAACCTCAACGCGAAACTTCCCAAATCGCCTTGGCGATGGCGCAGATGTCTTCTTGGCCTCGGCGGAATTGGCCGCGGTGGCCAGTATTTTAGGCAAGCTGCCGACGGTTGAAGAGTATCAAGAATATGCGAAAAACTTGGAGCCCATGAGTGCGGACATTTACCGCTATCTCAACTTTAACGAAATCGAGTCTTTTCAAAAATCTGCTGATAGCGCGCTGATCCCCGCCGTCAATATGGTTGAAGTTGGCTAACCGCGCGATGAATACGGGCTCACAAGAGCCCGTATTCGTTTTGCCCGCGTTGTCAGATGATACGTTTGGGCCGCTGAGAGTGGTGGTCCCAACGCCCTGTCAACCTCATCCAAGCCAACCTCATTTTTAGTACCAACAATGCCTTTGAGACACTGCTTGGCGACACACTTTGATCTTCCTGATATAGCGACAACTCGAACTTCTCAACGAATCCCTGCGCGAGCGCCGCCTCAGCCGGACGCGCGGAACCCCACGCTTCTTGGCAGCGCGCGACCCCTGCCCCTCGACCAACTTGGTCGAGCGTTATCCCGTCCAAACACCTCAGATAGCTTTGATACCACCGGGCTTCTCGTGACAATCCTCTCCGAAAGGGTGGCGCAACCAAACCAACCGTAATCACCCCTAAACCCAGCAAGAAAGCGGCCAAAGCAAGCGGCGCTAAATCTTCAAGCTCAAGGTCCGGCCACACCGTGGATAACCACCGCATTTGGCGAGTCTGGTCATAATTGACGATCACCCGATCCCACAGATGACTCAGTGCTTGTACTTGTAACTGAAGATCAAAAAGCCATCCTAGGCTCCGCATTTGGAAATAGTCCCAGGCTTCACCCGTCATCAAACCATCCATGCCTGCAGCAGACGCCCCCATCCCACGTTCAATTCGCTCAGGCGCAATAAACGCCGTTGGATCTACTCGACGCCAGCCCTCCCCTTGCACCCAAACCTCGGACCAGGCATGGGCATCGAACTGACGCACCTCGATGTAATTACCAGATGGGTTATACGCCCCGCCCTGATAACCTAAAACCACTCTTGCCGGAATGCCCGCAGCCCGCATAACCCATGTAAAACTCGCGGCAAAATGCTCACAAAACCCGCGCTTCGTCTCAAATAAAAAATGATCGATCGAGTCACGTTTGCTCGCATCTGGATTCAAAGTGTAGGTGAATTCATCGAAGTACCAAGCCAGCACAGTGTGAATCACTGCATCCGGCGTTTGATAATCCTCAGCAAGCGATGCGCCAAAGGTGCGCGCCAAAGGATTTGTTCGCAGCGGCAGCGCAAGGTACGCCGCGCGCTCCGCTTTCGACAACTCTGCCCCATTGACCGCGTTAAGACCGCTCCGCATTTTATACTGACTCACGGTCTGTAAGACGCTCGCGCTGCGAACAAATCCGAGTGGATCTAGACGGACCGACGTGCCTTCGACCGACAGAACCCGATCTAATGACGGTATAAAAGGAACCCGCATCGGTTGACTCAAGAGCTCGTAATCAATCGTTGCGCCTTCGGCCCCGAATTTGATACTCGGCGTTGGCCTCGGCGGCGACCCGACAACCCACCCGCCCTCGGAAACTGCGCTCAATACCAGGGTCCGCCAATAGAGATCTCTTGAGGCTGGCGGCGCTGACGTAAAATTGACTCTAAAGGCCAATTCATCGGACTGCACCAAACTGTGAATATCTCCCAGCATCAAACGATCGTTTAAGCCAGTGAAGGCCGCCCCCTTTTCCAGCGGGATCGTCCAAAACGGACTGAGTCTTGGAAAAAAAACAAACAGGATCACAAGCAACGGCAAGGCTTGGAGAAACGCTATGCCCGCAAGCTTTAACGGCTGTCGCCCCTGCGTTTGAGTCGAACTTGAATGAAGGGCAATCAGCGTTGCCATGACCATAACCAGCCCCGAAAAGGTCACAATGGTTTGCCACATTGACTCATCAAACAAAAAATGAGTCATGGCAACAAAGAAACTCAACAGCATAATCTGAGAGACATCTCGTTTTGACGTGAGTTCAAGTAGCTTCGCCGTGTACATAAACAATAAGAGATCGACCCAAAATTCGACCACCATCGGACTGCCATATTCTCGCCACAGCAACCCCCAGCCCATGAACACGCTGGCAACGGCCACCCACTTCGAAGGCAACCTTACATAACCCTGAATTCGAGCGAGAGTAAACGCTCCCATCGCAAGACAGCCGCATAACATCCATAACGGCATGCGTGATCCATGCGGCGCGAGCATCAGACTTTGGCTCGCCAGCATCCAGAGCAGCGCTGAGCGCTGGGCCGTCATAAGTTAATGCCCAGGCCAATCAAAAAGCGCTAAACGTTTGAGCGCTTTTCGTTCCTGCGCGGACCCTGACGCCACCGGTAATTGCTGACCATACAAATCCAAGCCAAAGGCATCTCCGCGTTTTGATGCCGCCTCTATGAGATAGGCCAAACCACCTAGCCGGTCTGCCATCGGCAGCATCTCCAGCCCAGCTAAACGAAGCCATGGACTGGCCGACTGCTCGGACTCGTAGGATTTAACCATTAATCGGTCGAGTTTGGCGGATGCACGCCAATGGATATGGCGTTGATCATCACCATCTTGGAAGTCCTTCAATGCTTTGACCTCATCAGCCCCTAAGCTCGAGCGCCGTCCTGCCTGAGGCGTTGAAGCATCTTGGCTCACCCACCTGTCACAGGGTACCGGTTTCGGATAACTCAGAATTCTGCAGTCAAAGTCCAACCAGGACCATGCCCTAAACAGTCCAAATGGATACACGGTTTCAAGCCTTAGGCGACCTGGTTCATACCAACCTCGATGATCTGGAATGGCTTGGCGAAAAATAGTTGTCCCGTTGCGATCAACAGCAAAGCCTTGACCGATAGGGCGGTTCGGCCAAAAAAAGGACAACCCATCGTGAACCCGGCCAGCATCGCTTTGAACTTGAAAGGTGACCGAGACTTTTTGCCCCACAAACCCTTGAATGGGCCGTGTCTGACTGAGGACCAGCCCCACCAGATTGCGATGGGTTTGCAGCATGGCCACCAAAAACAATCCCAGCATCAAAAAAGCCAAGGCATGGGCCAGCGCATTTTGATAATTGATCCCGGCAATGAGAACCAAAAGCAGGATTAGGACAAAACCAAAGCCGTGCAGGGTTGGCACGATAAAAATATTACGATGGGATAATTGGATCGTTTGGGCGGGTGGCACTCGTCGGTCTAGCCAAGCTTTAAACCGTGCTGCCCGAAACTTTCCGGCCCGCTGAAACCATTTGGTACTAAGCCACCACATCGACATGATTCAAAAATTCCGTGAGTGAGTGCAACGACCCAGCGCGGTCCTCGCTACTGCGAAACCGCAACCGATGCTGACAAACAGCGGCGAAGACCGCCTGCACATCCTCTGGTGTCACGAAATCGCGGCCCTGCAAAAATGCCCAGGATCGGCTTGCCGCCACCAGCGAAAGCCCGCCTCTCGGCGAGAGCCCCATCTCAAACGAGGCATCTTCGCGCGACCGCCGAACCAACCGCAACACATAATCTGCGATGGCGCTGGCAACCTTTACCCCCCGCACGTCTGCCTGCCAGCCAAGCAGCTGCTCAGGCGTAGACAAGGCCGATTGGTCGAGCACTTTCTGGCGAGCGGGTTCACTCGTTAACAAAACGAGCTCCGCATCCGCGCTGGGATAGCCCATTTGCAGGGTCATCAAAAACCGGTCCAGCTGCGACTCTGGCAGTGGGTAGGTCCCTGAATGGTGAACCGGGTTTTGGGTTGCTATGACGAAAAAAGGCGACGGTAGCGGATAGGTCACGCCATCTTGGCTAACGGCATTTTCTTCCATTGCCTCAAGCAGGGCGCTTTGGGTCTTTGGCATCGCGCGATTAATTTCATCCGCCAGTAGAATCTGGCTAAATACTGGGCCCGGATGAAACTCAAACGTTTGTTCACTTTGCCGATATATCGAACTCCCAGTAATATCACTGGGCAAAACATCGACGGTAAACTGCACCCTCCGATGCTGCAGCCCAAGCACTCGACCCAAGGCGAGGGCGAGTGTTGTCTTTCCGGTGCCAGGCACATCTTCGATTAGTAAGTGTCCACCCGCCAGGAGGCTCGCTAGCGCCAAGCGCACTTCTCGTTGCTTGCCTAAAATAATCGCATCGAGCCCGTCTAAAACGCTTTGAATCGGCTCATTCATGGATTTTGAATTAATTTAATGATAATTGTGTAGCTCGCTGCTGCGCTTCGCACCACCACCTCGCTGCTGTTTCGCTTGGTCATTTCGCTGCTGTTCGATGCGCGCGAGATAACGGGCACTAACCCCCTCTGTGACATATTCTCCATTAAAAACAGAGCAATCAAAGCCGTCGACCTTTTCATTGATCCCCGCCGCACAAGATTGAAGATCCTCTAGGTCCTGATAAATTAACCAATCAACACCAATATAGGTCTGAATCTCAGCTTCTGTTTGGTCATGCGCGACGAACTCGGTTGGCGCAGGCATATCAATGCCATAAACATTAGGATGCCGAACGGGCGGCGCGGCAGACGCAAGATACACCTTCTTTGCGCCCGCATCCCTTGCCATCTGAACAATTTGTCGGGAGGTGGTACCTCGAACTATCGAGTCATCTACCAACAATACATTCTTTCCCTTAAATTCCAATTCTATCGTGTTGAGCTTGCGACGAACCGATTTATACCGCTCTTCCTGTCCCGGCATGATAAAGGTTCGCCCAATATAGCGGTTCTTCACCAACCCTTCTCTGTATTTAACGCCCAATCGGTGTGCCATCGGCAATGCCGCTGTGCAACTGGTATCTGGGATAGGGATCACCACATCGATATCGTGATCAGGCCAGAGCCTTAAGATCTTATCTGCAAGCTTCTCTCCCATTTTTAGCCGTGTTTTGTAAACCGAAATTCCATCCATGATCGAATCCGGTCGTGCTAAGTACACATGCTCAAAAATACACGGAGACCAACCCGTCTTGACTTTGGTCAGCCTACGATGCAACTGACCATTCGACTCAATATAAATTACTTCGCCCGGCGCAATATCGTCCATCAATTCAAACCCTAAGACACTCAGCGCCACGCTTTCCGAAGCCAACATATAGTCAAAACCCGACGGGGCTTGCCGTCGGCCCAAGACCAGTGGCCGAATACCATTTGGATCCCTGAAACCGACAAGCCCATAGCCGGTAATTAGACTTACGACCGCATAGGCGCCCACTGCACGATGGTGGACCCGCTCAACGGCTTCGAAAACGTCTTCTGGCAAGACCCTTAAACCAGCGATACCTTGCAATTCATGGGCAAAGACATTGAGTAATACTTCTGAATCGCTACTGGTGTTGATATGCCGACGATCCGTACGGAAAAGCTCTTCGTTAAGTTCATTGGCATTAATTAAATTACCGTTGTGCGCCATACAAATACCAAAGGGCGAGTTCACGTACATCGGTTGCGCCTCAGCAGCACTCGAGGTCCCGGCCGTCGGATATCGCACATGTGCAAGGCCCATATTGCCGGCTAGGAATTCTAGATGCGATTGATTAAAAACATCCCGAACCAACCCATTCTCTTTGCGCAAGGTCAGCCGATCGCCTTCACAGGTGACGATCCCAGCCGCATCTTGCCCGCGATGTTGTAGCATTGAAATGGCATCATAAAGATCAAAACTAACGGGCTTTTGTCCAACTAATCCGACGACGCCACACATATTGCTATCCCTTCGCTAAATTTTGGAGCAGCTGATCGGTGTGTTCTAGCACCATCGGCTTTATGACATTCAGTAAGTCCAGCACCAAAGGTACGAGCCGTGATGATTGCCACCACGGATCCTGTGCCACCGGCGTGAAATAATGTAACGCGGCAACGCCGAGCAAAACCAAAAGCGCACCCCGCAAAAAGCCAAACACCATGCCAAGTAATCTGTCGGTTGCACTCAGTCCGGAGACTCTAATAAGCTCGCTCAATACCCGCGTCAGCAGCCCGCACACGATCAAGGTTCCAACGATCAAGATGCCATAAGCCATCAGCGTTCGCGCGGAGGCCATATCTATGTAAGGTGACAAATGCATCGAAAGCATCGGCGCAAACCAACGCGCAACAATCACCGCAAGTATCCAGCTACCGAGTGCTAACGCCTCACGAACGAACCCACGAAACGCCGACAAGATTGTAGACACCAATAGGATTGCAAGAATGGCCCAATCGAGGTTCGCCAACTCCAAGATCAACCCCCTACCTGATTCGAGTCGTCTTCGACTCGATAGCGAACAATTTGTACTGACAAGTCCATTTCCGCCGAGAGTTGTTGCCCAACCTCCAACAAGGCATTGCGATCGAGAGACGGACCAACCAAAACCTGAAAAAATAAGCCTTCATTGGTTAAACTCCTGAGCACATAACTGCCGTGCCCTAAGAGGCGGATACTGGCCCTTAATCGCAGGGCATTATCTTGATCTCGAAAACTCGCACCCTGAAGACTCCAGCCGATGGGTAGGCCGTTTTGATCTAGGATCTGTCCCGGCTCATCAACGTAATCGGTTTGATCTATTTTATCCAGCGGCATTCGTGATGCACTTTCGCGCTCTCTTGCCCGCATCTCCGCTTGAAGATCAATCACAGACACGCGCCTGCCCTGTTTAAAACCCGGCCCCTTTGGGATTTCCGCAAGGTAGGCATCTCGGTCTTGCTCCGAGCCACTGAAAATGATCGGAATAAAAATCACAGCTAGCGCTGTTAGGGCAAGAATTCCGACCATGCGGTATTTGAGCTTTGTTTCCAAATTACTGCAACCTAGCGCCGGACTGAAGGTCTAGATATTCTAAGGCTTCGCCCACCACAGGGAAAGAACCGAACACAACAATCGTATCAGTGCCTCCGGACGCCCGAATCGCATTTTCCAGCGCTTGCTGAACCGAAACGCTCGTTTCAGCCTGCGCTTGGTCTGCCGTCGGCAAACACATCATGAGCTCCTGGGCTGGCAATGCGCGATCCTCGTTCACCTGCGTTAAATGCCAAAAGTGCACCATCGAACCAATCCCGGCAACCATCGTTTGGACATCTTTGTCCGCGTACAAGCCAAAAACCACCCGAATGCTCATGCAACCCCGACGAGACAGCTCCGCGGCCAGCCTTAAAACGGCCTGAGGATTGTGAGCAACGTCTAAGTACAGGCGCTGCCCAGCTAGATCGATCTGGGTTAACCGACCGAGTAACGAGACATTGCACAGCTGTCCCAAACTGCTTGAATTCAACAAATCCAGCTCCGCCATGGCTTGCACTGCGGCGGCTAAACTGCCGCTTGGCAAACAGGTTTCAGCACTTGGCAGGGTGAGTGATTCACGCAGTTCAGACATCATCCACGAAACGACACCATCCGCCCAATCAAAGTCTCGCCCGATTTGTTTAACCCGACAATCCTGCCGAAGGGCTTCCGCCAAAATGCTGTTGGGCGGCTCAGGATCCGCCAGAACCAAAGTGCCATTGCGTCGGAGGATTCCCGCTTTTTCAAAGCCGATGGCCTCTAACGTATTCCCTAGGTAGCTTTGATGGTCAAGCGCGATCGGTAAAATAACTGAAATATCGGGATCAACCAGATTCATCGCATCCAATCGGCCGCCAAGGCCGATCTCAAGAATCGCCAAATCTAAATCTGCTTCTTTAAACAATAGGAGTGCTGCAAGACAGGCAAACTCAAAATAACTTAATGAAGTATCCGATCTCGTTGATTCGATCTGCTCAAAGGCCGAAATAATTTGAAGATCTGTCGCTTCCACACCGTTGATTCGAATTCGTTCGTTGAAACGCCGCAAGTGTGGACTGGTCGTTACCCCGAAAGATACTCCTGCGCCTGTCGCTAACGCCGCGAGCGCTTCACAACAGGACCCTTTACCATTGGTCCCAGCAACAAGAATAACCTGCCGAGCAGGTTGAACCACGCCGAGTCGTCGCGCGACTTCTGAAACCCGATCAAGGGTTAGGTCCCACTTGATAGGATGGAGCCCACCAACATAATCCAACCACTGCTCAAGCGTTTGACGCATTCAGAGCCGTCCGGATATCGCGAACCAGTTCACTAACCTCTAATTTTAAAGCCTCGGGCGACGCCTGATTTTCACCCATTAAGGTCACAATGGCCGACCCTACGACAACCCCATCCGCCACCGCGGCGATGGGCGCGGCCGTCGCGCCATCTTTAATCCCAAAGCCTACAAACAATGGCAACGTAGTTTGCGCTTTCAAATGCGCAACGCGTTCGCACACGGCGTCGATGTCTAGGCCGCCAGAACCCGTCGTGCCTTTGAGCGAGACATAGTAAACAAAGCCCCGACTCGCCCGACAAACCGCTGCCGCTCGAGCATCGGTCGTTGTTGGCGCTAGCAAGTAAATCGGGTCAATCTTCTTGTCCTGAAGCGCAATCGCCAATGGACCCGCTTCTTCCGGCGGTAGATTGACGGTGATCAAGCCGTCAACCCCGCTCAAACTTGCCTGTTCAGCAAAGACATCGTAGCCCATTGCTTCGATGGGGTTTAAATAGCCCATCAAAACCACTGGCGTTTTTGCGTCTTCAAGGCGAAACGCTGAAACCATCGCCAACACCGTCGTGAGGGTCACCTGATGAACAAGCGCCCGCTCGTGCGCCAATTGAATTACTGGTCCCTCCGCCTCAGGATCCGTAAACGGCACGCCGAGCTCTATGATATCAACCCCTTCAGCAACCAAAGCGTGCATCAAATCCACCGTCTGATCCGGATGCGGGTCCCCAGCGACGATGTAGGCAACCAGGGATTTCTGTGCGCTCGCCTGCACGGCATTAATCGTTGACGTTAATCGACCCACAAGAACTCCTTAACCAATTGAAATGCCGTCAATTTTTGCCATGGTCGGAATGTCTTTATCACCTCGACCTGAAAGATTAACAATAATATTTTGATCTTTTCGCAATGTCGCTGCAAATTCAACGGCATGGGCCAAGGCATGACTGCTTTCGAGCGCTGGCAGGATACCTTCCAGCAGATTCAGCTGTCTGAAAGCCCCGAGTGCCTCCTCATCAGTCACCGCGACATATTCTGCACGCTCAATATCTTTCAACCAAGCATGCTCCGGTCCAACACCCGGATAGTCTAATCCAGCTGACACAGAATGGGTTTCGCTAATCAGTCCCGCTCGATCCTGCATCAAGTAGGTTCTATTGCCATGCAAAACGCCAACAATGCCATCCGTTAAAGGCGCGGCGTGCCGCCCGGTCATAATGCCATCACCTGCTGCCTCCACCCCGATTAACCGAACCGACTCGTCCTCGAGAAACGGATAAAAAATCCCCATCGCGTTGGAACCACCCCCAACACACGCCATAACGGCATCCGGCAAACCGCCATGCTGTCGTGCGAACTGAGCGCGAGCCTCACGGCCAATCACAGACTGCAAGTCTCGAACAATCATTGGATATGGATGGGGACCTGCCACGGTACCAATAATGTAATGCGTGTCATCGACATTCGTCACCCAATCTCGCATGGCTTCGTTCAACGCATCTTTAAGGGTCCGAGAGCCTGACGTCACCGGCACTACTTCAGCACCCAATAGCTTCATTCTATAGACGTTTAAACTCTGCCTTTGGATATCCTCACTGCCCATATAGACCGTGCACTTAAGCCCAAAACGCGCGGCAACCGTGGCAGATGCAACCCCATGTTGGCCCGCACCGGTTTCAGCAATAATTCTGGGCTTACCCATATGACGCGCGAGCAAGGCCTGCCCTATACAATTATTAATTTTGTGGGCACCCGTATGATTAAGGTCTTCTCTTTTTAACCATATCTTGGCGCCACCGGCGTGGTCGGTGAGGCGCTGCGCCAAATACAAGGGAGATGCTCTGCCCACGTAATGCTCAAGGTCCGAGCCCAGTTCAGCGAGAAACTCCGGGTCGGTTTTTAAACCATCGTAGGCGAGCGTTAATTCATCGAGCGCTGCCATGAGCGTCTCTGAAACAAACCGGCCGCCATAGGGTCCAAAGTGTCCTGATTGATCAGGGAAAGACGTTAGCGTCTCATTCGTTCCAAGCTGTTTACTGACCATAGGGGTCCCTTTCATTTTTTATCTTGGTGTGGTCTAAAACGCCTTAAGCTAGATCGTCCGCTGTTGCGACCGCGCGCATAAACTCTCGTATTCTTTCCGGGCTCTTAATACCGGGAAGATCTTCAACGCCGCCGCTGACATCTACCGCGTAGGGTGCGACCTGTCCGACCGCTGACCCCACATTCATCGCCGATAATCCACCGGCTAATATCATCGGCTGGGTTAACTCGGGGATTTCTGACCAATCAAAGGCGTGCCCTGTGCCGCCGAATCGTCCAGGCTCATAGCTATCTAGCAGGATGGCAATTGCTGACGGATACCGCGCGGCCATCTCCCGCGTCTGCCCCGTGCTGCGGTGCCGCAGCGCTCTAATATATGGTACGTCAAACTGACGGCAGTAGTTCTCATCTTCATCACCATGAAATTGCAGGATATCGATAGGACAACTCGAAAGACCTGAAAAAACCGCCTCGGGGGTAGCATTCACAAACAAACCAACCTTCACCAAGAAAGGGGGCAGTCTTTGAATGATGTCACGGGCAGCAACTGGCGTGATCGCTCTAGCGCTTTTTTCATAGAACACAAAGCCTATTGCATCGACACCAAGTGCCGCGGCCGTCAAGGCGTCCTCGGCACGCGTGATGCCACAAACTTTAACCCGAGTTTTATGATGAAGCGTCATAAGCCACGTTGCGAAATAAGGCGATTGCAGTCTACCACAGACGACTAACCATTTGATTTCTAGCCCTAGAATTGACTGGGAAAGGTCCCTTTTGGGATCTCAAAGGCCATCGGATAGTCCACTTGGCAGAGATAAAGCCCACTTGGGGCGGCCATTTTTCCGGCCAGCTGCCGGTTGCGTTGTTTCAGTAATTCGCCAATCCAATCAACCTCCTGCACGCCCGCGCCGACATCACACAGTGAGCCAACAATATTTCGAACCATATGATGTAAAAATGCATTGGCCTTGATATCGACAATCACAAGATCGCCGCGACGGGTTATCTCAATGAACTCAATGCACCGCCAAGGGGAATTAGCCTGGCAGTGCGCCGCGCGAAACGCACTAAAATCATGTTCTCCAACAAGCGCCTGCGCAGCAGCCTGCATAGCACCCTCCTGCAACGGCCGATATTCCCTAGCCATAAATTCATACGCTAGCGCATGCCGCAGCGACTGATTATAGAGAATGAACTGATATCGCCGAGCCGTTGCGGAATGCCTTGCATCAAACGAGTCTGCAACGGGCCGCATCCAGGCCACACTAATATCGTCGGGCAGCAAGGTATTCACCCCCTGAACCCAAGCCTTGTCCCGACGAATCGCATCGGTATCAAAATGGATCACTTGACCGGTGGCATGAACCCCGGAATCTGTGCGACCGGCACAAGCAATACGAATTGGCTGATCGGCGATCGACGACAGCGCGGTTTCAACTGCCTGCTGAACGGTATCAACCCCCAGCTGGCGCTGAAAGCCATGATAGCGCGTGCCTTGATAGATCAGGCCAAGGGCAATTCGGGTCCCCATCGAGCCGCTCAGTCTTCAGATATGCTAACAAGCATTTTTTGGGCTTCAGTCGCCTCGGAGGACGTTCCGATCACCGCCACCCGATTCAATAAACCGCGTGCCGCGTCTGAGTCGCCCATATCGACATAGGCACGCGCCAAATCCAACATATTAGCGGGATCTTCATCAGGATCAACGTCCAACTCTGACCCGACGCCGGTTTCACTCATGTCCCCCACGTCACTTAAAGCCAACGTTTCAAGCTCACTGAGGTCTTCCAACTCTTCAAGCGTTTCTAACCCGTCTAACGCTTCTAAATCTTCTAGCGTTTCCAGCTCGCTCAAGTCATCAAGGCCGTCTAACGGACTCAAGTCTAATTCAGAAACATCGACTTCGACTTGCGCCGGTTTTACGGCGCTCAAATCCTCAGTTTCTGCTGGGGTAACAACCGGCTTTGCTTCGTCTGCAGCACTGGCAGTCGACGCCGTCGCTGTCGCTAGGGTTTCCATTGAAACCGCCGTTTCTGCTAAAGCCGAATCAGGTTGGCTACCAGGCGCTGCCGTCAGTGCCGGGCTCGGGCCTTGCGGCGCTGCGGCCGCCACACTTGCCGGTGCCGCGCGGAGGCTCCTTGTAAGTCTTTGATATCGGGCCGACATTAAAAGCAGCGCGACAACGAGTATCACCAAGGCAACCATAAAAGCGACGGACATTGGCGTTAGAAAACCCTGTTCTGGTTGGACTTTCGGCATAGCTTCAAGCGTTTTAAGTTGTTTTTGTAACGCAGCAATCTGCTGGTCTTTGAGCGAAATCGTTCCAACCAGGGACTCAAGCTTGGTTTCTAAGGCAGCCAGCCGACCTGCCAACAGGTCCCGCTCGATTGCGGCACTATTGATAAGCGCATCCTTTTCTGCCGCGCTAGCCGTTGCCGCAAGCACTTCAGCGGAATCGACATTCCGATTGCCTGGCGCCTCTTCATCAATCGCAACTAGGACTAATTCACTGTCAACCGAAGGTTCGGCCGAGGTATTTTTTTTTTGTCTGGCTGGCTGCATTTGTTCCGTATTCTGGCTCGCCACCTCAGCCACAGCCGACTCAAACGAAATGCGGTCCAGATCTTCCTGGTCAGGCATCACCAAAACATAGCCCGCTTTTAGCCGGTTGATATTTTGGTTCATGAACGCGTCAGGGTTTCGGCTTTGAATAGCCAGCATCATCGCTTGAACGGACGTTGAACGATCGGACCGCGCCGCGAGCGCGATGTCCCAAAGGGTATCACCAGGCTGTGTCATACGATCCGCATCGAGTCTTTTTTGAGCGCGCACTTCAGGGACACGACTTGCAGGGCGAACGCTCCCTGCCATAACCGGCGCGATGTCGAGCGGCCGAACCGGCGCCATTAAAACAGGCGGATCCAATAGCACCGTATATTCTCGAACTAACCGTCCATTAGGCCACACCAATTCAAGAACAAAATTCAGAAAAGGTTCGACAATCGGGGCTTGCGTGCTTAATTCAATCCGCAACCCGGATCCAGATGACACCGCTTGAAAATCAAGATCCGACAGATTGCTGGACCAATCGACCCCCATTGCATCGAAAGCCGTTTTTGGGGCCAGTCCAACACGAACATCTTGAGGCGTTAAACGCTGAACTTTTCCGAGTTCTATACTCGCTCGCAAGGGCTGGTTTAGTGTCGAAGCAAGGGTGATGTGACCGAGGCTCAGCCCCCAAGCGTTAAGGGATGTCAACCCTGCCAGCGTTAACACAGCGCACTGAATCAACCGCGTTAGCTTCTTACAGATCTGTTGCATCACAGCTTCTACTCCAACTAAATTCGGCCTAAGAATTATCACCCGTTCCTGCTGACCACATGCTAACCGACTTCAGGCATAGAAACGACGCCTGCTGGGTTAAGCAAGCCGCGCCAGCAGCGCCTCGGCTATTTGCAAACTGTTCAATGCTGCGCCCTTCCGAATATTGTCTGATACGGTCCAAAGATGCAGTCCCAGGGGGTTCATGACATCATTTCTGATTCGGCCAACAAAGACGGGATCCATACCAGCAGATTCCGTGACAGCCGTCGGATACCCGCCAGCGCGGTGTTCATCCATGACGGATACACCTTCCGCCGTTGACAAGAGTGCTTTTACATCCGACGCACTCATGGCCTGCCTGGTTTCAATATAAATGGCTTCAGAGTGGCCATAAAAGACCGGAATGCGAACACAAGTTGGACTAACCTGGATGGAATCATCCTCAAGGATCTTGTGGGTCTCCCAAATCATCTTCATCTCTTCTTTGGTAAAACCATTGTCTTGAAAGTCATCGATCTGGGGCACCGCATTAAAGGCTATTTGTTTGCCAAATACTTTAGGCTCAATGCTTTGCGCGTTCAGAAGCTTTGCCGACTGACTGGCAAGCTCTTCGATGCCTGATTTACCCGCACCCGATACCGCCTGATAGGTGGCCACATTAATACGCGTAATACCCACCGCATCATGAATCGGTTTTAAGGGCACCAACATTGATAGGGTCGAACAATTCGGATTCGCGATGATGTTGCGATTTTTATACCCATCCAATGCATGAAGGTTTACTTCAGGGATAATCAGGGGGATGTCGGTATCCCGGCGAAAGTACGAAGTGTTATCAATCACGATACAACCCGCAGCGGCCGCCTTGGGTGCGAATTCGGCAGAAACCGACCCGCCGGCGGAAAATAACGCAATATCGACTTTCTGAAAATCAAACTGCGCGAGATCCTCAACCCTTAGATTTTTGTCCTTGAACGGCAGACGGGTACCGGCCGAGCGGGCACTCGCCAAAAGATAAAGTTCACCCACCGGGAAGTTTCGCTCTGCCAAGAGTTCCAGCATGACTTCACCGACCGCGCCCGTTGCGCCAACAATCGCAATGTTTTTTACACTCATACTTTTTCTCGATTCCTTTTGTTAATGAACCGCTCGAGGGGGCAAACCGCCAGAGCGCTTTTAATTACGGTCCGATTCTTACGCGCCTTGTTTCGACGCATGACTTGCCACCAAAACGCTGGGTCGTTTCTTGCCTTGAGCGTAAGAACCGCGCATTTAGCGAAGCTTTTAAAGTCTCAACTCGGCCTGGCAGCGATCAAAAGGACTTGATGTTAGGATCACGGAAAACGCAGCCGACTTTATCAGCACTTAATCAAGTTCTTGCCAGCGCCCTTTCGAACCCACACCCTATTTCTCTACCGCCTTATCTTTTGAGGCTTGCCTTCTCGGCTATCCTGCTGGGTCACTCTGACAAAGACCGAGCAGACTCAAACAACGCCAAGCCCCAATGAAGACCATGAGGCGTGATTGAATCCCAATTGGTTCAAGATTGATCCAATCAGGGCGGAGCCAGCAATCTTCTCGATTCATCCTCTGATTATCTTGGGCCCAATTGTCCCGTTTGCCCCCGTTGTCTAAGGGCATGATCCATCAAAATAATGGCGAGCATTGCTTCTGCGATGGGCGTCGCTCGAACACCAACGCAGGGGTCATGACGACCTTTGGTTATAACCTCGGTCGGCTCACCGCTCGTGGTAATTGTCTTTGCCGGCTGAGTAATGCTCGAGGTCGGCTTCAAAGCAATACTCACTAAAATATCTTGGCCAGAACTAATGCCCCCTAAAACACCCCCAGCGTGATTAGAACCAAAACCTTCAGGGAAAATCTCGTCTCGATGCTCCGACCCGCGCTGCTCAACCACCTCGAAGCCATCACCAACCTCAACCCCTTTTACCGCATTGATACTCATCATGGCGCCCGCAATATCGGCATCCAACCGACTAAAAACCGGCTCACCCAGCCCGGGCATCACACCTTCGGCAACCACATTAATTCTTGCGCCAACGGAATCCCCATCTCTGCGCAATTGATCAATCAACGCGGCCATCTCGTCAACACGGGCAGCATCCGGGCAAAAAAACGGATTTTGATCCACAAAATCCCAGTCAAAGTCCCTGACATGAATCGTTCCCATCTGCGCCAGATAACCACGGATTTTAATGCTGTGGTTTACCATGAGATATTTTTTCGCGATCGCACCGGCCGCCACCCGCATCGCCGTCTCCCGTGCAGACGACCGGCCGCCGCCCCGATAATCGCGGACACCATACTTTTGCTGATAAGTGTAGTCTGCGTGCGCGGGCCGAAAAAGATCCTTGATGGCGCTATAGTCCTTGGACTTTTGATCTTCGTTCTCAATCAGCAGGCCAATACTGGTCCCCGTCGTAACCCCTTCAAACACACCCGAAAGAATCTTAACTTGATCCGACTCTTGCCGCTGCGTCGCATATTTCGACGTACCTGGACGTCGACGGTCTAGGTCCCCCTGCAGATCTGCTTCAGAAAGTCGCAGTCCAGGCGGACAGCCGTCGATAATGCACCCCAAAGCGGCCCCATGGCTTTCGCCAAATGTCGTCACTCGGAACATTTCTCCAATGCTGCTGCCCGGCATGCGGTGTCATCCTAAAAATGCGCTATTATAGACTAATGTGAGCGATGGATCCTCGCAATTTTGCAGCAAAGACTACGCGTTACTATAGGAGGCGGTATGGAACAGGCATTTCGAACGATTCTCGAGCAGGTCGGGGAAGACCCCAAGCGCGAGGGTTTACTCGATACACCCGCTCGAGCGGCAAAAGCCATGGAGTTCCTAACCAAGGGTTATAGCGAAACACTAGATAGCCTTGTCAATGAGGCGCTATTTGCCTCGGATACGAGCGAGATGATCTTAGTTCAAGATATTGAGCTGTATTCAATGTGCGAGCATCACATGCTGCCATTTATCGGTAAATGCCATGTTGCTTACCTGCCCACCGGCCGAGTCTTAGGTCTCAGCAAAGTCGCCCGAATCGTCGATATGTATGCTCGCCGCCTGCAAATTCAAGAAAACCTGACCAAGCAAATTGCCGAGGCCATTCATTCTGTGACTGGCGCGGCGGGCGTTGGGGTCATTATTGAGGCGCAGCATATGTGCATGATGATGCGTGGCGTCGAAAAGCAAAACTCCATGATGAAAACATCCATTATGCTGGGCCAATTCCAGGCAAACCAAAGCACACGCATGGAGTTTTTATCTATTTTGGGGCTGCCGCGCTAACCTGCTATAGCGTTACGGTAACAGAATCAAATCAAGACGCTGGCTTGGCAAGCCCTCAATAGGGGCCAGGCCACCCAACCCAAACGTCGATATCTGACACGCCAACCCACGCTCGGCCGTCATGCGCGCGAGCAGTTCGTTGGCAAGACGCTTTGTTTCATCAACGCCAGCGCTTGGCGTCAGCGTCACATCGCCGCCCGTGACCGCCAGCGCGATCTGTCGCACACTATCTGTGGATGAGCGCCGATTTAAGGGTTGCGCGCACCAAAGGCCGAGGGCTTCGGCCAGCTCCAACTCAGTGCCTACAACGTCCGACCATGCTAATCGCAGATACCCTAACCCTGAAAACGCAGCAAACAAACGGCTTTTGAGGCTCGGCGCAGAGGAGACAACTGACTCAATCCGAAAGTGGACCGCCTTATTGGACCGCTTCGAACCATAAACCAACCAATAGGTCTGTGTTTGGACCGCCTTACCCACCCAATAGAACTGAGTGCTTTCAGGTCCATACAACTTGGGCTGACCAAAGACCGCATTAGCCCATTCGTTACTGCTGCCGCAGCCGCGGCCAACGCATTCAAACAACCCCTCATAACCCTGGGCCACCGCTCGATCAAGAGATGCCATCACTTCTTCTAAGGACGCATTTTCGTCCGCCTTGTAGGTTTGCCCTTGCAACACACCTTCAATCAGCTGATATTCATCTCGGCTTAAGGTATTGCTAATCTTCTTAAGCCGACTCAGAAAAATCTTATGGCGCTCGACCAGGCTGGACTGCGTGACATCGACCACCTCTGATGCGATATCCAGCTCTAGCGCCATCACGGCATTCGACCAAACCAACCCGCCCATCATTGCCCAGCTAACAAAGACAAGGGCGATTTTTTGCTTCAAAAACTTAAGACTCATAGTTGCCACTCTAAATCATGTTGATGCCGAGTTTGTGCGTCTGGAAATACTTTCAAACCAAAGATACTGGCAGTCTTTGGAAAAACTTCGCGGCCCGTTAAATTTCGAATCAAATGACCAATTATCGGCATATGAAAGACCCAAATCACGGGCTGCCCCTCAGCTAAAAGCCAAGCGGCTAAATGATCAGAATCACCAGACGGCACCATTTCAACTGACTCCGGCAAAATCGGCAAATTGAGCACTTCTGAGACAATCTCCGCTGTCTGACGCGCCCTCAAATAAGGGCTCGAACGAACACCTTGCGCTGATGGGGCTTTTTTCGCAAGTGCCGCCGCCGCCGCCTGAACCGCGTCGCGCCCCCACTGCGTTAACGGGCGCGCAGCGTCTTTTCCTGCAAGCGCCTGTGCCTCGCCATGACGCATCAATACGACATCTATCATCTCAGCATGCGGGCTACCGGTATCAGCCATTGACGTCTCGATCATCCGTTTTGGGTTGCAGTTAATTCCAGCAGGATCTTATTTAACCGCTGCACATAACTTGCAGGGTCTTTTAACTGACTGCCTTCTGCAAGCAGCGCTTGATCGAACAGCACTTGGGTTAAACTTTTAAAGCGATCCACATCTACCTCTTCATCTAAACGCAGGACCAAGGGATGGCCAACGTTGATCTCAAAAATCCGATTGGCCTCGGGCACATCTTGACCTGCTTGGGCCAGAATACGGCGCATTTGCATGCCCATTTCATCCTCTGCAACCACCAAACACGCTGGAGAATCGGTCAAACGGTGACTCACTTTGACT
>JABGTE010000081.1 GCA_018647445.1 Gammaproteobacteria bacterium
AGGGCCCAACCAAAAAGGAACGCGCGTGCAACCAATTTCATTTTTAGTACTGCTGATCGTCTTTGGGCTGACGGCGTGTGAAGCCCCTAGCAAGGTCCAAGAAGCCATCCTTGCGCCCCCCATTGCTGAGCAAGTGCCGACTTGGATTGGCGCCGGCGACCAACGGCGTCTGGATGAGTACTACTGGATCCGGGATGATGATCGATCCGACCCGAAGGTCTTGGCGCTGCTCGCGGCTGAGAACGCGTATGGCAAACAGCTAATGGCCCATACCGAAAGACTCCAAACGACCCTATTTCAAGAAATCACCAATCGATTGCCAAAAAATGATGCAACGGTTCCAATCGCACTCGGTGGTTATCAATATTATCGCGCCTTTGAGCCCGGACTCGAACACCCTATTTATAAGCGCTTTCAGAACAATAACCCCGACACGACGGAGGTCGTGCTGGACGTCAATCAACTCGCCCAGGACTTTGACTATTTTGCGGTAGGCAACTGGGTCGTCAATCCAGCCCAAGACCTGATTGCTTATGCCGAAGACACCCTTAGCAGGCGGATCTACACACTCAGAATCAAAGCCGTCGGATCTGACACCACGCATCCAGACGTGATCACGGGCGCAGCCCCGTCGATGGCCTGGAGTCAGGATGGCCAAACCCTATTTTACATCAAGAAACATCCGCAGACGCTCCTAGAACATGAAGTCTATCGGCATCAACTCGGCACGGATCAAAGCGAGGATCAGCTGGTCTATCGCGAGACGGACCCAACCTTCTCACTTTGGTTGGAAGAAAGTCGGAGCAAAGCCTTCATCTTTATTAGGGCAGTTAGTACCGAAAGCACCGAGATTTTAATGATTCCTCGCGAGCAACCTTTGGCCACGCCCTACCCGCTGCTTGCACGCAAAGCCCAGCATGAATATCGGGCGCGGCACCTCAATGACCATTTCTATTTGTTAACCAACGATGGGGCACCAAACTACCGGTTGATGCGCGTTGAGGCGGGAGATGCTGCCGATCAATCGGCCTGGGAACCCCTGATCACACCAGACCCTGCCGTCTTTATTGAGGATTTCGAGGTGTTTGATCAATTTATCGTAACCAAGGAAATCGAACAAGGCATCGCGCGGCTCCGAATTTATGATCAAAGCGGTCAACCGACCCGGGACATTCCAATCCAAGATATTCCGGCGACTCTCAATCTATCTGCCAATCCGGATTCAACCTCATCGGTCATTCGATATGAACTGAGCAGTTTGAAAACACCAGACAGCACGCTTGCTTTTAATACCGAAACTGGTGACACACAATTGCTCAAGCGGGCTCAGGTAGACGGCGCTTTTAACCCTGATCACTACACGACGGAATACCACACATTCAGCGCATCCGACGGCGCAGAGGTACCAATTTCCTTGGTCTATAACCACACGTTAAAACGCCAACCCAGACCAGCCTATCTGTACGCCTATGGATCTTATGGATACTCTACAGAGCCCTATTTTCGATCTGCTAGTCTTTCCTTGTTGGACCGCGGATTTGTTTTTGCCATCATTCACGTTCGCGGTGGCCAAGAACTTGGGCGGCAGTGGTATGAACAAGGCCGCCTAAAGCAGAAGAAAAATACCTTTACCGATTTTATTGAGGGCTCTCGATATTTGGCCTCTACCGGGTTGGCGGATCCCAACAATCTATTCGCCGCGGGCGGCTCTGCCGGCGGCCTGTTGATGGGCGTCATTGCCAATGAAGCGCCCGAAGTTTATCAAGGCATTATTGCCAAGGTGCCATTTGTTGACGTTGTGACGACCATGCTAGATGACAGCATTCCGCTCACCACTTCTGAATATCGAGAATGGGGCGACCCGAGGATTAAAGAAGACTTCGACTACATGCTGTCTTACTCGCCCTATGATCAAGTCAAAGCGCAACGTTATCCCAACATGCTGGTCACGACCGGGCTCCATGACTCTCAGGTTCAGTATTTTGAGCCTGCAAAATGGGTCGCTCGACTCCGTCGCCTGAAGACCGATGGAAACCATTTGATATTGGATACGGATATGGCCTCGGGCCACAGTGGACCCTCGGGCCGCTATGAGCGGTACCGAAAGACGGCACTAGAATACGCCTTCATTTTGGATCATTTAAAAACCGCGCCGTGACGCGCGCATGGCGCAATTACACCTTGCACAAATTCTGTTCGCGCTAAGCCTTAGGGCCGCATTAGGACTTAGCGCCGATGATGCAATCGCACCGGTAACGATTTAATCCCCCGAATAAAATTATTTGGGTTCCGCTCTGCCGGGCCAACCACTTCGATATGTTCATATCGCTTATGAATTTCTTCCCAGAGCACTCGGAGTTGCATTTCCGCCAACCGGTTGCCCATGCAACGATGAATCCCAAAACCGAATGCAACATGGGCGCGGGCGTTGGGACGGTCGATCATGAGTCGATCCGCCTCAGGAAAGACACTTTCGTCCCGGTTACCGGACAGGTACCACATCACCACCTTCTCACCTGCCCGAATCAGTTCCTCCCCCAAACGCTGGTCGGCCAAAGCTCGGCGGCGCATGTGAATCACAGGTGTCTGCCAACGAATCATTTCAGAGACCATGTTCGGGATCAGTTCTGGACGATCCATCAGCAACCGGTGCTGATCCGGATACTCGTTCAGCGCCAGGACCCCACCCGAGATACTGTTGCGCGTGGTGTCATTGCCCCCGACGATGAGCAGCAAAATATTGCCAAGAAACAGCATCGGATTTTCGGTCATATTTTGGGTGTCTTTACCGTGGGCCATCATCGAGATTAGGTCAAACTTCGGCGGCCGTGAGACCCGGTCCTGCCAGAGCCCCATAAAAGTCCCCGCGCAGTCCATCAGGTCGGCTTTGCGCTGCTCGGGGTCGAGGACTTCAGCACCTGTCAATTCTGGCGTATCGGTTGTGATATCGGACCAGTGAATGAGTTTTCGTCGATCTTCGTAAGGGAAGTCAAATAAGGTTGCAAGCATTCGCGCTGTTAACTCAACCGACACCTCATCGACCCAGTCGAAGGTGTCATTGGCGGGCAGATTGCTCAAGATATCAACCACGCGTTCACGAATCATTGGCTCGAAATTCGCCAAGTTACTGGGCGCGACCGATGGCGCAACCGTTGCGCGCTGGCGATCGTGATCGGGTGAGTCCATCGCGATGAAATTCTCGATGACGACGTCTGTACTCTGGAGCGATTCTTGAGGCGGCGTTTCAGCAATGGCAATGCCATCGGCTGATGAGAACACCTGATGATTGGTGTCGACCGCCTTAATCAGTTCATGGGAGCTCACCGACCAGTAAGGCCCAGTGGGACTATTCGGCTGAAAATGCACCGGTGCTTCTGCGCGCAGCTTTGCAAACGGCGCTTGCCAGGTATCGTTGAGATACAGTTGCGGATCGCTCACGTCAATGGTTTGCAGATCTAGATCAGAACCTTTGGCTTCACTCATAGCACCTTCCATCAATGACAAGCGGAAAATCAACATAAGTGAATTGTTAAGCGTTGGCAACCAGCTAGCAGGAAGTTAGCGTGAACGATAGCCGCTTAACGCCGTCAGCGCCTTCATGCCGGACGCTCACCATCCGCATGCAACCCTTACCGCAATTGCATCCGATTTTTTGAACGGTCTAATCACTTGAAGCTTGGTAGACTCGAACATAGTCAACCAACATCCTCTGCGGGAAGCGCGTAGATTGATCTGGGGAACCTGGCCAGTTGCCCCCCACCGCCACATTGAAAATTAGGAAGAAAGACTTTCGAAACGCAGCAAGGTTGGCATTGTCCGTAATATCGAACTTTAAGTAACTCACGCCATCGACGAACCATTCCAACTGCGTTTCCTGCCAGACCAAACTGAACACATGGTACTGCCCGTGATAGTTTTCACCGCCCGCAAGCTTCTTACCACCAGAACCGGTATTTGGATATTGGGCCTTATTACCCTCATTCTGCCAATGCACGGTACCGTAAACCCGATCGTCTTCTTGGCCTAATAACTCCACAATATCGATCTCACCGCTTTGGGGCCAACCCACCTCCGGAAAATTCGCCCCGAGCATCCAAAGCGCGGGCCAAACACCCTGGCCTGTCGGCA
>JABGTE010000221.1 GCA_018647445.1 Gammaproteobacteria bacterium
CGTCAAAGCGTGCCCCCACGGCAAGAAGCACATCGCAGTGGTGCATGGCGTTGTTCGCCTCAACGGTGCCATGCATCCCAAGCATGCCCAGAAACTGCGGATCAGTGGAGGGGAAAGCCCCCAGCCCCATTAAAGTACTGGTTACGGGATAACCAAGCCGCTTTACCAAAGCCGTAAGCAAACCAGAGCCCTCGCCTTGGATGACGCCACCGCCGCTATAAATCATCGGCCGTTCGGCGGCTAGCAGCATCGTAACGGCTTTCTTAATTTGACCGCTATGACCCCGAGTCACCGGATTATAAGAGCGAATCGACACCGCTTCAGGGTACTCAAACGGATGAAGGTCCGCTGGATTCGTGATGTCCTTGGGGATATCGACCACAACTGGCCCGGGCCTACCGCTATTTGCCAGGTAGAATGCTTTTTTGATCGTTGCCGGAATATCGACTGCACGTTTGACTAAAAAGCTGTGTTTAACAATAGGCCTCGATATGCCCACCATGTCAGTTTCTTGGAAGGAATCTGTGCCGATCAAGTGAGACTGCACCTGACCCGAGATAACCACCATCGGGATCGAATCCATGTAGGCTGTTGCAATACCCGTAATCGCATTGGTCGCACCCGGCCCTGACGTCACCAGCACCACGCCGGGTCGCCCAGTCGCACGGGCATAGCCATCGGCCATATGAGTCGCTGCTTGCTCGTGACGTACCAAGAAGTGTTTGATCACATCCTGACGAAACAAGGCATCATAGATATGCAGCACTGCGCCGCCCGGATACCCAAAAACATACTCGACGCCCTCGGCTTGAAGGGATCGAACGAGCATGTCACCGCCAGAGAGCTGCTCTAACTCTGATTTAGACGCTGTTTTGACATCATTTTTCACAGATACCACCTTGTTCTTGCCAGTTTGGCTTTCGGCCCCGGCATTTTTTACTATACCATCCTATGAGTCAACGATCCGCCGGATTTTGCAAACAGCCTATGAATCGCCATCTAGACCATGAATACCCCTTATCAGCATGGCGCCTTGGCTTATTCGGCGGCCTCATGCTGCTGTCTGGTTGGCATGCTGCTAGCGAGGCCGCTGAACGTCAAAGCATTTACACCTGGCAGGACTCGGAAGGCAGGACCCATTTTGCGGACCGCCCCGTGACGTCTTTCGGCGTTGAAAACCTAAACCCAAGAAAACCGTTTGGCTATATTCAGCCCGATAAGCCCAAAAAGATGCCGCCAACAACGACCGAGGCGAACGAGGTGATATCAGGAGGGCACGCGGCTAATCCTGAAACTGCAAAGACGGCAGCCTTGTCACGCGCCGCGAAAGAGCCCGTGCCTGACTATCAGCGCAACTGCGACGGAGCGATGGATCGTCTGAATCAGCTAGGGCGTTTTCAAAGACTCAAGGTTAAAAATGCGCAGGGCAAAATGGTTTTTATGACTAAGGTGCAAAAGCAAGCCCTGATTGATGAGGCGCGCGCCGCGTTAAAAGATAACTGCAATCGGCGTTAACCTCACAACCGCCACAACAGACTGGCAAACCGGCCCGTAACACCCTCTTTGCGATAGGAATAAAAGGTATCCACCTCACAGACCGTGCAGCGCCCGGATTGCACAACTCGCGTAACCCCCGCTCGATCCAGACATCTCAGCGCGGCCTGGGGTAGATCAAAGCAATCTCGCTGGCCGGGCTTGCTCAGGAACCACTCCGGCTCTGCAAACAGTGTTTTAAATTCTGGCCCCACCTCGAAGTGACAGGGACCTATAGCAGGACCAATCCAAGCACACAGCGGCGCGCCCTGAAACCCGGCAACGGCCGCCTCGATCACACCCGCCAATAGACCCCGCCAACCTGCGTGCACCACCGCGATGTGCGAGCCATCACAACTTGATAGCAGTATTGGCAAACAATCCGCCGTCAGGATTGCCAGGACCGTATTGGACTCTGCAGTTGTTGCACCATCTGCCGCAGCATCGCCGCGCTTGGATACGGGGTTTTGATCCACTTTCAATATATGTGCACCATGCACTTGATTCAACCAACGCGGCTCGCCTTGCAAATCAAACTGAGCCGCGAGGCGCTCACGGTTCTGCATCACAACTCCCAGCTGATCGCCCACGTGGGTTGCTAAATTCAGTCCTTGGTAGGCGCCTTGACTGCTGCCGCCCTGCCGGGTGCTACAGACGGCTCGAACCCCTTGGTCCTTTAATCCAAATAGGCTGTGAAAATCGGTGACCGCGTCAATCATTGGCCGCTCGAGCCCAGGCCAAAAGCGCCTGAAAATCATCCGGCGCATCCGCATTGACCTCGACAAGATCGCCGGAAACAGGGTGCGCCAATTCAAGACGCCGCGCGTGTAAGGCCTGACGATCAAAATCAGGAATACCCTCTAGGCGCGGACCCCGACGCTGCCGGTAGACCGGGTCTCCGACTAAGGGATGACCTAGATGCTCCATATGCACCCTGATTTGGTGCGTTCTACCGGTTACCAACGAAAACCGCATGTGCGCCAATCCACCGTACCGCGCCAAACACCAAAAATGCGTTTCAGATGCCCGACCCAGAGGCCGAACCGCCATCTTAGTTCGATGGGTTGGATGTCGACCAATTGGGGCATCAACAACACCAGAAGGCGCCGGATGTCCGTACACGATCGCCTCATATTCCCGTTTAATCACCCGATCGGCCAATTGCCGAGTCAACGCGGTCATCGCGGTCAACGATTTAGCGACCATCAGCAAGCCAGACGTTTCCTTGTCCAACCGATGAATAATGCCCGCTCTCGGCAGCCCCATGGTCTCAGGCGCATGGTGCATCAGCGCATTCATCAAAGTCCCCGTTGGATTACCCGCTCCTGGATGCACCACTAGACCGGCTGGCTTATTCACCACTAAGAATTCTGGATCTTCAAACCGAACATCAAGGGGAATCGATTCTGGGCCAGACGTGGCCTGTGCTTGCTGCGCATTAATTTCAATGAGGGCACCGGGCGCAACGCGCGCGCTTGCCTTTCCCGCTTGGCCATCAACCCGCAATTCACCAGATTTAATCCAGGCTTGGAGTTTTGCTCGGGAATATTCAGGGAACAGCTGAGCGGCAGCCTGATCCAAGCGCAATCGGCCCGACGAGGCTGGCAATCTTTCGCAACGAATCAAGGTTTCGAACATGGGCGGTCGATCAACTATGCTTGGGAGAACGCAGAGGCTATGGTTAAATACCCGTCTTTTCAAGCATTCACACATCCGGAGCGTTCATTGAACCTTAGATCCCATCCAGTGCACCTCGTTTTAATCAGCCTAATGGTCGCATTCCTATCAGGGTGTGCAAAAGACACGGATGACTCGGAAGAAGCTTCCGAGCTTGCGCTGTACGAGTCAGCGCAAAGCGGGATGGCGGCGGGCAACTACAAAGATGCCGTGGCTAGGCTGCAGGCCCTCGAAGCAAGATTTCCGTTTGGTCGCTATGCAGAGCAAGCCCAGCTTGAGATTATTTACGCCTACTACCAAAGCAGTCAGGCGGAAGCTGCCAGGGCTGCTGCAGACCGGTTTATCCGACTGCACACGAATCACCCAAACGTTGATTATGCTTATTATTTGCGGGGCTTGGCCTCGTTTGAAGAAGATGAGAATTTCCTAACCAAGCTGTTCCCACTAGATCCCTCGAAACGGGACCCCGGCGCCGCGAGAGAATCTTTTGAGGATTTCTCGCTTCTGTTGCGACGCTTCCCCACCAGCGAGTACGCGCCGGATGCGCAGCAAAGAATGCGCTATTTGAAAAACCTCCTTGCCGAAGCGGAATTGCACGCGGCGCGCTATTACATTTACCGAGGCGCTTATATGGCGGCGGCGAATCGCGGCCGTTACGTCCTCGAGAATTTTCAAGGCACCATCGCAGTGCCGGACGCACTCGCGATCATGGTTGAATCCTATCGATTGCTGGAGCAGCAAACCTTAGCCGAAAACGCTTTAGTGGTGTTGCGCAATAACTACCCAGACCATCCCACCTTGGATGCCAATGGCAACTTTGACGCCAACCGATCAGTCCGAAAAACCGAAAAGTCTTGGCTGAACGTGCTGACGCTAGGCCTCTTCGGCTAAAACTTAGCCAGCCCAACGGGGCCGTTCAAGGTCGAGCTCAAAGACAACCATAAGCGATTTCAGACATTACTGATGTAGCCCTGCGAGATTGCCCAACACAGGCAAAAGAGCACTTCGTTATCCTACAAAAATGCCTGATTGCGACCGCAAACGGCCCCTGCCCCGCTCGGGTAGAGGCGCACGAACTCAATTCAGCGATCTCGCAGGGCACGCCCTCCTTTGTCGGGCATCACGCTCAACCCACGCGCGTCGCAAGCGAACATCCGGCTTTACCCTGATTGAACTCTGCATGACCCTGCTTTTCCTGAGCATTCTGATGCAAGCAGCCTATCCAAGCCTGCAAGCGTTCATCGCGCAAATCCAAGCCACAACTTTGGCAAATGACCTCGTCAGCCTGCTGCACTACGCACGACTTCAAGCCTTACATCATCAAAGAGCTGTCACAGTTTGCTACTTGGTTGATGGCCGGTGCCAAAGGCCTTGGCAAACGCGCCTCACCGTCTTTGTCGATCAAGTACCGCTGGGCAACTTCGAACACACGGATCAAGCACTGCTTACAATGACCCTGCCTGATGACTCAAAAATCCTGTGGCGGTCATTTCGCCGCAAGGCCTACTTGCGCTTTACCGCGCTTGGGGCCACCGACAATCAAAACGGCAGCTTCATCACCTGCGCGCGACCCAGGACAATGAAGACTGCTCGTAAGATCGTCATCAACCGGCAGGGCCGCTTTCGAGTGGCCAATCTTAAACCGGATGTTTTAGCGGCTCGACTCGGGGCAAAAGGGTGCTAACGCGTACCGAGAAAAAATGCCTTTTCGTCGCTCAAGAGCACTTAACCGCAGGCATTAGTCGTTACTTAGCCGACGCCAAGACAATCGTCCCGTGTTAATCGATGTCTCTGTATTGGTCCGCACGATACTCAAAGATCTGTCCGACAACTGCGTCACCCGGTTTTCGCCAACAAAGGCCGCATCGGTTGGTGCCGAGCCCTCAAAAACCGTCCCCGCCACAATAGCGCCATTAATTAGATCACTAGCATCAAAAGAACCATCGTTGTTGAGATCAAAAACGCCGTCCTGCAGACAGCTACTGCCTCCCGTTAAGGGGCAAAATGCCAATCCGAATCCCCCGGACGATGCCGAACAAGCAGTACTGGTGGTGGGAAGCACTGAATTCACGAACCCCAATCCACCTCGAATTTGGAAATTCCGTACTGCACGCTCGCCGGAGGACGCAGCGATATCACCGCCCGCCGCAACATTTAGATCGTTAAACCATCCTAAAACAGACGGGGTCACTGACTCATCATCTGATACGTAGAGATCCACTGAGTCATCTGAAAGGGTCCTGCCACAGGTTGTTGTCGTGACGCCGCCATCGCCCGTTACGGCCTCGCATTGGTTGGTGTAGGCCTGCTGAACCAGCTTTGACTTTAGTACCAAATCATCAGAAGCGCTTCCCATAAGTACTTTGAAGCGTTACTACGGCTGAACTGCTACCACCACTACCCTGAGCTGTAA
>JABGTE010000164.1 GCA_018647445.1 Gammaproteobacteria bacterium
CTTCGTTTATAGCCAAGTCGCGCGCATTTGTCTAAAGAGCCGTTGTACCCATTGTCTTAAGTTAATTGATGGTCTGATACCTGTCGATGACTCAGCTGATTTAAAAACCAATTGGCTTGATTACTCGAACCCCAGTTCTTGGGGCAACTCAAAAGGCAATTGATGGGCCTCAGCAACGGTCTCTGACGTCAAGTGACCCTTAAAGGTGGCAAGACCATTTAGAAGATGCCGATCGCGCTTTAACGCGCCTGTCACCCCTTGCTCGGCCAGCGCCAACACAAAAGGCAGCGTCGCATGATTCAACGCTGCGCTTGATGTTTTAGGGACAGCGCCCGGCATATTCGCCACACAGTAATGCACCACACCATGCCGTACGAAATATGGATCGTCATGGGTCGTAGCAACAGAGGTTTCAAAGCAACCGCCCTGATCAATCGCCACATCGACTAGCACGGTGCCTTCCGACATTGTTTCGACCATTTGTTCTGTTACCAGCTTGGGCGCAGAAGCACCCGGCACCAATACCGAACCGATGATTAAATCAGCATCTCGAACTGCCGCTTCAAGCCCATCTTGGGTGGCATAACGGGTTTGCAATTGATGACCAAACTGCTCATCGAGCGCTCGTAACACGGGTAAATTTTTATCAAAAACACTCACCCTGGCCCCAAGCCCAATCGCCATTGCCGCCGCATGCCGACCCACCACGCCGCCTCCTAAGATAACCACATTTGCCCGCTCTACACCCGGCACGCCACCGAGCAATATTCCTTTGCCACCATGGGAGCGTTCAAGGCACATAGCGCCGGCCTGAATCGACATCCGACCGGCAACTTCTGACATTGGCGCCAAAAGGGGTAGTCGATTGTTATGGTCCGTCACAGTCTCATAAGCAATACAGCACGCTTTGGATGCCAGTAAATCCTCGGTCTGCGCGCGATCCGGCGCGAGATGGAGATAGGTAAATAGCGTGTGCTGCTCAGTCAATAACGCCCTTTCGGTGCTTTGCGGCTCTTTGACTTTCACCACAAGTTCGGCCGCATCAAAGACCGCTTCGGGTGAATCCAGAATAACGGCGCCTGCTTGAATATAATGCGCATCGGCAAACCCGGCGCCAACGCCCGCACTCGTTTCAACCAATACCCGATGTCCCCGCTGGGTTAACTCTCTGACCGACGCGGGCAACAAACCGACACGGTACTCATGATTTTTGATCTCTTTTGGAATACCAATTTCCATATCGCCTCAGACTAATGGTCGAATCGGAACCAAATTATATCGATTATTGATATGCAAAACTTACTGTTATAACAGCCATATTTAGAGAATAATCAGCTTTATAAAACAATATGTAATAAAATTTATTATAATATGCCTAATATAAAGACAAAATCCCTAGATCGAATTGACTTGAAGATCCTGCGTTTGCTGCAAGGCAACGCACGCCTCACCCATACCGCGCTCGCCGAGGCCGTCGGCCTCAGTCACACGCCCTGTAGCGAACGGGTTCGGAACTTGGAGCAGCAAGGTTTCATTCAGGGTTACCATGCACGATTAAACCCATCTTTACTCAAGCTTGGGCTATTGGTGTTTGTCGAAATCACGCTCACGCGGACCTCAAGCGATGCCTTTCAGGCCTTCAGCGAAGCCGTCTTAAAGCTGCCACAGGTTTTAGAGTGCCATTTGGTTTCTGGTAACTTCGACTACCTGATTAAAGCTCGGGTGGCGGACATGGTCGCCTATCGCAAGCTTCTCGGCGAAACATTGCTCACCCTACCCGGCGTCAGCGATTCCAGAACTTACGTGGTCATGGAAGAAGTTAAGGAGCAGAACAGCCTAACGGTGTAGCAGGCAACTTATTAAAATGATTGACTTAACCCTAGACTGATTCTGCCGCAAAGATCTAAAAACCTGTGCTACCATCAAAGGATAACCTGCCCTTATAGAGTCGATATGGAATTTTCAGATACCGTTAAAAAACGATCTTCGATTCGAGCCTTTACCAACACGCCCGTTTCAAATGCCCAAATTACCGCTTTGCTAGACCTAGCAGCCCAGTCACCATCTGGCGGCAACGTTCAACCTTGGCGGATTTTTGTCCTGAACGACGACGTTATGACACGCTTCAAACAAACCGTTCAAGACAATCCTTCTCCGGAGCAACCCAGCTACGCCATTTATCCTGATCAATTAAAAGATCCCTACCGCACCGCACGATTTGAAGTCGGCGAGATGATGTACACATTGCTCGATATTCCACGGGATGATCGCGCTGGACGCTTTGCACGTTTAGCAGAGAATTATCAATTTTTTGGTGCGCCCGCAGCAATTTTTTGCTTTGTCGATCGCCAAATGGGGCCACCTCAGTGGTCTGACTTAGGTATGTTTCTACAAACCTTCATGCTTGCGGCAACTGATGCCGGTTTGGCAACCTGCGCTCAAGAAGCATGGGCCATGAAACCCGAAACAGTGGCGCGGTTCGTCGGCGCGCCTGATGAACTGATGCTTTTCTGTGGGGTCGCGGTCGGACAGGCGGACGCAACAGCCCCCGTCAACTCGCTCATTAGCAAGCGTTTTTCGATCGATGAATTTACGACCTTTGTATCTTAAGTCGTTTAATTGACTTGATTAAGAGCGTACTAACTTAACACTACGAAACAACCCGTTCAGAAGCCTTTACGGTTTTTAACAAAAGCCTTTAGCGGTTTTTAGCAAGAGCCTTCAGCGGTTTTTTACAAGAGCCTTCAGCCGTTTTTAACAAGAGCCTTCAGCCGTTTTTAACAAGAGCCTTCAGCGGTTCTTGGTAAGAGCCTCCAGCGGTTTTAACAAGAGCCTTCAGCGGTTCTTGGTAAGAGCCTTCAGCGGTTTTTAACAAGAGCCTTCAGCGGTTTTTGGTAAGAGCCGTCAGCCGTTTTTAACAAGAGCC
>JABGTE010000231.1 GCA_018647445.1 Gammaproteobacteria bacterium
AGAAGGCACCGTTGCAGTAGCGGTGGTCGATACGACCGTGCCGGTAATATCAGGTGCTGTTCTGTTAGTACTAACCGTCGATACTCCGATTACGGTCGCGAGCTCAGATGCACGGGTTGTCGCATGGATCGCGGGTGTTACAGCCTCTGACATCGTCGATGGTATCACCTCTGTGACAAGTAGTTTACCGGCTGAATTCCCTGTTGGTGAAACGGTCATAACGTTCACTTCAACGGACGCAGCCAATAACACCGCAACCGCGCCGGCGACAGTGCTTGTCGCTGTGGGGCCGGCAGTGTCGGTAGCCGACGCAATCACTGTAGTATCGTTAGATGGCGCGGCAGTTGCTGCAAGCCAGTCTCAGATTGCAGCCTTCATTAGCTTTGCAACTGCGACAGACTTCTCTGGCAATACGCTCGATGTTTCGAACGATGCACCAGATACCTTCCCTGTTGGTGAAACGCTGGTGACGTTTACGGCGGTTGATGCCGATGATCGACAAGGTCTAAACAGCTCAACGGTTACCGTTGTTGCCGCATCAGCTCAAAACGACACCGATAATGATGGCATCGACGATCTGTTTGAAGTTGAAAACGGACTTGATCCCAATGCGGACGATGCTGAGGAAGATGCCGATGGTGATGGCCGAAGTAATCTAGATGAATATCTAGAAGGTAAAGACCCTAATGTAGATGATGTAAAGCCGGTTGTTACGGCGCCTACTGATGTGGCAACTGGTGCGACTGGCGCGCTCACGAAGGTTGTTCTTGGGGAAGCTGCGGCCAGCGATGCTTTAGATGGCGATCTCATGCCGGTTGCTGACAATCCAGGACCCTACGCGCCGGGTAGCTACACGATTACATGGTCGGCGACGGATGCTGCAGGCAATGTGGGTACGGCAACGCAATCTGTTGTGGTGTCGCCACAAGTTTCTATTACGCCAAAAGGCCGTGCTGCAGAAGGCGCCGAGTTCATGGTTAAGGTTACGTTAAACGGGCCAGCACCAGCGTATCCGGTTGAAATCCCTGTGACGCTTGGCGGCACAGCTGAGCTAGACAGTGATTACACCGTCTCCGCGGCTTCGATCATCATTGAATCGGGCCGAATGGGCATTATGACCATCATGGTTCTGGCGGATGAGGTTGAAGAGGGTACCGAGAGTATTGAAGTAACATTAGGTGCACCTGCTGAGAATGCTGTACTCGGCTCGGCCTCAACAAGCATTATCAGCATTATCGAAACGCAGGCGCCACCGGCCCTGAAGTTGTCAGTGAGTCAAGGCGATCAAAATGGCCGAAAGGTAGCAGCTGAAGGGGGCACGGTTCTGGTCACGCTTAGTATCAACGATCCGAATGGCACGCATACAGTGGACTGGAGCGCCTCAGACAACAACTTAGTCGCGACGTCTGATGACGGGATGTTTGAATTTGATCCAGCGGCACTGGCAGAAGGTGGCTACGAAGTTACAGCGATTGTTACAGACAGCGGGATCGCAGACGCAACCTTTGAGATTGGCGTCTTGATTCGGGTCTCCGCAGAAGCAGTTGAAGCGGACTCTGATGGCGATGGGGTGCCAGATAGTAAGGACACCTCTGAAGAAACCAATGTCATTGCGGTCGATGCAGACGCTGGCACGGCAGCTGTAACGGCGGATGCGGGCGTTAAGCTTGTAATCGGTGATGCGGCCCAAGCGTCCGGCACATCCGGTATCGCGGTCTCGGAAGAGACCATCGCGGCGAGCGGCGCAGATGGCGGTGAAGCGCCGAGCAATGGCGATGATGAGGACTTCAACTATCCTGCAGGGGTATACGACTTCCAAGTACAAGATCTGCCGGTACCAGGTCAGTCTGTTCGCTTGACGATTCCGGTCGCAGCAGGTATCCCGGCTGATGCAGTAATGCGGAAGTACACAGAAGCTGAGGGTTGGTTCGACTTCGTTATCGATGAAAACAATGGCGTGGCCTCAGCGGCTGGTGATGATGGTGCTTGCCCATCGGTTGGCTCTGAGCTCTACGTTGATGGCTTAACCGAAGGCGATACCTGTCTACAACTCACCGTGCAAGATGGCGGCCCGAACGATGCAGATGGCACCGAGAACGGCGAATACGATGATCCAAGCGGGATTGCAGAAGCCGCACCGGTTAAAGTTGTTATCGTTCCTGATACTTCGAATCGAAGGAAAGTTGGCGGTGGTGGTTGTGCTGTCTCTGAAGGTGGGCCAGGAGATTTTGGTCTGGTGTTCTTAGCGTTGCTTGGCGCGCTCGGTTTATTCCGAAAACGCCTTGCTGCGAGCCTTTTGAATCGTTGAGTTGATGACGCGTTCGCGTAATTCACACGAGTTGATTTGGGGCGCCTTTATAGGCGCCCTTTTTCTTTGGGGTGGCGCTTCTTGGTACTGGGATCTAACGGTTAGCTTTAGTTGGGTAGCGCTGCAGTGGCCAATGTTTTTTGCACTGTGCGTGGCCAGCCCGATTCTTGAAGAGTACGTGTTTCGAGGCATGTTCTATGAGGGCATACGCACGCGCTATCCGAAGGTATGGTCCTTTGGCGATTACCTCTCTATCAGTTCTGCAAATGCCGCGACGACCTTCTTGTTTGTAATTGCGCACATGATCACACGGGAACCTTTGGCCGGCGCGTTAGTTCTAGTGCCGTCACTTTATTTAGGGTTGTTGCGGCATCGCTACGGCAGTATTGGCATCTGCATGCTGATTCATGCGTTCTGGAACATCGGCTGGTTTAGCCTATTTCCGCCGGCCTAGCATTTAGAAGACTTAGCGCGTAAGCGCTAGGCAGTGGCGCAAGAATTTGTCACAATGAGGTCAACTTATTGGTCACGGACAAGGAAGCTGCTATGCCATTTTTTATGAGACTCGGTCTGCTTTGGCTGCTGAGCGCGTTCTGCTCGGCGTCGTTTGCCAGCATTCCAGTTGGGCGCATCAATGCAATCAATGTGCAATTAGCGGCAGGCCAGTACCAAGCAGCCGAACAATCAGTTTTGATGTTGCTCGATACCCAGCAGCTTTCAGCCGATGATGTGATCGCCTTAGAAGCCTTAGCAGGCGGATTTACGGCAGCAGGACTTCGGGACCAAGCGGGTACGTTGTTGTCAAAGGCTGCAGAGTTACTAGATGCGCCTCAAACCAGCAGTGATCGAGCAACCTTGTTGCGCATTGGTGCTAGCCTGCAAGCGTTAAATTTACGAAGTCAGGCTGTGGGGATTCTAACTCGGGGTATTCGGATCACTGGTAAAGATACAGCTGATAGTTTAAACGCAGCTGGCTTTCAGTCGCTGGGAGATCTTGCCTTCGAAACCGGTGATCTAGAGGCCGCAGATTCCGCTTATACCAATTCTGAAACGGCCCTTGAGGCGAATGATCTTCAAGCGCGAGCGGCCTTACTGGTGCGGCAAATTAAGCTCGCAGTTGCCAGTGCGGATGCCACTCAAACCCGGCAGCATTATAAAGCCTATCAACGCCTGCTCGGACAATTAACGGGTGATGCGAATGTTGCCCGAATGAACTTGAACGTAGCGGCAAGTTTGTTGACATCTGGCGAGTCAGCTTGGGCACCTGATATCACGCTGCTCATTGAACAGTCTGCGATGATTGGCGCATCGGACGCGCAGCTGATATCCGAGGTTGAACAAATGCGTGGCCAGGTGGCGGCGCTTTCGGGTCAACCGGATGCAGCCCTAAAGATGCTCAGGCTTGCACTCGCGGGACTGGGCTCGGACGCAACGCCTGCCCAAACCTATCGACTGTACTGGCAAATTGGCAAGCTTCAGGCTGAGGCAGGTGAAATCGATGCAGCATTAACCAATTACGAGCGCGCCATCGCCAATCTAGACCAGATTCGCGGAGAGTTACTACAAGGCAGCACCTTGGTGTTTACCGAGCGGGTGCTCCCGGTCTATCAAGGTTACATCGAGCTGTTATTAGAAAAAGCTCAGGTGCCCGGCCAGGAGGGCAAGTGGTTAGGGCAAGTGCAACAAACACTAGAAGGCCTTAACGCAGCAGAAATCCTGGATTATTTTGACGACAACTGCGTGCTACCTCGGGATGTGATGAGTCTTAGCAACACGGCGGTCGGAACGGCGGTGTTGTACCCGATTACGCTGGGCACGCGTCCCGTACTGTTAGTACGAACCGCGAACGGAATTTTCCGTTTTGATCTGGCCGTGGATAACGCTGAGTTGAAATCAATGGCGCTGGCTTTTCGCGATGCCATCACAGACCCCGAAACATCGCTGACGGCTTATCAAGGCCAAGCCAGCGCACTCTTCACGGCGCTATTGGGGCCCGCCCAGAGTTTGATCGAGCGATCTTCGATCACCACGCTTGTCACCGTGCCAAGCGCGTATTTAAGGCTTGTGCCCATGGCGGCGCTGCACGATGGCGAAGACTTCCTAGTGAATCGGTATCAGTTAGCCACCACCCTTGGGCTGCAGTTGACGGAAAATGCGAGCGTCGACAATGTCAATAGTTCGGCTTTTATCGGCGGTGTGTCGGACGCGGTGCAAGGATTTGTTTCCCTACCCGGGGTTGAAACAGAACTTGCAGAACTGAGAGGCGCGTTGTCCGCAACGCCGTTGCTTAATCGAAATTTCTCGGTCGCCAATGTCTCGAGTCGCTTGAGTTCAGGCAATGACAGCATTGTCCATCTAGCGACCCATGGTTTTTTTGATGGTGATCACGCTAATTCATTTTTATTAGCGCATGATGACAAGATCACGCTTGATCGGTTGCAAAGCACTGTGGGCGCGCGGCGTTTCACCGGTAATCCCTTAGACCTTTTGGTGCTCAGTGCCTGCGAAACCGCGAAGGGCGATGAACGGGCGGCGCTCGGGCTGGCCGGGGTGTCCCTCAAGGCTGGTGCGCGTAGCACGGTTGCATCCCTTTGGCCGATTGCGGATGCCGCAACCTCGATGCTGATGAAGCGCTTCTATGAAGAATTACGTGCCGGAAACAGCAAAGCGGCGGCGCTTCAGTCGGCTCAGCAGATGCTGTTGTCCGACCCCGAATGGGCGCATCCAAATTATTGGAGCCCCTACCTACTCATCGGCAATTGGCTCTAGGAGGGGACACGCATGAAACTCATACAAACGATAAGAACAACCTGTCTCCTAGCCCTGGCTCTAATTACTAGCAGTCAGGTCGCAGCCGCTAATCAGGATCTTGCTACCGGGATTGTGCTTAAAGCAGTGACGGTGACCGGTGGGACGGTCTTTAGCGAGGCTGATCTTGATGGCGCGATGGCGGCCGAGATCGGCGAAACAGTCTATATTGAAGACATCTTAGGCATGGTGGATGCCATTACGGCGCTTTACGTCGAGGCTGGCTACATTACCTCTGGCGCTATTTTGCCAGATCAAGATGTTGCCGATGGGCGGATTACGATTGCGGTCGTTGAAGGGCAGCTAAATGGCGTAGACATTAAAAGCTCAGGGCGTTTAAAAAAGGCTTTTATTGAGTCTAAGATTAAGGCCACCGCCAGCGGCCCACTCAATCTTGCGGATTTGCAGAGGGCCATCTCTCGGCTTGAGGCGGAACCGACGATTTCGCATGTGCGGGGCGATTTAAAGCCGGGTGACACGCGGGGCACGTCGATTTTGGATCTTGAAGTCGTTGAAGCCGATGCGTTTAAAATTTTGGTTGGCGCCGACAATTACAAGAGCCCCAGCGTGGGTGAGGGCCAAGCCGTCGTCTCGCTTGCGCATTTAAACCTACTGGGTTTTAACGATCAGCTAAATGTTAGTGCTCAGCGGAGTGATGGCGTTGATGCCATATCCGTTCGCTACGATGTGCCAATTTCGATCTTACGATCTCGCCTGGCGGTCTACCATAGCCAAGGCGACACCTTGGTGGTTGAGGAGCCCTTTGATGAAATTTTTCTCGAAAGCGAGACCGATACATCAGGGATTCAACTTTCTTCAACTTGGCGAGAAGACAATGGGCGGTCTTGGCGCACAAATCTCTCGTGGGAAAGCAAAGAGAGCCTCACGACGTTGCTCGGTTTGCCCTTTGACTTTTCGCCCGGATCTCGCCTGGGTGTGACCGAAGCCAATGTGCTCGGTTTCAATGTTGAATATAGCCAGCGGGGCGATGGTATGGGCTTCATGCTTCGCGCGGGCCTGCGTTCAGGCAGCGATGACAATGGCCAGGGCAGTGCAGCCGATGACGGTGACTTCAGCCTCTATCAGGTGCAAACCCAGTGGATTAGGCGTTTGAATCGAGATCCGCTGCAACCCGCGTGGCTGCTCAACTTTAATCTCAATTATCAGGAAACGAGCGACACCCTACCGGCATTTGAACGCATAGGTCTGGGTGGTCATGGCACGGTACGAGGCTTTCGAGAAAATCGTTGGCTGAAAGATTCAGGGATGACCGCGTC
>JABGTE010000126.1 GCA_018647445.1 Gammaproteobacteria bacterium
ACAGACGCGAAGCAATTCGAAAGCAATCAAAGGGCTAAGTGCCCCCACGAGAGCAAGTGGTATATGAGTCTCATAGGGCGGCATTTTTTCAAACAATTGGTAGAGGAGTAAATGTGAGATGAAGAGCGGAAGCACGGCTTTGTAACCAAGAAAATAAACCGAGATGACGCGGATACCGTGGGGTAAAAAAATCAAGAAAGAAGCGATCTGCATTGACTCAATAAAAGGCGACATAAAGCCGCTGATGGTTTCATAGCTGAGCAGATAACTCATTAAGAACCAAAAAATGATAAGCATACCCGATAGGAGCTCACCCAGCAGTTTGTTGTGATTAAAGGGCACTTTAGAATTCGCTCAGAATGACGCTCGTTTGGGCGTTAAGCGAAGTGGGTAGTCTCATAGTGCTCGGGGTTCTAGAGGTTAATTTAGGCCAGTGTCTACGACCCAGAGAATTCCCGTTTTGAGGCGGTGGCAGCAAAAAGGGGCGAGGCAATGTGGTCAAGGTGCGCATGGCCGCGCGCCGCCTTGAAGACAGCACACGGCAATGAAATCCGCTAGCCTTTGATTTACAAGCAGAGTCGATACAAGCCGGTCTTTCGACCCTCGGCAGGTTTAAGGTACTGTTTATCTAGCAGAGCTTTCAGGGCTCGATGGTAAGTTGGGGCAGATAAATCAGCGCAATACAGGCTATTGCGTAGCGCTTTGCTGCTCACCAAACTGTCGTCCCTTGTCCCAATCTCAGACATGGCACTGAGGATTCTTCGCTCCTGCTCGGTAAGTTCGGCCAGACCGAAATCCTTTTCCATCCCGAGGATCACAGCCTTTAACTGAGCAAGTTTTTTTAAGTTTTCACGTTTCATCTGATTTTCCATTTTTTGCTGTAGCCTCCTGAACAAAACGATCAGCCGTTTTAGCGCCAAGCAGGTAAAGCAGATAACGCTTATGCCTTAGTACGCCCCTCTCCTGCAAACAAGCTACCATACGCCTGAGAATAAGATCAATCTTTTGGGCGCTAAATGATGCGGATATGAGTCAATTTGTTCATTTTTGGTTGCAATCAGTGTTTTGTGACAGGTTTCGCCTGTGATTGGCGGTTCTAAGGTAAACTCATTTCTCACGGTGGTCTTTTTATCGAGTGTACTTGCGCGCAGCATTTCACAATTTGCACCGATCGTCGCGAAGCACCGGCGGCGCGTCTTAACGGTGCAACGGTGCAACGGTGTAATGGTTTAATGGTGTGCCGGGCTGATAGTCTTCGCCCATATCCGGTTTAGACTTTCACTAGCGTTTTGCCAAAGTTCTTGCCCGCGAATAAGTCTGCAAACGCCTGGCCGCACTGCGCGACGCCGTCATATTCGTGCGTGAGGGATTTAATCTGTCCGCTTTTCATCCAAGCCGTTAACTGGCCTCGCGCCTCCGGATAGCGTTCAAGCTGAAGGTGGGTCATGAAGCCTTGCAGTCGAACGGAGTTGGTTACGATTTGAAAAAGGTTGGATGGCCCTTGGGGCCGTTTCGTACTGTAATCTGCAACAGCGCCACAAAAAGGAATGCGAGCGCCAACATTGACGTGGTTCAAGACGGTTTCCAAGATAGGTCCGCCAACGTTATCAAAATACACATCGATTCCGGCTGGGCAGGTCGTTGAAAATTGTTGATCGAGGTTTGGTTCGTGATAGTTGATAAAGGCATCGTACCCAAGCTCTGATTTTAGTCGTTCTCCCTTTGCGTCGCTGCTGGTCAAGCCGACGACTCGGCTTGCGCCCATCAACTTGGCGATTTGGCCGGCAACATACCCAACGGCACCGCCAGCGGCTGAAATCACAACGGTTTCACCGACCTTGGGCTGTCCAATGTCGGTCAAGCCAAAATAAGCAGACATGCCGGTATCACCCAAAATACCAAGATGGTAATGCGTTGGCGTGTCTGTATCTTGGTGATCGAGCACGACGAGAAAGTCGTCTGCTGCAAGAGAGTACTGCTCCCAAGCCAGACGGCCCATGACGAGATCGCCTTCCTTGAGCGATGAGTGACGACTCTCTGCAACAACGCCAACCGTCAGTCCCATAACGGGTTGCCCAAGCGCCATAGCAGGCAGCACTGCGTCGCCGGCGTCTTCGTCCATCCAGTTTCTAAAGCCCGCATCCATCGAAATGTATTCGTTCTTGATCAGGGCTTCGCCTTCTCGTGGCCCCACGAGGGTTGTCGTCACAGCCTCAAAATCTTCGGCCACAGGTACGCCCTGTGGCCGCCGCTTGAGTAATACTTGCGTGTTGTTCATTGTTGCGATCTTCCTTGGAACCCACTATCTTGAGGGCAACCTAACATGCAACAAGATTTCTCGCCATCTGAAATTATAGTGATCCATAACGAGGCGTTGCGTAGCTGGCGGCTACAGCGCTTTTCAAAGGATGGGGTTTCAGCCCAGTGCGAAAGGCGAATACAAGGATGACGCGCCGATGAAGCTTACACGAAAGTCTTTGTTCTTTTACGGGCTCACGGATCTTCCGATAGCCTTGTCTTTATTTCCTGTCGCGGTATTCATTCCACGCTTTTATGCAAGCGACATGGGCGTGCCGTTGGTTGTGATTGGCACCATTTTATTTTTAGTGCGCTGGACTGATGTCCTGACCGACCCGCTGGTCGGTTACTTGAGCGATCATACACGCAGTCGGTTTGGCCGACGCAAACTCTGGATTGCCTTGGCTACGCCTCTTATGATGCTCTCCGTTTTTCAGCTGTTCTTGCCGGACATGGGCCAAGTCTGGATGCGTCCGATCTATGGGCTACTCTTTATTGAGGCTCAAATGAATTGGGTTCATTTGGCTTTATGGAGTTTCATGTTGTCTGTGGCTATTACCATGATGCTTATTCCCTACTACGCTTGGGGTTCGGAGCTTTCTACGGATTATAATGAACGGAGTAAAGTTACGGGCAGTCGCGCGGTTTTTAATTCTTTGGGTTCACTCTCTGCGCAATTGATACCCGCCATGGCGCTGCTTATTTTCGGCATAGGCGGGTCGAGCGTGGTACTTGAGTTGGTTGGGTTAACCATGCTGGTGCTCATGCCCATTTGCGTCACACTCACATTAACCAATGTTGCCGAGGCGCCTTATCAGCCGAGGCAACAAGTCAGTGCCCTGGCGGGTCTGAAATTAATGGCGGCAAACGGGCCGTTTAAGCGGTTGGTATTAGCCTTCATGATTGGATCGCTGGGCCTCAATGTCACGACGCCCTTGTATCTGTTTTTTATTGCCGATGTTTTGCAGGCTGAAGACAAGGCGATTTATATGCTTAGCTTTTTTTATGCGGCGAGTATTATTGCCGTGCCATTTTGGGTGGCATTTTCAAAGCGAGTCGGCAAGCACAGAGCGTACTTAGTATCCTTTTTCATGTTGGCGTTTGCCCACCCATGCTACCTACTGTTGGGTCCTGGGGATTTCTGGTGGATGCTGCCCATGACGCTCACAACCGGCTTTGCTGCTGGCGGTTTCTCTCAAACCCTACCGAATTCAATGAAAGCCGATGTGATTGATCTTGATACGCTGGAAACGGGTGAAAACCGTGCGGCTTTGTTTTTCTCAGCCTGGTCCTTTGCTCAAAAAGCGACTGCGTCTTTTGGCGGGGCTATAGCGTTATTTGGGCTGAGTTTCTTTGGTTTTGAAGCCGGCGTCAGTAATGGCGAAGATGAATTGTTTGGATTGCGGTTCTTGTTTTCGACCTTCCCGTCTTTGTTTTTCTTAACAGGTGCAGCGATCGTTTGGAATTACCCGATCACTGAAGCCCGGCACGCTGAAATCCGTGCTGAGTTAGAGGCGAAGAATATTTAACGTCGATTCTGCCTCTTCGCTTTTTCTTCAGCTACGCTCTCAAAAAGGCGTCTAACGTTTGATGAATGCGGCGGATCCTCGCTTCTTGATAATTGCCAAGTGTTAAGCCTTTCCCGGCTGATCTTAGGCCTTGCTGCTGCAGCGCGAGATTACCCGTGTCCTCATCATACACCCGTCCAAGCCAGCCGAGCTCCGGCACATCGGCATAGGATTGGTCGACATCCAGGAAGACGGGTTCCGGCGGAAAGGGTTTCGCTTGGCCGACGGGCCAAGGCTCAAGGATGAGCAAGTCAAACAAGCAGGTATCGACTTGGTCACCATCCGGCCTAAAGCGATAGACCATGGGGATATTAATCCCCGGGAAAAAAAACATGTTTGGAAATAGATGGTATTCAATGGAATCGAGTATCTGACTGTCGCTAAGGTCTGCTTGGGATTCACCCAGCACGCTTGCCAGTCGGGATCGGCCATCTTCAGCCGCGACGGCGCGTGCCGTTTCGCCAGCCTCTAATTCGCGCGTTATGCCGACCGTGCGTGCCAGAATTTCTGCTTCAGTGAGCACAGGATCGCGCCACTGGGTGCCAGGATAGTCACTTAAGCTTTCTGGGCTATAGGTGCCCGTGTTGTGAATGAACCGAGTTACGAAGCGGCCAAAAATATCATACTGGGTGTTGGCGCCATTGGGAGAGTGGTGGGTCTCGACGTTATGGTAAGCCTCTAAAAAAGCTTCTTGAGCCGCCTTCCAGTTTGCTGGTAGGCGTTTTTGAACATGAACCTTAATCCGGCGTGTGTCGAGCGGGAAATGCTTGAAATGTTCTGTCATGACTTCCAGTTGATCCGCCAAGGGGGCTGAGGCTGTATCTAAGTTAATAAATATAAAACCGCCCCAGACCGCGCAGGCGACGGGTCTTAGATTATGGGTCTCTGGTTGAACATGCGGGAAATCCCACTTTGCCGGGATTTGTTCGAGTTTGCCGTCGCAGTACCAAGACCAGCCGTGAAACGGGCAGGTAAAACCGGTGCCGAAGCCGGTGCCTTCGTTGCCGATCAGTCGAGTACCGCGATGGGTGCAGCTGTTTCTAAAGGCATGAAGTGCGCCGGACTCATCGCGCGAAATGATGACAGAGTAAGGCCCAATGTCATAAACATAGCGGTCACCTGCTTCCGGGATGTGCTCCTCCCGGCAGGCCCATTGCCAAGTTTTTGCCCACATTTTTGTCATTTCCTTGGCGGCAAAACCGGCATCGGTATAACGCTGCGCATCGAGATCAGTATCACCCAAGAAATCATAAGCCGAGGCGAGCAAAGGGGCCGGGGCGGGCACTGCGTCGGTCGCTAAAACGTCATGAACGGATTTGCCTGCGGCGCGAGCCTGCCCTTTTTCAATTTCCGACATTATTGCGACTCCGAATTGAGATAAAAACTTATAAGCGGTGAGCATGCCACAGATTATTGCGACGTGTTAAGTTGTTAACAACCGCCGCAATCACGGTCGATTCTTTGGATGATCCGAATTGAATTGAAAGATTTTGCAATAGCTCAGAAGATTTGGAGGCAAGTAATGTCTGCCGGCGTCAATGAGTCTCGTTTGATGCAGTCCTATAGAGGTGGCGAGGCAATTTATAAGGATTCACGGCGTCGGATCAATGACAGGTTTTTTCATGCTAACCTCGGCGGCTTCGGGTCGGACTCATGCCCGAAAGAACACCGTCGCATGAGAGGCTTTTGATCAAGCCATAAGCGGTTAATAAAAAGCGTTAAAAGCGCCTGAATAAAAGGAGATCATTATGATCAGTTCGCCAGGACAGGTTCCGTCAGCGGCAGATATGGGCGCTCGTTTGGCCATCGTTGAATTACTGAACTGCCACAGTCGAGCGCTGGACCGTTTGGATGCAAGTTTGATGAAGGCCGTCTATTGGCCATCGGCGACAGTGGATTATGGCGGGTTCAAAGGTGAGGCCCATGTGTTTGCGGATCTTGTCATGGGCGCGTTGGCTGGCCAGTACCAACTCACTCAGCATCGCGTCACTAATACCGTGTTCGAGTTTTTTAACGATCAACATGCGGCGACCGAGAGTTTGGTGTTTGCAAAACATCTGTTACTTGATGGCGCGTCCGAGATGGTGTTCTCAGGCCGTTATTTAGATCGGTTTGAATGTGATGGCGTAGATTGGAAGTTCAAATTCCGGCGTGTGGTGATGGATTGGAGTCGTCGTCGAGACGTGGTTGATGAGCGCGCCGCGGGGTCTTTCGCGTCGTTAACCAAGGGTCTGAACAATCGACAGGATTCGTCTTGGAATCATTTCGCCACCAGGTTGGAGGCGATTGTCGAGTAAACATCCTTTACAAGTTGTGCAAGACCAAACGTTTATGATCCAAGGCTGAATGTTTGGGCGTTGAAGCATCATTTACGGTCTGGTTGGTAGTGCTTGGATATGACTTAAAGATCATTGATCGACAGATCGACGGGTTAAGAATAAAAAGACCAAAGCTCGGGCAACTGGGCCATCAATATAGGGATTTACCCTAAGGCAAAGGAGAAACTATGATCGACCTACAAAATCTCTCGGATCAACAAGAAATTTATGCGCTATCGTGTCGCTATATGCGGGGGTTAGATCGATTAGACAGATCCTTGCTGCACTCGGTCTTTAGTGCCGATGCCTATTGTGAGTATGGCTTTATTAATGGCACGCCAGAGGTGTTCATCGACTACGCAATCACAGCGCTTGAAGGGCATATCGCCAACCATCATATGATCGGGAATCACCTTATTGAGTTTGAAGGCGAAGAAGCTTTCGGTGAGATCTATTTTAATGCCTACCATAAAGTGTCAGATCCATCTGGCCCATTGGATATCGTGATCGCGGGTCGGTACCTAGATCGATATGTAAAAATCAATGGCGAGTGGAAGATGGCGTATCGAAGTGAGCGAGTTGATTGGAGTCGAACACAGCCTACGCAGGATCCCTACTTTGCGGGTGCGCCTTTGTCGCTTTTGGGCGAGCGGTCAACTGATGCGGTTTATCGAACGGATAACCGGTGCTGGCCAACGGTTCCTTGAAGCGGCAAAGCGCTGCCCATAAAGCGCACCGATCAACCAAGTTGTACCGGGCTAGACGTTGATCGATTGACTAATGGGTAAATTTAAAAAGGAGAACACTGTGACAGAAGAATCAGCGTTAGAGAGCGGTGGCTGCTTGTGTGGCGAGGTCCGCTATACGTTCCCGAGAACGGACGTGTTGTCGGCGCATCATTGCCATTGCAAAGATTGTCAAAAAAGCACTGGTAGCGGCAAGGCAACGATCCTCTTTATTCCAGTGGATTCTCTGGATCTGATGGGCGAATTAAAAACTTTTACCGTTGTGGGTAGCGAGGGCAGTCATGTCACGCGAGGATTCTGCGCAAACTGCGGCTCGCCGCTGATCAGCTATGTAGCAGAAATGCCCGCCATCAAGTTCATCAAGGTAGGTAGCCTTGATGACTCAGCTTGGGTTGAAATCACATCCAGCTTTTGGCAGAAAACAGCAGCGAACTGGTCGCCAGTAGACGCAGCGCATCCAGCATTCGCCGCCAATCCGGAAGCCTAGGCGGCGTCGGCGCTGAGCAGTGCGTCTAGAAAGTCGCCACTTTTGAGTTCGAGTTTCGACAGGGCCATGAGCTCGTCTGTATGCGTCGGAAAGGCTGGCACCATCGCGGGCCAAGCAAGCGAGCCTTGACGCTCAGCATTGGCCTGAATCGCCATTTGATCCCATACGCTGTAAGG
>JABGTE010000055.1 GCA_018647445.1 Gammaproteobacteria bacterium
CGTTAAGCGTCTCGCAATGCGTGGCCTGGTTTACACCGTGAGGCCGATGCGCTTGGCTGAGTGGCCTGACCCCTTTAGGGGGGTCTTGTCCTAAGGCATCTCATCAGGCATTGGCGCCGTATATCAGACAACCGTAGTTGATCGATGGGCGCGACATTTAAAGCAAGTAAATTTAAAAGAAAGGGCTGGCTGTGAAGGTGTTTTTCAGAATGATTAATCCGGTGGTTGCTTGGGTGCTGCAATCTCGATTGCACCGGTTAATTAGTTTTCAGCTGATGTTGTTGGAGATCACGGGTCGTCGGTCGGGACGCATCTTCCGAATACCGGTCAGCTATGCAAAGCAGTCGGGCGGTCTCGTGTGTTTGACTCTGGGTGAAAACCTTTGGTGGCGCAATTTGCAGGGCTGCGCGACGGCCACATTTATTTACCGCGGGCAACGGCAGGTTGCACCCGTTCAATTGGTCGTCAACGACGCTGAGACGATAGCGCAGGAGATGCGGAGGCTGATCGCTCATAATCCAGTCGATGCTTTATTTGCGGGCATTCGGCTCAATTTTAAACTCGAGCCGAATGCTGCTGACTTAGCCGTCGCTGCGACGCGGCACGTCGTGCTCAGGTTCGACGTTAAAAAGGCTGCTCCGGATAGCGCCGCCTAAATGCCCGACCCGGTGATTGTTTAGCGCAGGCCGGCCCAAAGACCAATCACATCGTCGTAATCGTTGGGTTCCAAGCGAGAGGTTTCATCAAAGTGCATGACGGCGCGACCAGCGCGCTGATAGCTTGGCCACGCTGGCGCTTCACCATTGATAAAGCGGATCCAAATGTCATGCATGTGACTGGCGAGGTGTTGGGGTAGCGCCCCTGGGCCGATAAAGGCCGTAACGCCGGGTGCGTGCAGCATATTAAAGACAAATGGTATTTCGAGGGCATGGGTTGCGCCGAGCCCCGGAATTCTCGAGGCCCAGTTAAATTGATACACATAGGTTTCAGAGTCGGTTTTCGCGCGTAGTTCAGCCAGTCTGACAGCGGGCAGCTTGAACGAAAAGTCGGTGGCCATTCGGATGGCGATGTCTCCGGCGCTGAAGGAGGGGAACAGGCGAGCATAATCTTTGTGTAAGTCATTTTTGCCGTAGGCCTTGCTCTGGGTTTCTGCCGTATCATCGCCTGCTGACCCCAGCATAAAGAGACTGGATTCATCCTGATTGGTCCCAATTAAGACTGGGATATCGCGTCCCACGCCCGCCTCGATCGCCGCTAGCAACGTCGTTGGGATCACCTCGTTACCGCAAACTGGGTAGAACGCTTGTACGCCAGGGGAGTGTCGCTCTGTGTGGTAACGGGCTGAGGCGGTGTCTTGCGCTTTTAAGAGGGTTTCGACGGGGCAGTCGATCAGAGCATGCACGTCTGATGACTGCGTCTCTTGCATCAGCAGTTCGGCAACCCTGAGCCCTTGGGCTTTCGTCAAGGTGTGATGGGCCGCACCACTCTGAGGAATCGCACGATGAAATAAGCCTTTCGCCCGAGCGGCACCTAATAGGGTGGTTACTGAAAACGCGCCCGCAGACTCGCCAGCAATGGTTACGCGTTCTGGGTCGCCGCCAAACGCGCTAATATTATTCTGCACCCATTCCAGCGCCTTGATTTGGTCGAGCAGGCCATTCACGCCCGATGTTTCATAACCTTCTGCAAAGCTTGAGAGATCGGTAAAGCCCAGCGCGCCCAAGCGATAGTTAATGGTGACAACAACGATATTGCCGTGAGTCGCGAAGCTCGCACCGTTGTACCAGGGAATGGCGCCTTGTCCTGACCGATAAGCGCCGCCATGAATCCAGACCAGCACTGCCTTCTTGTCTGCGGTGATACTCGGCGTTGCAACATTGAGTGTCAGGCAGTCTTCATCCCAGCGCACTGGCACTCGATCCGTCATGCCGCCGGATGGGGTCTGCGGTGCCGCGGGCCCGAATTTTGTCGCATCGCGAATACCGTTCCAGGGCTGCACTGGCTGCGCGGCCTTGAAGCGTGCAGCCCCAATGGGTGGTGCCGCATAGGGAATGCCAGAAAATAGATAAACCGAATCTTTGATTCGACCCATTAAAGCGCCGTCTTTGAGTTCTACTACTGGTTGTGTCTCGATGTTCTCGGTCATCGGTCTTCCTTGTTCTGATTAAGCGGGGTCGTGGGCAGCACTAATTTCGTCAGCCTAGCACCAGCAGTGGCTTGATCATCCCATTCGCAGCGGCCCGGGTCAAAAGCGCGAGCGTGCGCTCGAAACCCGCATTTCCGCCGATCTCGGCGAGCGCTCAGGAAGGATCTTGCCCGTTTTGTGTAGCCTAAATTAATGTCAGCAATGATTGATTTGCGGGCATGTCTAAGTTTAGATATAGGCAGTTCTAGTGACGATTGGTTGATTCATTGAATCAGTAATGTCAGAGTCCTGAGGAGGTATTGAGTCAATCGCCCTTGACGGCTAACGTCAAGGGGGCCACGTAATAGGCCGGCGCAGACCGATTAATAATGAACGAGGAAAACTATGAGATTTGAATCGCCAACAACTACAAAAGCCGCCGCGACACTGCTCGCGTCAGAGTCAGGGATCGCGCACGTGCTCGCCGGCGGCACGGACTTATTAGTGCGAATGAAAATGGGGGCTATCGAGCCAGATTTGATCGTTGATATTAAACGGATCGAAAGCCTGCGAACGCTTAAAGTCGCAGCGGCTGGTGTACAGATTGGGGCAGCTGTCCCGGCAGTTCGATTGAGCGAGTCAGAGAAATTGCGCAATCTGTGGCCGGGCGTTGTCGAAGCGGCGAATTTAATTGGTTCTGATCAGATTCAGGGACGCTGCACGGTCGTTGGTAATCTCTGTAATGCGTCACCGGCCGCCGACAGTGTGCCGGCATTGATTGCCGCGGGTGCGAAGGCTTTGGTCGTGGGGCCAAAAGGAAAGCGCCGGGTTGCTGTTGAAAAAGTGGTGTTGGGACCGGGCCGGACGAGTCTCGCGCGCGATGAATTCATCGAAGCCGTTGTACTGCCCGCGCGAACTGGAAAATCTGCTGATGCCTATCTGCGGTTTACCCCAAGAACGGAAATGGATATTGCGGTTGTGAGCGCAGCGATCAATTTGACCCTGTCGCGAGGCATTGTTCAGTCTGCCAAGGTGGTTTTAGGGGCTGTTGCGCCAACCGCAGTGGTCGTGCCAGCAGCAGCGAAGGCATTGATCGGATCGAAATTGGATGACGCGGCGCTCGACAAGATGGTTGCTGCGTGCCGAGCTGCGTGTAACCCAATCGATGACAAGCGCGGCACGATAGAGTACCGAACGAAAGTTGCGGGTGTGATGGCAAGGCGCGCCGCACTCATTGCCTATGAACGAGCAGGAGGATCAAAATGAACGGCGTAACAGTCTCAGCAAAAGTGAATGGGGATGCTGTTCAATATGTTTGTCCGGCAGATGAATCCTTGTTAGATGTCTTGCGGAATCGGCTTAATTTAACGGGCGTCAAAGAAGGTTGTGGCACGGGTGATTGTGGTGCTTGTTCGATTACCCTCGATGGTCGCTTAGTGTGTTCGTGTCTGGTGCTCGGCGCGGAAGCCGAAGGCCGCGAAATCGGCACTGTAGAAGGCCTGAGCGAAGGCGGCAAGTTGCACCCGTTGCAGGAAGAATTTATTGAAAAAGCGGCACTGCAATGCGGCATCTGCACCCCTGGTTTCTTGGTGGCCGCAAAATCTCTGCTCGAACGAAACCCCAACCCGACCGAAGAAGAGATTCGATATGCCTTAGCCGGTAATCTCTGTCGCTGTACTGGGTATGACAAGATTGTTCGTGCGGTTCAGTCGGCTGCGAAGATTATGCGTCGTGGTAAAAAGGTTGCACGATAACTTTTGGGGAAATGATTGAGTTGGCCCAATAACCGCATTTTCGGACCTGGGGGTCATTAGAAAGAATCAAGGTGAGGGTTGGTCACGGTCGAGGAAGATTTGATTTGATAAAACCCGAAATCGCCAAAAATGCTAGAACTTGAAGGAAGGAAGAATATGCCTTACGAAACAGATTATACGAATCAAGGGTTCACGAAAGTTGGTACGCGCGTTAACCGACCTGATGGGGTTGATAAGGTCACCGGTCGCGCAAAGTATGGCGCGGATGCCAATGCAGCGGGCCAATTGGTTGGGCGGGTGTTACGGTCGCCGCATGCGCATGCGCTCATTACAAAAATTGACACGAGCAAGGCTGAAAAGCTGCCCGGCGTTAAGGCTGTTCTGACGGGTAAGGACTTCCCGGACCTGACCGGTGGTAATCGCGGGCTAATGGATATTTTGGAAAATTGTATGGCCAGGGGGCGCGCCCTTTATGATGGTCATGCGGTCGCTGCAGTTGCTGCGATCGATGCGGATACAGCGAATAAAGCGTTAAAGCTCATTAAAGTGACCTACAAGCAATTGGCACATGTCACGGATGTGGATGAAGCGATTAAGCCCGGTGCGCCGATCATTCACGATTGGGTCCGCACGGCGGGCGTGACGCCTGCGCCAACCACTGCGTCTAATGTTGCCCAGCGCAGTGAGTTTGGACACGGGGATGTCGATGCAGGCTTGGCACAAGCCGATGTCATTATTGAAAAATCCTTTAAAACTGAACAAACCCATCAAGGCTATATCGAGCCTCATGCCTGTTTGGCGACGCTTGGGCCAGATGGTAGTGGTGAGTTGTGGGTTACAACCCAAGGTCATTTTACCTTCCGAAATGTTTGCGCCAGCCTCTTAGGGTTAGAGGTTGCTAAGTTGAAGGTGACCTCTTCTGAAATTGGTGGCGGATTTGGCGGTAAGACTCACGTCTGGACGGAACCAGTTGCCTTGCAGTTATCGCGAAAAGCGAATCGTCCGGTCAAGTTGGTGATGTCTCGTGATGAAGTCTTTAGAGCGACGGGCCCAACATCATCCACCTCGGTGGATGTCAAGATTGGCGCCAAGCGCAACGGTAAGATTACCGCGGCGACCGCTGAACTGCGTTACCAAAGTGGTGCTTTTCCAGGGATGTGGGCGATGTTTGGCGCGATGACCTCATTCGCTTGTTACGATCTTAAGAATGTGAAGTCGGTTGGTTTCGATGTCTTGGTAAACAGACCAAAGGTTGCGGCGTATCGGGCGCCATCTGCGCCGATGGCAGCCTTTGCGGTCGAAAGTGTGGTCGATATGTTGGCCGCTGAATTGGGCATGGATGCAGTTGATTTTCGCATCAAGAATGCCGCCAAGAAGGGCACCAAAGCTTCCTACGGGCCCGTTTATGGCCCCATCGGGATTGGTCCAACTTTGGATGCTGTTAAAAACCATCCGCATATGAAACGAAAGCTGGGCAAAAATCAGGGCCGTGGGGTTGCGTGCGGGTTTTGGTTTAACTTTGGCGGGCAGACCTGTACCGATCTCAATATCGGTGTCGATGGCTCGGTAAACTTAACCGTGGGTACGGTGGATGTTGGTGGTTCTCGTGCATCGCTGGCACTGATTGCAGCAGAAGAGCTGGGAATTGATTACGAACAGGTTCGAGTCACCATTGGCGATACCAACTCTCTTGGGCATAACGATACAACGGAAGGCAGTCGGGGTACGTTCTCCTCCGGTATGGCGACTATCTTTGCGGCACGGAATGCAGTTGACGTGTTGAAGCAGCGTGCAGCGGCAACCTGGGATATTCCAGTCGAACAAGTGATTTGGGAAGCGGGCGAAGCGCGGGCTAAGGGCAGGCAAAACAATAATTTACCACCCTTGTCGTTGAAAGAAATTGCGGCGAAGTCGCCTCGCACAGGGGGGCCCATTGCTGGGCATAACGAAGTGGTTGCTGATGGGGCTGGGGTCTCCTTTGCCAGTCACATGTGTGATGTTGAGGTCGATCCTGAAACTGGGGCTACGAAAATACTGCGCTATACCGTGGTGCAGGATGCGGGCAAGGCGATTCATCCGGATTATGTTGAGGGACAATTCCAGGGTGGTGCAGCGCAAGGTATTGGTTGGGCATTGAACGAAGAGTATATCTATGGCGATGATGGCCGGCTGCAAAATGCGGGTTTCTTAGACTATCGAATTCCGGTTTGCTCTGATTTACCGTTTATCGATACGCAAATTCTTGAAATCCCAAACCCAAATCACCCTTACGGTGTCAGGGGCGTTGGTGAAACCTCGATTGTGCCGCCGTTGGCTGCGATCGGTAATGCGGTTTCCAATGCGGTTGGGGTTCGAATGACGCATGTGCCCATGTCGCCGCCTCGTATTCTAAATGCCATTGAGACTGCCAAGGAGTAAGCCAAGGCCGCATTATGGAGGTTCAGCTAGCGGGTATTTTGAGTCAGGCGGCCGGTGGCGCGCGCTGCGTTGAGTGCACGGGCGCGACCATTGGCGAGCTGCTGCAATCGCTTGTTCTGCGGTACCCCGAGATGCAAATGCATCTCGATGAAGGCGTGGCGGTTGCCGTTAATGGAGAAATCTACCGCGACCGCCGGGATCAACCGATTCCAAACAACGCAGACGTCTTTTTATTGCCGCGAATTCAAGGCGGGTAGACTAGGTTTATGCGGGGAGGGCTGCAACCTTAATCAAATACAAACCAAAATCCTGAGGCGTTCTTGAGTTCTCCACCTAGCTGCGGTGCAGCAAGTATTGCGATCTGCTGTCCTCAGCGTTGAAGATGAGCGGCGTCGCCAAAATGTGTTTTCGGCTATAAGTCGTCATTACACGCACAGTTTTGCTAGGCCCCATAGCCCTTGCTCACCGCGGTGAGGGCCTTGCAGTTTTTGTCACTTAGGGGAATAGCGTTGGCTTGCTAGGTGGGTGCGAGCTGTCTACAGTAAGGTCAAAATTGGAGAAAATACTGTGAAGAATCCAACTGAATTTTGGCCGCCGGCGCCGGACCTGCAACATCGGACTATTGGTTTTGCGTTTCGGGAGCATCATTTCAAAGGCCATCTGGTCGCGCCCAGCGCTGCCTTGGGGCCGCGACCATTGGTTTTGGTTATTCACAATTACCAGGGACTAAAACAATTCGATCGCGATGTGGCGGAATATCTTGCTCGACTCGGCTACGTTGGATTGGCGATTGATATGTATGGCGATCGGGTACCGAGCGATGAGCGCGAGTTTCCCGCCGATCCGCGACGGATCGAGGCATTTCAAACAAAATGTTTTGAGGCAATGGTTTGGCTAGACCACGACCCGGAATTGTTTCGGGCCTTACTAGAGGCTTGGATCACCGCTGGGAAAGCTGACGCGAGCGTGAGTGATGCCGTATCGCCTGCGGCGATCGGTTATTGTTTTGGGGGTATGGCTGTTTTAGAGGGTGTCCGGGGCGGGCTCGATCTGAGCGCCGTGGTATCGTTTCATGGTCTACTCCAAACGGGGGAAGATCCGAGTCCGGCGCGGTTTGGTGCGGTGCGGCCGCCTCTGAAGCCAATTCCCAATGACTACAATACTAGGACCATTATCCTTATTGAGAACGGGGCTGAGGATCATTTGGTGTTGCAGGCGCACAAAGACCGTTTTTTTGCAGAGATGGATGAAGCCGGCGTTGATTGGAGCTTTGTTGATCATGCAAAAACGCCTCACGGCTTTGCGCTGCCAAGCCGCATTGGCCCACCCGGTCACCTGCACGAGCGGGCGGACCGCCGGTCCACGCAGAATATGCTGAGTTTGTTGAAAGAAGTCTTTCCGGATGTTGAGCAGGCGAGCGTTGACTTTAATGCAGCTGGCACGATGATCCCGTAGCGAGGCAATAAACATCGCGGCGTATTAATTGCGCTCTTATCGCAGCTTAGAGCGGTAACCCGTTGGAGAGGGCTTGCTGAACCTTGGGGGGCCAGAACAACCGATGCGTGGGGCGGCGGAGATGCTTCACCTGTCGATTGTCGTCACTGCATAGAATGCGGTGTTAGGGTGCGCAGTGAAGTTGCTTGAGTTGGCGCTCACAACAGAAAAATTAGTGAGGAGGCTTAATGGTTTCGACAAATACGGTCTTTGATGCGTTTATTCAAGCGCACCGTTGGGCGGTGCTGACTCACTTGAAGCGCGGTGGTGCGCCCGCCTCGTCGGTGGTTGCTTATGCGGTCGAGGGTGGCTCGATTGTAGTCTCAACGCCCGGTAAAACGTTCAAGCGTCAAGCCATGGAACGGGACCCTCGTGTTAATTTGTGCGTGATCAACAATCAGGAGCCCTTCAACTTTGTTTCAATTGAGGGGGCCGTGACCATTGAGACTGAGCATCTCGAGGATTCGACCCGTCGCGTTTTCGAAAATATTGAAGCTGTAGGCTATGCCTTGCCCGAGAATTTAGGACAATGGTTGAAGGCGAGCGAGCGGGTGATCTTACGGATTGCCCCCAAGCACTTTCATGGCGTGATTCGGTCGTCATAGACAGGTTTCCAGGATAAGAGGACTTGTTGCGATTGAGCGCAATGGTTGATCGTTTGAGTAGGGCTACTTTGTCCTGCGAGAATCATGGGATCCTATTGCAATATCCCAAGGGTCCGATAGGATTTGCGGGTTAGAGGTTTTTGGCCTTTAGTTTGTTGAAACTATGAGTTAGCTGCAGATGAGAACGAGATGAGCGGACCAAAAAAAGACCTAGATTGGGGAAACTTGGGGTTTTCCTACGTCGAGACAGAACGTCGATTTTCAGCGCGTTGGCGCGATGGTGTTTGGGATGAGGGAAAATTGGTGGCTTCTGCTGAGATGCAGGTGCACGAAGGCTCTACGGTTTTGCATTATGCGCAATCCTGTTTTGAAGGCCTAAAAGCGCAATCGGCTGCGAATGGCGATATTTTACTGTTTCGCCCGGACCTGAATTGTGAGCGGATGGGGCGAACTACCCAGCGCTTGTTAATGCCGCAGGTGCCAGAAAGTTTGTTTATGCGCGGTATCCAAGAAACCGTCAGGGCTAATGAAGCATGGGTACCACCCTATGGGTCTGGTGCGAGCCTCTACATTCGGCCTTTCTTGGTCGGTATTGGTGAAAACCTTGGTTTACGACCTGCGCCGGAGTTTGAATTTAGGGTGTTTGTTTCACCGGTTGGGCCCTACTACAAAGGCGGTGGCCTCAGCCTCATTAACTTAGCGGTTATCGATCTCGACCGTGCAGCGCCTAAGGGTTTGGGGGCGTTCAAAGCGGGCGCCAATTACGCCGGTGGATTGATGGCTACCCAAATGGCGCAGGAAATGGGGGCCCAGGAAGCCCTTTACTTAGATCCCGTTGAGCGTCGGTTTTTAGAGGAAGCAGGCTCGGCCAATATTGTACTGAAAATGAAAGACGGCACGATCGTGACCCCTCAGTCGGACTCAATTTTGCCCAGTGTGACTCGTCGGAGTGTGATGACCCTGGCCGCGGATGTTCTTGGGATGAAAACGGAGTCGCGCCCGGTTGAGTTTCTTAAAGAAGTTGCCAACATTGAGGAATTCGCAGCTTGTGGCACGGCGGCCGTGATCTCGCCAGTAGGCAGCATTCGAGCTGGCGATACCTGGCACCGGTTTTATGGCAATGGCGAGGCCATTGGTCCTATCACGCAGCAGTTATACGATCTGTTAACGGCTATCCAAAAAGGTGAACGCGAAGATTCTTATAATTGGACGCGCGCGGTCTGATGAGCCCGCAACAACAAGAGTGACGGATTGTCCTGGGTCGCCGCCGGTATCGGTAATCTGATCCAAATCCGAAATCCAAAATTTCAAAAAACCTAAAAAGTCATAACTTAGGTAGCCCAATGCAGCGGCTTTATTCGGGTCGCCTCGGTTAGCAAACGGCGGCATCCGGTGCGTGCAGCAGTGGGCGATTAACCGCGGTGACGGCGCTCGCGAGCTTTGTACTGTTCTGATCGGGCACAGAATACAGCTACCGAAAGGGCCAGCTTAAAAACAAGGGTGTTGCTCGGGTAACCGTTCTGAAACTTCGGGGCTGATGGCGGTTTATGCCGCCAATAAAGCTAAGTCCGCCGCCGAAAAAGCAGTACGAGGATCACTGCTATTAATCCCAGCAGCAGCCGAGGATCTCCTAGATTGAAGCTCGGCTCCGTTGGGATTGCGATGGTTTTGAGCATTGCGCCCAATTTATAGTCGTGGCGCTCTGAAAATCTTGGGTCAGTGATAATTTCCATAATGTCCCGACGACTGCGATAGCGCATCAACGCCGTTTGGGTCCAGTCACTCGCGCCGGGGGCGTTCAGTAAGTCAATCGCGCTGGCCTGGACAGGCGCGAGATAAATGGGATGGGAGGCTCGCAGGAACATCGTCGGGTACATGTGCGCCATGTAATGGTCTACGAGCGCCATGGGGTCCGGATCCGGGCCCGTTGCGGGTAAGTTTGGCGGTGTTGGATTGAGGTCAATGAGATTGACCATAATAAACTGATTACCCGTGTCTCGCCTCATGAAATCCTCAACGACCCTGAGGTTTTGGGGCGCGCCGTCACCCTTTTTTAACTGGGCGAGATGCGCGTCAATCTCCGCGCTTGTTAACGGCCCACCCGTATTCGTGTACCAAAAGCAAAACAATAAGTAACCAATAGCGATAAAAATCTCAGGGCGTTTCAGTCGGTTCAACACAACGGTTTCCTCAAAATGCTCGGTTAGTTGGGCCAGTAAATATATTCATCATCAATCTCAGAGGTCTGCTCTCCGTGTTTTTCGATTAGTTGGGGACATTGATCAAGCTTGACCACATGGGTTGTGCTTGCGCCAAGCGTTGCGTATCCAATCTCTCGTTTAGCCGTTTGACCGTCTCGGGATGCTCGTTGCCCAGATTAAATTGCTCTGTGGGGTCTGCCGCTAAATCAAATAGCAAAAATTTCCGAGGTTGCTGGGCGCGAATTAATTTCATCCCGCGATGCAGAACGATCTCTTGATGGCCCTCCAGCCAAAATAGCGCTTCGTGCGGAGTTTCTGTCTCGTTGTGATTTAAATACGGCAGCAAATCGACGCCAATCATCATTCGGTCTGGGGGCGTGGGCACGCCTGCAGCGACAGCAAGGGTCGAAAACAGATCCATGTGATGGATGGGTGCGTCAAATTGGGTGCCGGTCTTAATTTTGGCCGGCCGTTTCTCAAGGTATGGCATGTGGGTACCGCATTCAAACAACCTAAGCTTCCAGTCGCGATAGAGGCGATTAAAAAGTAGGCTGATGACAACCTTGTTTTCATGCGTCAGGATCTTTTGGTTTTCGCTGAGGCTAAGAGTACAGATTTTTATAATGACTGTCATTATAAAGTGTGGCAGTCAGAGCGCCATCGATGGTGGTGATTGGGTCCGACCGATTTCTGCCGAGCGGGCGAAAGGTCTAGTGGCCGTGCGCAGCGTAAGGGGCCAAAAGCAGGATGCTCGTCGATCGAGAAGCCCCAGGCGTTTGATGGTGATCAAATGGCCGAGGTGGTTAATGGAATATCCTTTAAAGTGCAGGCCGAACCCGTGCAGCGCGACCAAGCGTAATCTTAGCGGTCGGGCGCTTAAAGTGCTCCGATGTCGTCGGCTCTAAGCCCCTTTTATGGGCGTTATGGGAACTGGATCCCAATGCGCGGAGGCCGGATGCTATGCGGTACAATCGGGCTCAAGTAACAATAGACGCTAGCAAAAGATTAATTCAGGCGGATGGGATGAACCTGACCTGACCTGACCTGACCTGACCTGGCTGGATGGCGGATGGCGGTTGCTTCAAACAGATTTCAAAGGAGGCGCTAATGATCATACGCAGGACGCACGCAGCATGCTGACACCCGCAATTAAATTTTCCTATTGGTTCGGCCAGTTGGCGGAAGGGCTCAAAAATAGCGTTTTCAGCATTTTCTTATTGTTTTATTTCAACCAGGTGCTGGGGGTTTCAGGGACTCTTTGCGGGTTGGCATTGATGATCGCAACCAGTATTGATGCGGTCACGGATCCGCTTATGGGAAGTATCTCGGATCACTGGCAATCCACGCGTGGCCGTCGGCACCCCTTCATGTTTGCCTCAGCCTTGCCGCTGGCACTCAGCGTTTATTTTTTGTTCAATCCAATGGTTACGGGTGAAACAGCGCTGTTTTTTTGGCTCTTAGTCTTTACTGTTTTAACGCGCCTTTCGATGACGCTTTACCATGTGCCGCACCTGGCGCTTGGCGCGGAGTTGACTCAGGACTTTGATGAGCGAACGAGCATTGCGGCTTTTCGGATGGTCTTCGGTGCAAGCGGATGGTTGTTGGTTGCGGGTCTTGGTTTTGGTTATTTCTTTGCCGCATCTGATGCCTACCCCAATGGCCAGCTCAACCCAGCCGCCTACCCACCATTTGCTGCTGTGATTGCGCTGGGAATCTTTGTCTCTATTGTTGTGACAAGTTATGGCACGCGGTCGCTTATTCCGCATTTACCCAAAGCCGCGCCGGGCCCATTGCGAGGGGTCCGTGATGTTTTTATTGAAACCAGAGAAGCCTTCTCGAACCAATCCTTTCGGTACTTGGTGGCCTCCTTCATATTAATCTCTGTTCCCGTTGGTATGAGTATCGCGTTATCGTTATACCTCAACACGTTTTATTGGCAGTTGAGTCCAGGTCAGGTGCCGCTTGTCTTGTTGGCCCAGTTCTTATCAACGCTAATTGGCTACGCCCTTGCGCCAATTTTAGGGCGGTTCTTAGATAAGAAAAGAACGCTGATTGCAGGCGTGTTGGTATGGGCCTTGGCCACCGCTACGCCATACTTGTTGAGCTTCGCTGGAATCTTTCCTGATCTTGGAAGCCAAGGCGTGTTATTGCTGCTAATAACATTTGCCGTTATCGCCGGGATGGGGATTGCGCAGTTGGTTGTTGCCATTAATTCGATGATGGCGGACATCGCGGATGAGCATGAATTGACGACAGGCAAGCGCAATGAAGGCATTTTCTTTGGTGCTTTTGCTTTCATGAATAAGGCTGCGACGGGGATTGGCAGCGGTTTCGGCGGCGCTGTACTGGATCTGATTGATTGGCCAACCGGTGAACACATCAAAACAGCGGCAGACGTATCCAGCGATACATTACTCAGTCTCGCCATGATTGGCGGTCCCACGGTGGCGCTGGCCTTTATTCCGTTTTATGGCTTTATCCGGCACTATAATTTGGATCGTCAGCGCTTAGGTCAAATTCAGATGGAGATTAAGGCGCTACGCTCAAAACCAGCGCCGGTTGGCTGAGGGGTTTGGTGAGGTGAGTCTTTGACTCAAGCGACGAACTTGAGAACCGCGTTGACCTAACGTTTCATGTCGAAAGGACTGCTTTCAAAATTGTCCAAGCGTTTTTGCAGAGGGAGATTGTCATCGTGGAAGATCAGACGCCCTATCATGTGATTTGCTTTAAATGGGGCGTCAAATATGGCGCTGACTATGTGAACCGGTTATATGGCATGGTCGCAAGGAACCTCTCGGCAGACTTTTTGCTCCATTGTTTTACCGATGATGCCAGAGGTATTCGGGCGGAGGTCCGGTGTCATGATTTACCCGACCTGGGATGCGAGGTTCCCGTTAATGTGCCTGGAATGTGGCGAAAGGCGGCCGTCTGGCGAGCCGATCTAGGTGGGATTCAGGGTGTTGCACTGTTCGTTGATCTCGACTCGGTTATCGTCGACGACCTCACGCCGTTTTTTGAGTTTGGCGACCCGAATGACGTGATTTTGGCGAGAAACTGGTTGAAGCCGTTTTCCAAACTCGGGCAAACCACGCTATTTCGGTTCAAGGTGGGCGCGCAACGCTACTTGTTAGAGGATTTTCAAAAAGATCCGCAAGGTGTCGCAGAGCGCTTTCAGTTTGAGCAGCATTACGTTACGAAATCGGTTCGAGGCGGTGTTCGATTTTGGCCGAATGCGTGGGTCAAGCATTATCGCGTGCATTGTTTGCCGGGTTATATTGGGCGCTACTTTCGGCCAGCAGTTCTCCCCAAGGGGGCTCGGGTGATCGCCTTTCCGGGTGAGCCTAATCCAGCTGATGCTTTGGTGGGCCAGTGGACCAATGGCGCACCTGTGACTGCTAAAACGCATTTTTTTAACCTGCTCAACCCAGAAAGGCGTTTGCATAAAAGCTGGCGCGGCCATTTTTGCTGTTTCCAAAAACCGTGCCCCTTTGTCCAAGCGCACTGGCGGGAATAGAGGTTAATCGCGAAGCAAGCGTTGAGCGGCGCAATGGCCGGCATAAAGAGCGCCTTCGATCCATCCCGACCAAACGGGTGACACGTCAGCATTCGCGATCTGGAATGTCGGATCGGTGGCCCCGAGGGCCCAGATGGCATCCACAACGGTCGCTTGGCCGGGGCGTAAGGTCATCCAGGCACCCTGTGCGTTGACATCGCCAGTCCAGGCGTGAGCGCGTGTGTTCTGGAGGTGGTCATGTGGTAGGCCGAGCGCCTGTGCGGCGGTTTGTGTAGATATTTGATCGTCTTTGATAATGCAGCCCGAAGCCTGGGTGACGTCCATAAAGGCCAAGGTGGTGGGACTGGCCGAAATTCGTGAATGAAACGGCTTTTCCGGATCAAACCAATGTTTTGCACTGCGATTGGCGTGACCGCGGAGGCTTGCTTGTGACAGTGATGGGTCCGCCATAAATGGCAGATCAAGAGCATGTAATGTATTAAAGGGTATGGTCACGATCACTGCATCCGCTGGATTGGCTCGGTGATCTGCCGTGATCACTTCAAGGCCTGATGCCTGCCGCCGTACGCCGACGGCCCGCTGCAGGAATTGGATGTTTGCAGTTAAAGGCGCAGCGAGTGCGATCGCAAGGGATTGGGTGCCACCAATAATTCGGTGTTCTTCGGCCTCTAAAGCGGTCTTTGCTGAACCGAACATCTTAAAATCGCGCAGGATGCCGAGCGCACTGAACGCGTCGGGTTCAGCGCCAGTAAGGGTTCCGGTCCAGGCAAGGAACATTTCTCGGATTTTGGCGCTCGGTTCGATTGCTTTGAGGTAGGCTCGAAAGGGGCGGTCGAGGTGCCGATTATGTTCCGTGATCCAGTGTGTTGGATCGATGAGATTCAAGTCCTCGTCTATGCGCGCAAGCAGCGACTGCAAGCTAGGATCAAGAGGATTGGCTTCTGCGGCAACGCCTTGCCAGTGCCAAGTTGTGTCGGCGTCCGGCAGGGCTTGCACCGCGATCTTGTTTCGATGCAAAGCCGCCATCACCCTCGGATGATGATCACAGTGCACAAATTCTGCCCCTTGTTCCTCAAGGTGCTCCTCAACCTTCTCTGTAAAGGTTCGCCCGCCAACTCGGTCACTGGCTTCTAAAATACTAACCGCCCATCCCCTATCCTTGAGGGTGTTTGCGGCGGTGAGTCCGGCGACGCCGGCGCCGAGGATGATCGCGTGCTGCATAGATTGCTGCCTCATGTCGGGTAATTCAATCCGTTTGAAAATGATGCCGTGTTGCTCGATGAAAAATTAGCTTGTTCCGTTTCGGGTCAGTGTCGATGGGCTCCGAACGCTGGAGCATGAACAGCTGTCACCAGCGCGCCAGTTGAGATGCCCTCATAATCAATTTTATTGGCCTGATCAGAAGCTAAAGCGTGGCCATTTGGTAATGGTCGCGAGGTCCCCAATCAGTCAGTTTCTTTTGTAATAAATCGGCCGTTGCGGATGCCTCAACTTTGTTGGTTGTAAAGGCCGAGGCCGCATAATCGCTAACGCCAGCGGCGGCGAGTGCTTCAAGGCCATCTTCAACTTTGGCAGCACTGCCAACGAGTGCTAAGTCACCCGGCGCACTGATCCCCTCGCGCACAAACATCGCTTTGTAAGAAGGCAGCGTTGCATAAAAGGCCAGGTTTTTGCTGATCAAGTCTCGAATCGAGCGCTCGTTATCGGTTACGCAGATCGGGAGTGTGGCTAGGATTCTAGGCGCAGCACGCCCGGCTTTTGCGGCGGCCTCAAAGAGTCTTGGCTTGATGTGCGCGGCGATAGTTTTCGGACCCACCCATGCGAGTGTGGTGCCATCACAACGATGGCCAGCGACTTTAAGGGCTTGGGATCCTAGGGCGGCCACCAAAACGCTAGGGGGCACGTCTGGCGCTTTAAAAAACCGGCCATGGCTTGAATAGAAATCACCGTCAAAATCAACGGCGCCAGTCTTGATGAGTGGCATCAGAACCGATAGATAGTCGCGCAAATGCCCGATGGGCCTCTCAAAGTCAATGCCTAGGGCGGCCATCATTGAGGCATGCGATAAGCCAATGCCGAGTGTTAAAGGGCTCTTGCAAGCACTCTTTACCGTGAGCGCTTGACCCGCCAGCGTCATTGGGTGGCGCGGAAAGGTCGGAATGATGGCGGTGCCGAGTTCCATCGTTTGAACGCTTTGCCCAACGAGGCTGAGGACCGTGAGGGCATCGAAGCCGCCGGTTGGATGCTCTGCCAGCCAGTAGCTATGAAACCCGTTCTGTTCAGCTTGTTTTGCATCAGCCTCAACCGCCGCGACGGAGGCGCTCTGAACGAGGCCAGTGCCATTAATGCCGAGTTTCATAAGCGTTCCTTTTTTCGTGGCGTCGGTAGTCTAGGCTCGCACAAAGGGCTTTGCAGGCATAGTAAAATGCTGAGGTTGTTTTTTCGTATCGGTCGTTGACACAAGAGACGACGTCATGGCGGTTGAATCCGAGTGCTTAGATTCCTTTGACCGAAAACGTATTTTGGTGATTGGTGATTGGTGATTGGTGACTGGTGATTGGTGATGCCCCGTTTATTCTCGAGCCGCTCAAGACGTTACTGGACTTGCTGGGGCTCGAGACGATACTGCGGACGGCGGATGATGAGCAGGCGCCGACGTTTTAAGCGGGCGCTGCCGTCGATTTGTTGATTACCGATGTCTTGATGTCTAATTTGGACGGTCCGTCGCTCTTGACACGAATTCGTTCGGGTCGGCCGAGTGCTGCTGCGAGCCTGCCGTGTATTTTGGTCTCGAGTTTAGGCGATGCGGCAATCCTTGAGACTGCCTTGGCGTTGGATGTGAATGGTTTTGGCTAAAAGCCGTTTAAGGCGCCCACTCCTGATCAAGGGTTTGTTAATCGCGTTGCCTGAAACATTTTCTGAATCCTTCGATCATCGATACAGCAATGTGCTGATTGATGTCGATCGGCTTCAGCTTGGTGGTCACTATCAACCAAAGGCAACGACGCATCAGGCGCCGCGTATCCCGCTTGCGCGACACGAAAAGCATACGGTGGTGTCACGGTTTCAATTGCGATTCGACGGGCAATTGACAGAGGATATTTAAACCAAAAGTGGTACGGTGTTGCTGCCGGCCGGTTTTACCTTAAACCAATTAAAGGTGCATCGGACGTGGGCGCTTGCGGGGGACTGGGAAAAAACCAGTTTTAAGGTGCTCGTTGGTTTTGGTATGGGGTAGCGGCCCCGCGGCGAATGAATGTAGATCAGTACAGGGATTACCCTTATTCGGGTCTGCGCTGATCAAAAAAGTTGGTAAAGATGCAAAATTGAGCAAGCGCGACGCCCAAAGCGTTGCGCTTTAAGCCCGGTTCAAGAAGGAATTAATTTTATGAAAACAGACCCATCAAGCATCACAGCGTTGTTAGAACAGTTGACGTTGGATCAGAAGATCGCGCTCGTGACAGGGGCGAGTTTGTGGCGGACCAACCCGATTCCTGAGCTTGGTATTCCAGTCTTGAAAGTGAGTGATGGCCCCAATGGCGTTCGCGGCGACGGCGGCGCCAGTGCCGCGTCTTTTCCTGTTGGGATCTGTATGGGTGCTACTTGGAATCCAGATTTGATCAAAACCTTAGGGGTCGCGATTGCCGAAGAAGCGAAAACCAAGGATGTTCAGGTGGTGCTTGGGCCGACGATTAATCTGCACCGAACGCCACTCGGCGGTCGTAATTTCGAATGTTACGCAGAGGATCCAATCTTGTCTGGGGAGTTGGCAGCCGCTTTTACCGAAGGGGTGCAAAGCCAAGGCGTCGGGGCCTGTTTAAAACACTTCGTTTGTAACGACTCTGAATTTGAACGGCACACAATTTCGGTTGAGGTCGATGAGCAAACCCTGCGTGAGGTTTACCTGCTCCCGTTTCAAATTGCGATTGAGAAAAGCAGCCCTTGGACCATTATGTCGGCTTACAATCGAATCAATGGTGTCTACGCCTGCTCCCACGATGAGTTGCTCAATCAAGTTCTGAAACAAGAGTGGGGCTTCGAGGGCTTGGTGATCTCAGATTGGTTTGCTGCGAAAGAAACGCTCGAGAATGCGCTGGGTGGTCTCGACCTTGAAATGCCAGGGCCTAGCAGAGTTTGGGGTGATGCGCTGCGAGAGGCGGTGACGGACGACCTTGTGCCTGTGTCGGTGCTCGATGATAAGGTTCGCCGCTTATTGCGCGTGCTTCAATGGAGCGGCCGATTTGATGCCCCGACTGAAGTGCCCGAGCGCAGTGTCGATATTGCTGAGCACCGAGCCATTGCGTATCAGACGGCAGTTGAGGGCATGGTCTTGTTAAAAAATGAGGGAGTGCTGCCGTTGACTAGAGGCAGTATCCAAAAATTAGCGGTGATTGGGCCGAACGTGCGCCATTTTCGCGTCATGGGGGGTGGGTCTTCTTCGCTCAAGCCTCATTATATCAGCGCGCCTTTGTCCGCATTACACGAGCGTTATCCGGGCATGGATGTGTCCGCACAGACGGGTTGCCCAACCTTTAAATATATCCCCGAACCCGAACGCGATCTATTGACGCCTGCTGTGGAAGCCGATGAGACCTTTGATGATGCCGCGCGTGGGTTACGGGTCCAGTTTTATGCAGACCTTGAGCGGACACAATTGATTCGGCAGCGAATTATTAGTCAATCAACCGTGCATGCGTCGCTCCTAGCAGGCGCGGCAACTGCGATGACGCTCGACGGTGAGTATCTGTGTGCAACGGCCGGAGACTATACCTTTGGATTGCTTTCAACCGGGCGTGCTCGAATGTGGGTGGATGGCGACGCCATCATTGATAATTGGACGTCGCCCGAGCCTGGCGAGGCATTTTTCATGCAGGGCTCCAGCGAGGTCCGTGCGACGCGATTTTTTGAAGCGGGCCAGCGTGTTCGAATTTTGATCGAGTACGAGGTGAGTACCGACACGATGTTTAAAGGACTCCGATATGGGATTTTGGAGCCTCAATTCTTGGACCCGATTTCAGAAGCGGTAACGCTCGCGAGTACTTCAGACGCGTGTATTTTGATGGTGGGAACCAATGATGACTGGGAAACCGAAGGTAACGACCGAGAAACCTTGTCCCTGCCGGGTGCTCAGGATGAGTTGATAGCAAGGGTGTTGGCGGTGAACCCGAATACGGTGGTGGTTAATAATAGCGGCGCCCCCATCTCAATGCCTTGGGTGAATCAAGCGCCAGCGATTTTACAATGTTGGTTTCCCGGTCAGGAATTTGGACGGGCATTGATGGACCTGCTCTTTGGTGAAGTGAGTCCGTCAGGGCGTTTGCCGCTCACCTTTCCCAAACGAATCGAAGATGTGCCTGCGTTCGCGCATTACCCTGGTAACAATGGGCAGGTCCGTTATGAGGAAGGGTTGAATATTGGCTATCGCGGTTTTTATGCGGCCAAAACCGAACCGTTGTTTGCGTTTGGACATGGGCTTTCTTATACCGAGTTCGACTATTCTGAGGTGCACGCCGAGTTGAATGACGCCGAGGCGGTGGTATTGGTGTCTTTATCGGTCACGAACACTGGGATCGTGACAGGCCAAGAAGTCGTTCAGGCCTACCTGTGTTTTCCAGATAGTCTTGTCAACCGGCCAGCAATCAGTTTGGCGGGTTTTACCAAGGTCACGATCGCGCCTGGCTCTGTGGCTCACGTCACGCTTTCCCTACCGCTTGCGCGGTTTAAGTATTGGGATACGAGCTCGAAGAGCTTTCAGCTAGAGACCGGTGCTTGCACCATTGAAGTCGGGTCTTCGGCTCGGGACCTGAAGCTAAGCGCAAGTCTATTGCTCAACTGAGGTTGGCAAAGGGCCCTTCATTACGCGGTGGGTCAATCGGCCGGCTTGCGTTGTGAGTGATCTAGGGCTTTATGCTGAACGTCTTGGCTGGGTTTGGTGTGGCCTGCTGAAAATTGTTCTAAGAAACCATGGCCCGCTGCTTATTGTTGAATGCGACAACTGAGAAGGACATGCCTTGCGCCTGGGATCAGCCCGGCGTTCGTCACCGGATCAATCCGCGTACTTGGACGAAGTCGCAACATATAGCGCCCGCTGGAACGCTTCGCCAAGCTCGCTCAGAACACAACGCGTACCAGAGCCGCTTAACCGGCTTTGATGTCATCTGATTTGCCGCGAAAGCAAAGACCGCTAAATTGACCATCAGAGCGCCATTTTTTAAGGTATTCAAAATACGCTAAAGCGCCGTGTGGATAGCCAACATGGAATTTGGCGCCGGGCCCAGGATCAATTCCTTCGTTATTGTAGTAACCGGGGGTACAGTCTTGGGAGCCAATCATGCGGCCTGGCCCGGACAAAAGGATCTCGATCCAAGCGGCTTCGGCGGCCTCGGTTACTTCGACTTCTTGCTGGCCTTGGTCGAGCGTGTGTCGAACGGTTAGGGCAATGGTTTGGCCCGACTCGGTCAAATTGTGTGGCACGTTTGAGATCAAATTTGCGCCTTGGGTGGGTTGGACGATAAAGGCATTGGGAAAGCCATGAACATGAGTGCCGTGTAAGGTTTTCATGCCATTGGCCCAGTGATCGGATAGCTTTTCGCCATCTCTGCCGGTCAAATCGAATCCTGCCCGTCGCTTGTGTTCAGTGCCGACTTCAAAGCCGGACGCGTAAATAATGCAGTCCACGTCATAGGTTACGCCGTTGGCAACCAGGCCGGTCTCGGTGATGCGCTCGACGCCCGTGCCATCGGTGTGAATCAGATGGGTGCCGGGTTCGTTGAAACTGTCGAGGTAGTCATCATGAAAGCAGGGCCTTTTACACAATTGCCGATACCAAGCTTTGAGTCCTTCGGCCGTTTTGGGATCGGCTACGATCTCGTCAACACGCGCTCTGATTTCATTCATTTTTTCATAGTCGGAGTCTTCCCAGGCCGCCATCATGCCTTGGGGCGTTCGTTCGGTCTCGGGCAGGCTGCGGATGCGGGCCTGAATGCGTCGAGATAAATCGGTCCAGCCATCCATTACAAGGTCTTCGCTGGCCATGCCCCCTGTCTGGTTCGAGGTGAAGTTTTCAAGCCAACGTTGTTGCCAACCGGGCGTGGCGATTGTCTTGAACCATTCCGCATCGGTGGGCTGATTGTTGCGCACATCCACGGAGGACGGGGTGCGTTGGAAAACATAGAGCGCCTCACAATTTTTCGCGAGGTGGGGGACGCATTGGACGCTGGTTGCGCCGGTTCCGATGATCGCAACCCGTTTGTTTTGCAGATTGGTCATGGGGGCGCCATTGGCGTCGCCGCCGGTATATTGGTAATCCCACCGACTGGTATGAAAAGCTTTGCCTTTGAAATCGCCTAAACCGGGAATGCCCGGTAATTTAGGAACATGCAGTGGTCCGGTCCCCATGCCAACAAATTGGCTGGGAAAGCAATCGCCGCGCTGGGTTGTGATCTGCCAACATTGCGCGTGATCAAGCCATTTTAAATCAGTGACTTCGGTATGAAATAACGCTTGGTCATAGAGCTTAAATTGTTGCCCAATGCGTTGACAGTGAGCAAGGATCTCGGGGCCATGAGCGTATTTTTCGGTTGGCATATGACCGGTTTCTTCGAGCAATGGCATGTAGACGAACGACGCCGTATCGCATTGCGCGCCTGGATAGCGGTTCCAATACCAGGTGCCGCCGAAGTCGCCCCCTTTTTCAACGATTCGAACATCCGTTATCCCTTGTTCTTTCAGACGTGCTCCCGTGACCAATCCGGCAAATCCGCCGCCGATAAAGGTGAAGGTCACATGGTCGGTAACCGGCGTTCGTTCGGTTACAGGTGTATGTGGGTCGGTTAAGAACTGCTCGAAGTTCTGCTTGATCTCGACATATTGATTATTGCCATCGGAGCGCAGACGTTTGTCGCGCTCGAGCAGATATTTGGCTCGTAGCGCCGCTTTCGCGTCGGAATCAAGCCGTACTTGTTCGGGATTTGCCATGGTGAGGACTCCGCTCTTTCAACCAGATGATCCATAAAGCATATCATGGGTAAACGAGTCAGTCGGTGCTTGTGCGGTTCGAATTTGATGTCAGATAGCCAATGCCCAGCCAAGCCATGGCAATGCCGATAAGCGGGTTCATCCAGTTGAGCAGCGCGAACGGCGCATAGTCTAAGCTGCTTACGCCAAGAATGGCGCTGTAAAAAATGGCGGTGGTGGTCCAAGGGATAAGGGCGGCGGTTAGCGTGCTGCCTTCTTCAAGGGTTCTGGAGAGCATTGCCCGGTCGATGTTATGACGGTCATATACGTCTTGAAAGACTTGGCCGTTTAGGATGATGGCGGCATAGGGCTCGGTTAAAGCGGCATTGCTGGCTGTGGCCGCTGCGGTTGATGCCGTCAGCAATTGCGCGGGCCGCTGGATGCGCTCGGCAATGGGTTCAAGCAGCGCTTTCAGTAAGTTTAGTTGGCTCAGCAAGGCGCCCATAGCGATGGCAAGGATCGCAAGAGTTAAGGTCCAAGCCATGGCGCCGATCCCGCCCCGATTGATCAGCGTATCCAGAAGCGGCGCCCCGGTTTCCTGCGACACACCGGTATAAAGGCTAGTTAACAGCCTCGCGACGGACGCGTCTTGAAGACCCCAAGCGATGATCAGAGCGGAGAACGATGCCGCAATCAACACCGCCTCGGGGGGCACCCGCCGCCAGCCCAGAATCAACATTAGGGCAATGGGTATTAGTGTGATCCAGTGAATAGTGAAGGTTGCATCAAGCGCTGCAAGCAGCGCGACCGCTGCTGCCTGGTCTGCAGGTGCTGCACCATAGGTGCTGCCGAGAATCGCAAAAATGACGAGCACGATCAGATAACTCGGACCCGTCGTTAGGCTCATCGCTTGAATGTGTCGGTAGAGGGTTGTGCCGGCAGACATCGCGGCTAAATTCGTGGTGTCGGATACTGGGGACATCTTATCGCCAAAACTGGCACCCGCGATCACCATGCCAGCGGTGACTGGCAACGGGAAGCCCAGAGATTGGCCAACGCTCATCAAAACGATACCGCAGGTTGCGACGGTGCCCCAAGAGGTACCGGTCGCGAACGACATTAGGCTACACAGTAACAAGCCCCCAGGTAAAAACAGCTCCGGACGAAGCAGTTCTAAGCCATAGTAGACCAAGGTTCCAACGGTGCCGGATTGAATAAAAGACGCGATGACGACCCCGATTAAGATGAAGATGATAAGCGCCGGCATGGACGCGGCTAATCCGTCAAAAACGAATTTTCGGAGGGTGTGATAGGACACGCCCAACCATAATCCAAGACCGGTAAGGCTGATCAGCGCAGTGAGCAAAAGTCCATGTAAACCGGCTTCCAATACAAACAAGCCAGCCACGAGCCAAGCAAACAATAACGCGGTGCTTGTCGCGGCGACGGTAAAACTAGGCATGCTTTGACGCAAGTTAATCTAGCCAGCCGACAGGCGTGCCGGGCGTCGCCCGCTGAGTCATGGTGTCGAGGCGGTCTTTGGGGGATTCAAAAAGGGTCCGTCTACACAAAGTCTTTGCCCATCGGGGGTTGCGCAGGCGCCGCAGATTCCCACGCCGCATTTGGTTAGGTAGTCGATGGCGCTAAAAATCTGGTGCGGTTGAGCGTAGCGAGATTGCACGGCAACGGCGGCGTGAACCATGGGTTCTGGACCGCAGTTGTAAAAAACAAGGTCTTTAAGCTCAGCGCTTGGCAAGGTCTTTAAGTAGTCCTCTAACAGTTCTGTTACCCGGCCTGAAAATCCAGCAGAGCCGTCATCGGTTGCGACGTGGACTGATGCGATATCGCGACATTCGTTGAGGTAATACAGCCGCTCGGCGGTTCTGGCCCCGGTAAAAACTTCTGAGCCCGGGTTGTCGCGCGCGATTTGATAGACGGCAGCTAGGCCGGTACCGCCCGCAACGGCGATGACTTTTTGTTGCGCTAAAGGCTCGACGGCCTGGCCATAGGGACCGCGAAGGTAGGTCTCTTGGCCTGGTTCAAGTCCTATTAAGGCCTCGGTAAATTCACCAACATTGATTGCGACGAGTTGCAGTGGTTTGTCGCATAAAACTGAAAATGGTTTTTCGCCTTCGCCTGGGACCCAAAGAAATACAAACTCACCCGGCTTGATTTGGAAATCTTCTGCGAAGGTTAATAGTACGATGTCATCGCAAACCTTTTGATTCTCGATCAGAGTCACCGGCTTGAATGCCATATCAAGGTCATATCGAATTTTACTTTCAGCCGTGTTGGCTGTTGCAGGTTCGGGGCTTGCGAGCACTTTGAAATAATCTTTGATATCGGCCGTGGTCATCCCAGTAAGCGCCGAGCCAACACCGATGATCGACGCGCCAGCATCTTGCATCGC
>JABGTE010000054.1 GCA_018647445.1 Gammaproteobacteria bacterium
AAACATCGCTCGTTTGCAGGCAGTTTGTCAATTGCCAAGCCACAGGCGTTCAATTCACACTGCGGGATGCCTGATCCAGAATGGGGCTTCTAAGCCATAATGGTCGGCGGCCCGTACCACTATTACCTTTATTGATTAGAGATGCTTATGTGGCGCACACTGTTCACCTTACTGATACTGCTTCCGGGATCTGCCATGGCCATCGAAAAGCCAAGCTTTGACGTCATATCAACCACCGACGATGTTGAGGTGCGGCTATATCATCCCGCGATCTTGGCGCAAACCCAAGTATCAGGAGATTTCAAGCAAGTAGGCAGCGACGCATTCCAAAAGCTCGGCGGCTACATTTTTGGCCAGAATGTGACCGATGAAAAAATTGCCATGACGGCGCCGGTCACGCAAACCCAATCGCCAGATGGCAGCTACTTGGTAAGTTTCTTTATGCCATCGAAGCATTCGCTGGACACCCTACCCAACCCAACCGACGCCGCTGTTACCATGGTGGAGATGCCTGAAACCTACTTCGCAGTAACCCGATATCGAGGCGGTTGGAGCCAAGAAAAGTATCTGGATAACGAGCAGCGGCTGACGGACGCTATTGACGCGATGCCCGAGTGGGAAGTGGCTGGCGAGCCGATTTGGGCGCGATATGATCCACCCATTATGCCGAGCTTCTTTCGAACCAATGAGGTGCTGATTCCTGTCCGGCAGACGCGTCCATGAGCACGACCTTCGCCGATACGGTCCGCGCGGACGTCGTCGTGCCAATAGAGTCTTTATGCGGTCTGCTGAGTGAAGAAGGCTGTTATGCCGAATTCGCTTGGTTTTCAGGTATTTTGCAGATGCTGGCCACGCCTGAGGACGAAGCTTCGGTGCTGACTGCGGTTATTGAATTGTCCCAGTGCGCGTTCTTGGGCTTCGTGTTTAGTCACGAGGCGGCCGTCCAGATTGATCAAATTTTAGAACGTGCAATTACGTTGTCGCATACCATGAGCGCGCCGTCGACGCCGACCAGCGCCCATTAGCTCGCGCCTCATCCCTTGGCCCGACTGACTGTGGGCCTGGCCCAGGCCCCCGCTTAACTATTTGGCCGTTACGACCACCCCAGCTGCTTCCACCATTTTCTTGACGCACCGCAGCGCCGTCTAAAATCCAAACGTACAGGAATATATTAAATTATAGTGATTTAATTCAAAGACTTAAAAGACTAAAGAGATTCTTAACAAAGGTTTCTGGCGGCTTTGAAAACCCAGTCCGAAGGCTACTTTTTGGGCTTTTGCATCCCAGAGGAAAGATCCGGCCAAGCAATCAAGAGGTATTGCCACATCGACCAAAGGGTAAGGCCCGCCGCGATATAAAGCAGTAGATAGCCCAGAATGACTAAAGGCGCTGAGAGGTCGGGCCCTTGTGCCAACAGCACGATAATCGCCGTCATCTGAAAGCCGGTTTTCACTTTGGCAACCATCGAGACCCGAACCCCGGAGCGGTCGCTGTGGGTCGACATCCATTCTCGTAGCGCCGAAACCACGATTTCTCGTCCAACAATAACCAGGGCAGGAATGGCCAGAAGCGCGCTCGCGTGCGCCTCAACCAAGAGAATTAAGGCCACCGCGACCAGCAATTTATCAGCGACTGGGTCGAGAAAAGCGCCAAAGGGCGTCATCTGACCCATCCGCCGAGCAAGATACCCGTCGAGCCAATCGGTGAGACTGGCAACGCTGAAGATAAAGGCAGAGGCAAGGTAGCGGAGGTCTAGGGGCAGCAGATAAAAGCAGAGCACCAACACCGGAATCAGGAAAATCCGCAAACTGGTTAACAAGTTAGGTAAAGATAGGGGTAAATTCATAAAGCCTCAATCCAACCGCGCGTCCATAAACTAGCCGTGTAGCGTACCATAGATTTCCTCGGCCAGCTTTTGGCTGATGCCCTCGACCTTACTCAATTCTTCCTGAGAGGCGCCCAATACCTGCTTTATACCGCCAAAATAGCGCAATAGATTTCGGCGCCGGGTTGGACCAACCCCGTCGATGCCATCGAGTTGAGATTCTGTTCGGCTTTTCCCCCGGCGGGCCCTATGACCCGTGATCGCAAACCGGTGGCTTTCATCCCGAATGTGCTGAATCAAATGCAGACCCGGGTCGTTGGCATCAAGCACAAGCTCTGAGCCATCAATTTCGATCAAACTCTCAAGGCCTGCCTTTCGGGTTGGGCCTTTGGCCACCCCAATAATGCGCACACCGGTAATCTTCAGCTCAGTCATGACGCGCACAGCTTGGGTGAGTTGCCCTTTACCGCCATCAATGAGCAACAAATCGGGCAACGGCGCCTCGCCCTTCTTAACTCGGGCATAGCGCCGCCTTAAAGCCTGATCCATCGCAGCATAATCATCACCTGGGGTGATGTTATCAATGTTAAACCGGCGGTAATCCGACTTGAGCGGCCCGCCTTCATTGAAGACTACACAGGAGGCAACGGTTGCTTCGCCTTGGGTGTGACTGATATCAAAGCACTCTAGTCGTTTTGGGGGCGCGGATAATTTCAACGCTTTTTGCAGCGACTTAAATCGCGCATCCAGATTGTCCCGTTTCGCGAGGTGACTCCCGAGCGATTGTTTGGCTGTATTGCTGGCTATTTCCAACCACCGCGCCCGAGTACCTCGAACGCGATCACGCAAGGAGACTTTTCGGCCCCGCCGCTCGGTTAAGGCGGCTTCCAATAAGGTTTTTTCAGGCAGCACTTGGTTCACAATAATCTCACCCGGCAGATCTAGTGTCGTCGCATCATCTAGGTAAAATTGCGCGAGAAAGGCCGCCAGCACCGCGCCTGCATTTTCATCCAGTCGATTACTGGGGTAGAACGTTTTATTACCCAGCATCCGACCATTACGAATAAACATCACCAGCACGCAGAGCCCGCTGGCGGTAAGCTCCGCATGAATCACATCAATATCGCCGCCCGCACCCACCACATACTGCTGCTCTTGAATTTTTCGCAGGTGCTGAATTTGGTCCCGGTAGCTGGCCGCGCGTTCAAACTCTAAGTTTTCGGAGGCCGCATCCATTCTAGAACGATAATCCTCCATCACCTCGGCGCTCTTACCTGCCAAAAACTTCATAGCACTGTTCACATCATCCCGATAAGCAGACTCGCTGATCAAGTCGCAACAGGGCCCAGAGCAGCGTTTAATTTGGTACTGCAAGCAAGGGCGCGAGCGGTTCTTAAAATAGCTATCCTCGCACTGGCGCACTAAGAAGGCCTTCTCTAGTACGTTCAAACTGTCACGGACCGAATAGGCGCTCGGGAACGGGCCAAAATATCGGCCCTTCTTTTTCTGTGCCCCTCGGTGAAACGCAAGGCGCGGGTATTGATCGTCCGTTGAAATATAGATGTAGGGATAAGACTTATCGTCTTTGAAGATGATGTTGTAAGGCGGCCGCCAGGCTTTGATCTGCGATTGCTCGAGCAGTAAGGCCTCGGTTTCGCTGCTGGTGACCGTGACTGTCACATCACAAATCTTGGCCACAAGGGCCATGGTTTTTGAATCTTTTGCGGTTTTTTGAAAGTAGCTTGAGACCCGACTTTTTAAGTTTTTGGCTTTACCGACATACAACACCTCCCCAGCCTCATCGAGCATCCGGTAAACCCCGGGCTTGGTCGTCAAAGACTTTAAGAAATTGCTCGCATCAAAGCTCATGCAGCCACCGCAAGGCGTGCTGCACAAGACAGCGCCTCTTCAAACATAGCCGGCGTAATGCGCCCAGTTTGAGTATTGTAACGACTGCAATGATAGGTATCGATCAACCACAGCGGACCGGCTAATTCGTGAACCGCGCCATGACCAAACGCGAACGCGGATTGCTTAAACCCTAACGCCTTGAGCACTCGCTCATGGGCCACCCGCCCCACCGCAAAAATTGCGCGCCCGCCTTGGCCGGTGAAGTCGATTAATTCCTGTTCGAGATAGCCATGGCACCGATTGAGCTCCGCAGTTGTCGGTTTATTTTGACGCGGCAGGCATTTCAGCACATTGGTAATGCGAACTTGGCCCACCAAATTCAGGCGCTCGAGCGCTGCTTGAAGCAGATTACCTGAGGCATCACCTTCAAATGGGACGCCCGTCCGATTTGCCCCATGCAGTCCCGGAGCCAGGCCCACAATTAATAGTGGCGCGGTACTGGGGCCTGACGGCACCACCGGCAGATTCCAAAAACCGGGATAGGTCATGCGCAACTTTGCAAACTGATGACGCAAGGCAGGACAGCGACGACACTTAAGGAGTGCGGCGTGCTCGCTTGCTTCGGCTTCATTCAGGATTCTTACGCTCATTCCTCTAGTCTAACCGGATTCCGGATAAAAACCTGCTGGCCAGCCGTTATCAACGCCAAACCGCAGTCGTTTACGCTACTGATTCGGCTTCGAGCAGCCCATGCTGAATCGCAAGCTTCGTCAGCTCAACATCATTTTTAAGATCAAGTTTTTCGAAAATTCGATAACGATAACTGTTCACGGTTTTTGGGCTCAGGATAAGCTTTTTGCCCATCTCCGCCGCACCCATGCCCCGAATCACCATTAATGCAATTTGCATCTCCCGACCGGATAACTGCTCAAACGGAGACTGCTGCGCCTCGGCGAACGGCCGCAGCGCAAGATTCTGTGCGATATCCGTGCTGATGTAACGCTGCCCTGCCATTACTTTCCGGATGGCGAGGATCAGCTCTTCTGGGTCCGATCGTTTCGAGACATAGCCTTTGGCGCCCGCCTCGAACAACTTACTAGGGAACGGCTCCCCATCGTGCATCGATAGGGCAATGACTTTGACATCCGGCGCAATCCGCAAGCATCGCCGGGTGGCTTCCAAACCGCCGATGCCGGGCATCTGAACATCCATGAGGATCACTTGTGGGTTGAGCGCATCGACCGCTTCGATGGCCTCTTCGCCGGAGGATGCTTCGCCAACAATTTGTAGCCCCGACTCGTCCTCGAGTAACCGGCGCGTACCGAACCGAACCATTTGATGATCATCCACAATGAGCACCTTAATCATAAAACCCCCTTTTTCTTTTTCTTTTTCTTGTTCTTGTTCTTGTTCTTGTTATTTTTGTTTCTGTTTTTGTTTTTGTTTTTGTTTTTTAAAATTGAGGCTTGGTCGCTAATCTATGTTTCGCTTGCCATCATTTTCAGTTTTACGCTGATTTGTCCAATTTTCCAGCCAACACTTTGGCATCCAAACAAAGGATGATGTTGTCGGCGACAACAAGCGCCATCATCAAACGAAGATCCGCTTGCCGTCATCGCCCGAAGATATTTGTTACCAGCCTTGCGTCAAAAAGGTTTCTTAAAATACTTGTTCAAGGGCTCGCCTTAAGAGCACGTCTTAAGAAATCTTCAGAGCTACGCCTTGGCCAAGCCTATTCGAGCGCGCAGTACAGACGGTTCGAGATTGGCCCTGTCCCTCAGATCATTCATCACAAGCTTTGCGCTAAAAGCATTTCGCAAAAGCTTTTTTCACAAGTTTTACGTCACAAGCTTTTTCCACACGCTTTACGTCACAAGCCATTTGTAAAAGCCATTTGTAAAAGTCTTTTGTAAAAGCCTTTTGTAAAAGCCTTTTGTAACAGCCAACCTAGGCCAACAATCGCAATCGGCTTGCAAACAACCGGACGATAAAGCCAGCTAGCTCATAGGCAATCACTGAGGGGGAGCATCGCAGATCACACGTCAGGGTGACCATAGGCGATCACCCCGACGTTTTGTGAGAGATGTCTTACACGCCGCTAAAGGCTTGCAGACCCGTTTGAGCACGACCCAAGATCAGGGCGTGGACATCGTGAGTGCCTTCATAGGTATTCACGGTCTCGAGGTTCATCATGTGACGAATCACATGGTATTCATCCGATATGCCATTGCCGCCATGCATATCTCGCGCATTACGAGCCACGTCAAGCGATTTGCCGCAGTTGTTGCGCTTCATCAGCGAGATGAGCTCGACCGGACAGTCATCGTTGTCCATCAGCCGTCCCATCTGCAAACAACCCTGCAGGCCCAATCCGATTTCGGTTTGCATGTCCGCTAATTTCTTCTGAACGAGCTGATTCGCAGCCAGTGGCCGCCCAAACTGTTTGCGGTCCATCGTGTACTGGCGTGCCGCATGCCAACAGAATTCCGCTGCCCCCATCGAACCCCAAGCGATGCCGTAGCGCGCCTTGTTCAAACACCCAAAGGGCCCGCCTAGGCCCTTGCCATTGGGCAGCAGATTTTCTTCAGGGACTTCGACGTCACTTAAAGAAATACTCCCGGTGACCGATGCCCGCAAACTGAACTTGCCTTCGATCTTGGGCGTTTCAAACCCCTTCATCCCGCGCTCGACAATAAACCCGCGTATTTTACCATCGAGCTTGGCCCAAACCACCGCAAGATCGGCAATCGGTGAATTGGTAATCCACATCTTGGCGCCATTAAGCAAATAGCCGCCGTCGATTTTGTCAGCCCGGGTGATCATGCTGCCCGGATCCGAGCCATGGTCTGGTTCGGTTAAGCCAAAGCAGCCAACCCATTCACCAGTTGCGAGTTTCGGCAAATACTTTTCGCGCTGCGCTTCGCTGCCATAACTATAAATCGGATGCATCACCAAGGAAGATTGCACACTCATGGCCGAACGATAGCCGCTATCCACCCGCTCAACTTCCCGTGCGACCAGCCCATAGGACACGTAATTCACACCCGAGCAGCCGTATTTTTCCGGAATAGTTGAACCCAGCAAACCAAGCTCGCCCATCTCGGTCATGATCTCACGATGAAAATGCTCTTCTCGGAACGCCTCTTTGACGCGGGTTTGAAGCTTGGCTTGGGCATAATCCCGGGCGGTGTCCCGGATCAGGACTTCCTCTTCGGTAAGTTGATCATCTAAAAAGAAAGGGTCGTCCCATTTAAAAGAAGGCATGCACGCTCCTGGTGGCTGGTGGTTAGGCTTCGGGGTTTAGCTCGCTCGCGATGCCCCGTACAATATCCACATTATAGAGCCTGGCCTGCTTCAGGCCTAGCCGACTTTCAGCCAATAAGGGGTTTTGATGGCGCTTGATTCAGACACGTTACAACAACTACTCGACACGCTCACTCGCTTCGTCAACGAGCGCCTACGCCCACTCGAGTCAAAAACTGCTGCTGACGATCGTATTCCGCAGGAGGTGGTTGAAGAGATGAAGGCTTTGGGCCTGTTCGGATTGACCATACCGGAAGCCTACGGCGGCTTAGGGCTAAACATGCAAGAAGAAGCGGCGGTTGCCAGAGTATTTGGCCGCACCTCCCCCGCCTTTCGCAGCGCCTTTGGCACCAACGTCGGCATTGGCTCGCAATCCTTGGTGATCGATGGCACCGAGGCTCAAAAGCAGTTTTACCTGCCGAAAATGGCCACTGGTGAAATCGTGGGCTCCTT
>JABGTE010000107.1 GCA_018647445.1 Gammaproteobacteria bacterium
CCGGCGTATCTGGGTGCAACGGAAAGTGAATATAACGCGTGGTCACGTTAAACTCTTGCTTCAAGGCTTCAATACTCACGGTACTGATATAACACCACGGTCAAATATAGTCGGAAAAGACTTCGATGGTGATGGGTTTCATCTGCGGATCACGTTCGCTCATGACTTGGTTACTCTCGGTAGTTTTGACGCTTTTATTCAGGGACAAAGGTTAAGAAGTTAGCATGAAACGCGCCAAAATCATTAATTCAGTTTATCGGTATGAGTAAGTACCCAAATGGAAATGACGCCTTAAGGGCGAATCTTAGTCCTATTCTTGAGGCTATTGATTGGCAGCCTGTGCTTGGCGGTATGCCGGAGAAGGTGCCTGAAAACTTGGCTCCCTGGCTTATTGATGATGGCTCGTTGACTCGAAAGCTTGTTGCCCTCAGCAAGGATCAGTTCGAGGTTGAGGTCTTGCGACAAGACGCGGCAACCCCGGATGCTTCCGAGGCCAACGCGTTAAAGATGACTCAGCAGACCCCTGTGACGATACGGGAAGTCGTGCTCAAAGGGCGAGGACACCCTTGGATCTTTGCTCGAAGTATTCTGCCGATGTCGACGATGACCGGGCGCTTGGCAGGACTGCGTACGCTATCAAACCAGCCCCTTGGCGAGCTGTTGTTTCAGGACCCCTCAATGACTCGTGAACCATTAGAAGTGGCCTGTTTGCCTGCTCGTGTATTAAGCGTGCCGGCAGCACTTGCGGCCGGCGATGAGTCGCTATGGGCTCGGCGGTCCGTGTTCTTCTTGGATCAAAAGCCATTACTCGTGAGCGAGGTTTTTTTATCGACATTTAAGCCTGAGGTTTGATGCGTTTGGTTTAATGCTCTTGTAACAAAGTTATGGGCACGCAATGGCAACACGGCGTCAAGGCCATTGGCGCTACCAACGCCCCAGGTCTTGCAACACCTGTTTTAAAGCGCTGGCATCGTCTGTCATAAGCCCCTCAACGCCTAGGTTGCTGAGTCGTTGCATATCGTGCACTTCGTTGATGGTCCAAACATGGGTTTGGATCCCCAGCCTCCGAGCCGTGTTGAGAAAGCGCGGGTCCACTATGGGTATTTTACCCGCGCGCTCCGGCACCTGAGCGCAGTCGCCCTGTATTTTAAAGGTCGGGATATGAAAGCTGCGCAGGCGCGCCCATAGGACTTCTTTGGGTGTGAGGCTGGTGCAGATTCCGGGAAAAGCAGTGCGCACCGCTGAGACCCGTTCATGAGAGAAGGATCCGACGCAGAGTCTATCCTGACATCGCAATTGTCGAATCAAAGCCAGAAAGGGTTGAACGGTGTTGTCGGCTTTTAGGTCTATATTGAAGCGGGTTTCAGGAAAAGCCGCAATCAAGTCCGCTAGCCGCGGGATTGGTTCTCGACCAGCCACGCGTGCCGGTTGTATTTCGGCAAAGTCTAATTCGCTAATCACGCCGGAAGCGTTAGTCACTCGATCAAGGCGATGGTCATGAAAGGCGAGGAGTACGCCATCCCGTGTGCAATGGGTGTCGGTTTCAAGATATCGATAGCCTTTTTTGACGGCACCCTCGAAGGCCGCGAGGGTATTCTCTGGTCCCGATTGATGGTCACCCCGATGCGCAAAGGCGAGCAGGCCGGTGTGGTCCAAAAATGCCTTCATAGGTGCCCCGGTCCTGTGGCTTCAGCGGCTTGCGCGGCACTTGCGCGCAGCGTTGTTGACGAGATGTCCTGCCGAAAAACGGTCTCGGGCACCATCTTGCAGCGCGCCGCTAAGCTGTCCGAGATTTCGACCCGGTCAAGGTTCAAAAATGCGCCTTCATTGAGTCGGCCAAAGACCAGGAATTGGATGCCAAGGGCCGTCAATTCTGCCAGAGCCGCGTCCCTAAGTGAGTCGCTGCCATAATATTGGACTTGGTCAATCCGCAGTAAGGTATCAATGCCAATCACAAAGGTGGTGTTGGGAAAAATGCGGGCTTTTTCGATAAAGGTTGGGGCGTTGGTTAAGACCGTATTACCATGCGCTCGCAACTGCTGGGTTC
>JABGTE010000052.1 GCA_018647445.1 Gammaproteobacteria bacterium
GAGGCTGGTGGTGTGCTCCAACGCTTTGCAGAGGATTTCCTGCAAGCCACTCGAGCCAGCACTGCCCTTTAACTGGCTTCAATTTAAGAGAGACCTGATGATGAGCCCAACCCAACAACTCAAGATTCCGGCCAGCTACATCCGCGGCGGCACCAGCAAAGGGGTTTTCTTTAGTCTCACGGATCTGCCCGATGCGGCGAAGGCGCCTGGCCCCTACCGAGATGCCTTGCTGCTGCGCGTCATTGGTAGCCCGGACCCCTATGGTAAGCAGACCGATGGCATGGGCGGCGCGACCTCAAGCACCAGCAAAACGGTGATCGTCTCAAAAAGCGCTGAACCGGACCACGATGTCGACTATCTTTTCGGCCAGGTATCGATCGATCAGGCTTTTGTCGATTGGAGCGGCAATTGCGGCAATCTATCGGCAGCGGTAGGCGGCTTCGCCATTACCCAAGGCTTAATCAAACCCGAAAAAGTGCCCGAAAACGGCATTGCCGTGATTAGGATTTTTCAAGCCAACATTAGCAAGACCATCATCGCCCACGTGCCGATTGAAAATGGCCAAGTGGTTGAGTTGGGAGACTTCGAACTCGATGGGGTGACGTTCGCCGCAGCAGAAGTGCAACTCGATTTCATGGATCCCGCCGATGACGGCGAAGGCGCCATGTTTCCTACCGGGGCCTTGATAGATGCATTAGACGTGCCCGGCATTGGTACTTTCCCAGCAACGATGATCAATGCGGGCATCCCAACCATCTTCTTGAACGCAATTGACCTAGGCTTTACTGGCTGCGAGTTGCAAGACGCCATTAATAACGACGAAGCGCTACTGGCAAAATTTGAAACGATTCGGGCTTATGGCGCCATTAAAATGGGGCTGATTAGTGCGCCATCGGAAGCCGCGGCGCGACAGCACACACCCAAGATCGCCATCGTCGCGCCAGCAACCACTTATACCGCCTCCAGCGGTAAAGTCATTGAGGCCGACGAAATCGATTTAGTCGTCCGCGCGCTATCAATGGGCAAACTGCACCACGCGATGATGGGTACTGCAGCGGTTGCGATCGGCTCAGCTGCCGCGATACCCGGTACTTTGGTCAACCTCGCAGCCGGTGGCGGCGAGCGCGCATCGGTTCGCTTCGGTCACCCCTCAGGGACATTACGCGTGGGCGCGGAAGCGATTGCCGCAAACGGCGAATGGACAATCCGGAAGGCTGGTATGAGTCGAAGCGCGCGTACACTGATGGAAGGTTGGATTCGGGTGCCAGCACCCGGCTTAACGTGACCCACTGAGCATCGCTAGTACGGGCAACTTAGGATCACTAGGTCTATCCCGTAATTGTCTCCGGTGCCTGCAGTTCCTTTCCCTGCGCTCGGCGTAATCTGCGAGGACTCAGGGCCAAGATCCTGAACTAGGAAACCTGCGCCTAAGTGCCTTGAATCCGCGCCAGTAAGCGCGCAACGATCACTTCACCGTGGGTACTTTGTAGGAAATGTCCCGCATCCGGGATCGGGTCAAAAGATGCCTTCATGCGCGTGGCCCAAGTTCGGCCCGCGCTTTCAGGAAATACGTCGTCCTTACAGCCCCAAATAAAGTGCGCTGGTAACGGCCCATCCAGCAGGGTGCGGTAGTGCAGTGCTTGCGCGGCAGCATTACCATTGTCATAACTGTCGATGGGAATTGATCTAGGGAATCGACGATAACCATTAAAGGCTTCATCTGGCAGGCCTCGATAGGGCGCGGAAAAGCCCTGATAGACGCGTTCGGCTTCGCCCGACAAAACCGGCGGCACACCACTCATGAGCGCTGGAAAAATTACATCAGGTCCCGCAAGCCCTGAACTCAGCACTAATAGAAGACCAACATCCGGGCACTGCAAATCGAAACGCCCGCCGGGATGCCACGCCTTGTTCCAGTTTTTTATCGCATCCGAATACGGGTATTCCTTATGATGCAACCAGGTATTCATAATACAGAGCCGTTCGAACCGCTCTGGCATCATGGCCGCTTGCGCAAGACCGATCGGCCCGCCCCAATCCTGACACACCAGCGTAATGCGCTGTAAATCAAGGGCTCGAATAAGACTCGTTAAGACCTCGGTATGCCGAGCAATCGTGTACCAATGGATATCCGTTGGCTTATCGGACTTTCCGAAACCAAGATGGTCCGGCGCAATGCAGCGATAACCCGCGGCAACCAACAGCGGAATCATATTTCGGTAGAGATAGCTCCAGGTCGGCATCCCGTGCATGAGCAACATAACAGGCCCGTCCCGCGGCCCTTCATCCAAGTAGTGCAACCTTAAATCTTGCCAGTCATGATAGTTCGGCAGATATTGGAAATCCGCTAAGTCTTCAAAATTAGACTCTGGCGTTCTAATAAAATCAGTCATCTCTGCTGCACCGCTTCCTTGTCGTGACCCGGCCTCAAACAACGGGGCCAATTCAATATGGATTTAAAACATCAGGACGACGCCATAAGCTTGCGATCCAGTTCTGCGTGAAAATGCTGGATGCGCACCTCGTCTTCATTTAAGTAAACCGTCTTAAAGCCCTTAGACTGCATGCCTTGCTGAACCTGTCCCAACAACTCGACATCTTGGTCAATGGTATCGGTCATGGTTTTTTCACCCAGGATTACGGCTTGATATCCAAAAACATCTCGCA
>JABGTE010000167.1 GCA_018647445.1 Gammaproteobacteria bacterium
ATTTTCGTTTTCAATCCGTGCTGCATTGGCTGGTGTGCCGCATTCGATTACGCCGGCATCGCCGCCAATGGTTGGATCAAAGGTGTAAAAGGTGCTGGGGTCGTAGTCGGTGTTATAACCCGTGCCGAGACCATTATAAAAGCCACCTACAAGGTATTCACATTGGTAGCCCGAGATGAAGGCGCCAATATTGGTGTAGCCCGTGTAGTCGATATTAGCGGTGACATCACGATCTAGGAAGGCGCCGGTATAGACGAGGTCAAGGTTACCAACGCTGCCTTCTATGGTCCAAGCGGTTTGACTGAATTGATCGTCTAAGAAGTCATCGCTGAATCGAGATACTTCAAGATCGCCGATCGATGGATCGTAGTCAAAAACACCCTCGGTTGAGAGGCTTTGCGCCGTGTGCTGAACCATCAAGCTCCAATCATCGTTGATCAGGTATTTGATGCCTAGGCGAACACCGGCATAGTGGGCATCGTTAAAGTCGTCCTCAATGAGACCGGCATTATTCGCAATCGTCTTATGAACGGGGACAGTGAGGCCGTCAGCGCCGACGACATCGCCATTGGCGAAGACCGTACCAGCCGCGTAAGTCACGCTGTCGCCTGGGAAGGTTGGGTTGATGGCATTGTCCGCTTGGAAAGTACCTGCCACGTTATCGATATAGCCGCCTTGACGATCGTTATAGAGCGCAACGCGTGCGGCAAGCTTGCCGGCGATGATTGGGAAGTTCAGCATGATTTCCGCTGAGTTGCTGTCTTCGCCTTCGGCGGTTGATGACCAACTACCGTTAAAGCTGGCATCAAATTCGTCTATTACGGGCTTGTTAGTAATCAGACGAACCGTTCCTGCCATTGAGCTTGCGCCATACAAGGTACCCTGTGGCCCAGGAAGAACCTCAATGCGTTCCATATCGCTGATATAGACATCTAGGTTTCGGCCACCTGCGGTAACTGGCTGCTCATCTAAGTACAAGGCAACGTTGGGAGCTGAGCCCTGGGATTCAGCAACGGTGATGTTAATGGCATCAACCGCGGCGCCTCGGATGTAGATTTCATTTTGACCTGGCCCACGCCCGCCTGCGTTGACATTGGGCAGGTACTTCACGTAGTCAGAGAATTCTTGGATATTTTGATTTTCAAGCTCTCGTGATCCTATCGCTTGAATCGCGACGGGCGCATCCTGAAGGGGAACGGCTCTTTTGGTGGCAGTCACCACAATTTCTTCGATTTCCGAACTGGCCTGCTGGCTGGTCGCAGCGAGGGCTGCAAGAATTGCAATATTCAGCTTTTTCTTTTGAAACATACTGAGATCTCTTATTTAGGAGGTTAAAAGTATAGTCCAAATTAGAGAGCAATGCACTTTAGGCCAAGTTTACCAACCTAATATATGTAAGGCATTGATATTATTGAATTTATAAGGATCCAATATGATTCGTACACGAATGATATTACACGGTAAAGTTAGCAAACACGGTGACGTTGCTGCTCGATCTAGAGCCTGCTCTTTGTAATTCGGACAGGAACGCCTGAGCGATCTATCGCGCACCTCACGACTCGCGTAATGAAACGCGTAGCTAAAAGAAGACGGTTAAAGGCGTGCTGTTGGGTCAGATTCCTCTGAGTCGGCGGCGTTCTCAGACGCCCGGATCAGCCGAAGTTCTCGCGTTAATCCAAGTAGCAAGCTTACAACCATTAACATAATAATCATTGTGAAGGGGAAGGCGCTGGCCAGCGATAATGCTTGTACTGATGACAGGCCACCGCCCAGCAGCAGTGCAATGCCGATCATCCCCAGCGCAACGCACCAAAAGACTCTTTGAAACAGAGGAGTCTTGATTTTGCCGCCGGCGGCCATGGTATCAACGACGAGTGATCCCGAGTCCATCGAGGTGACAAAGAAAATAATCACCAGAAAGAGTCCGAGTATTGAAGTGGCAAGGGCGTAGGGAAATTGTTCAAGGAATATGAACAGGGTTAGCTCAGGTTGAAAATTCCGGACGCTTTCCGCAACCGCCAACAGATCCTCATCGAAATACTGAACAATGGCGGTGTGACCAAATATGGTCATCCAAAGCATAAAGATCAGTGACGGTGCGAGCAGTGCGCCAAAAACAAACTCTCGGACGGTTCTGCCAGAGGAAATACGGGCGATAAACATGCCGACAAAGGGTGAAAAAGCGATCCACCAGGACCAATAAAAAGTCGTCCAATCATGCATATAGTAAAAATCGTCCCGGCCCGACCAGCTGCTGAGCACGGGCAGGTATTCGATATAACTCATGGAATAACGAACGAAGAAACCGAGCGTCTCAAGAACAGGCGTCAGGCTTAGCACAAAGCCGCCGAGCAACACCGCCAATATCATATTGAGTTCGCTCAGCCGTTTGATACCGCCATCGAGGCCCCGCACGACCGAAACCAGAGCTAGGGCAGTGATGATCGCAACGATTAAAATATTGGTGTAGTTCCCCGTTGGGAGGTCAAACAGGTAGTTTAGGCCGCCAGCAGCCTGTTCTGCGCCATAACCCAAGGAGGTTGCAAGGCCAAAAAGGGTTGCAAAGATCGCCAGAATGTCCACGATATGGCCGGGCCAGCCCCAAATACGTTCGCCAAATAGCGGATATAATGCTGAACGGATTAAAAGCGGTAACCCTTTATTGTAACAAAAGAAGGACAACGATAGCCCGACAACCGCGTAGACGGCCCAGGGATGGAATGCCCAATGGTAAATGGTTGCGGCCATTGCGAGATCTCGCTTGGCTTGCGGATCCAAATCAGTTAATCCGAGTGGCGGGGTAATGGCATGGTTCATGGGTTCTAAGACGCCATAAAACATGATCCCAATACCAATGCCTGCGGCAAACAGCATGGAGACCCA
>JABGTE010000066.1 GCA_018647445.1 Gammaproteobacteria bacterium
ATTCAAGTCGTGCCCGGCATTGACGCCAATGCCTGCTTGGTCTGCTGCGCGAGCGGTCTCTTGGTAATCAGCAAGGCCATCGCGTGGTTGCTCTGGGTTGAAGTGTTCGGCGTAAGGGCCGGTATACAGCTCAACGCGCTGTATGCCCAGTTTCTGGGCGAGGGGTATTTGAGCCGGATCGGCATCCAGAAAAACGCTGGACCGGATGGCCCAAGCATGCAGTTTTTCAAGAATGGGCGCCAAAATATTGTGATTTTGAATAATGTTCCAGCCATGATCACTAGTTAGTTGCGCCGGGTCGTCCGGCACCAGAGTGCACTGATCAGGCTTGATGGCCTCGATGAGCTGCAAAAATCCAGGATAACCATTGGGCTGTGAGCCCTCCAATGGATTGCCCTCAATGTTGAACTCAACATCTGGATAGTCTGCTAAAAAGGTCTTGAGATCATAAACATCCGAGACACGAATGTGCCTCTGATCGGGCCTTGGATGAACGGTGATGCCGCGTGCGCCACAATCAATGCAGGTCTTGGCAGCCTCGATGACGCTTGGAATTGCGGTATCGCGCGAATTCCGCAACAACGCGACTTTATTTAGGTTAACGCTAAGCAGGGTCATCGGCCCCAGCCCCCAGAAAAGCCGCGATGGTAGATGCGCCTGCTTGTCCAGAATCCAATAAGTGCACCGCTAAAGACAACGGCGCCGCCAATAAGGAACCAGCGCTGTTCAACGTCTTGGCTGAGAGTTGCCCGCAGAGCTTTCAAAGCCTCAATTTCAGCGGCCTGCTCGCGCGTGCGCTGCTGTTCTGTTTCGAGAGCTGCGGCGAGGTTAATTGCATCAGCCGATAAGGCGCTGATGCGGACGATGTCGTCATTGGCGACGCGCAGTTGTTCCTGGCTTGCTGTGGCCTCCGCTACGGCATCGTCCCGACGCGTATTGGCCTCGCTGAGTGCGGCACTGGCCATATTCGCCTCTTGGGTTGCTGCTTCGAGACTTGCGCTTAGGGTTTGCAGTTGAGTGCGCGCGATGGGTTGGTTCACAAGATATTGATCCTGAATGTAACCTTCCACCACGTTGCCATTGTCTTCTTCAAAACGAACCCAGCGGTAGCCGTTGATCGTTAATGCATCAAGGCTCTCAAGCGGGGTGCCGCTTTTTAAACCTTTGCGGATGAGTTCTGAGGCATCCAAGGGTTCTGCGCGGAGGGGCAGGTATAGCGTGTCGCGAATGTAGAGGGTTTCTGCGAGGCTTGTTGTACTGAATAGGAGGCAGACCAAGCCAACTAACTGTTTCATGGCAAAACCTGCTTGTAGGGATGCACCTCAAGGGTTTCGAAGACACCCGTCACCGTATAAGGATCCGCCTCAGCCCAGACTGTAGCGTCCTCTAACGAGGCGAATTCCGCGATAATGACGGAGCCGAGAAATCCAGCCTCGCCAGGGTTCTCGCTGTCGATCGCTGGCATGGGGCCGCCGATGATGAGTCGACCTTCATCCAGCAGTGCCTGGACGCGTTCAAGATGAGCTGGTCGCACTGATAACCGGTCTGCTAGGCTATTCGGACGATCCTTGCCGATAATAATGTAGAGCATGGGTTTTACTCCGCGGTATCTTTTTTAGGGTCGGTAAGCGCCCCGATTTGGTTTAGATAGACTACTGTCATAATGATGTAAGCAAAGGTTAAAACCGGTCCGCCGAAGAGCTTATATTTCATCCAGAAATCTAGACTAAATTGATAGGCGATCACAAGGTTTAAGCTACCCGCAATAAAAAACCCAAGGGCCCATCCGTAGCCCAGCCGAAACCAAGCCGCTTGGGGGAGCTGAAGCTGTTGGCCTAAAAAGCTGCGCAAAAGGGGTTTGCCAAACACGAGTTGACTGCCTGCCAAGATACTAGCCAGTACCCAATTGATGATGGTCGGTTTCCACAGGATAAACGTCTCATCTCGAAAGGCGACCGTCAGGCCACCCATGATCACAACGCTTGCGAGCAGGACCTTGGTCATCGTTTTCAAAGTTTTGGTTAGATAGTACTCAAAGCCGGCTTGGAGACACACCATCGCAATCAGCGCCTTGGTGCTGAAAAAAATATCGTCGGTCATTACCCAGCAGACGAAAAATACGATCGGCGTTGCAAATTCTAGGATTTTTGTCATGAGTGCGCTGAATTTTGATTTGCCCGGATGATACCGCATTTCTGAAGGGTTGCCGAAAATTGTGTTTCTCCGCCGTTCCGAGGGGTTAATAGTTGTGGTCGGATACGCTTTATGTCAGATTGGACTAATGAGCCAGTTCTTCAATATTCATTCAGAAAATCCGCAGAATCGATTGGTTGTGCAGGTCGCAGATTGCCTGAACCAGGGCGGCGTGGTGGTTTATCCGACGGATGCTTGTTATGCCATTGGGTGCAGTCTTGATAACAAGCGCGGCATGGACCGTATTCGCCGCATTCGTCAGTTAAAAGATGATCATGAGTTTACCTTGCTCTGCCGAGATTTATCAGATTTAGGCTTGTACGCGCGTGTGCCCAACCCCGTCTACCGAGCTTTAAAGCAAGCGACCCCGGGCCCCTATACGTTTATTTTGGAGGCCAGCAAGTTGGTTCCAAAACGATTGGTGCAGCCGAAGCGCAAAACCATTGGGCTCCGCGTGCCGGATCATCAGATTATTCGCGCTATTTTAGAAGCTTTCGGGGGCCCTCTGGTGAGTACGACGTTGTCCATGCCCGGCGATGAATACCCGCTAAATGATCCGTTTGATATCAAGACCGTCTTGGAGCAAGAGGTCGAGATCATTGTTGATGGCGGATATGGCGGTTTGGATCCTACAACAGTTGTGGACTTTACCGGCGCAACGCCTGAGATATTGCGTCGTGGTTGCGGCGATGCAACAGTATTTGGCGTCTAAGCTGAGACTTTGCAATGCTTGCCGGTTATAATCTGGTAAAGGCTGGGAAGCGGTGTTGGCATCAAGAGAGGTCATTCCGCCTGTCCGAGCATCACCAAATGCAATCAATGGGTTAAATAGGTAACTGCTTGAGTCTTAACGAATCTCAATCCAGAGTATTGTCTGGTATGCGTCCAACGGGCCGCTTACATCTTGGCCACTACCATGGCGTCTTAAAAAACTGGGTAAAGCTACAGCTCGAGTACGAAAGTTTCTTTTTTGTGGCGGATTGGCATGCCCTGACCAGTCACTACGAAGAAACGCGTCTAATCGAAGAGAATACTTGGCAGATGGTGATCGATTGGCTCGCGGCGGGTGTTAATCCCAGTTCAACTACCTTGTTTATTCAATCCAAAGTGCCCGAGCATGCTGAGCTGCATTTGTTGTTGTCGATGATCACGCCGCTCAGCTGGGTTGAGCGGGTGCCAACTTTTAAGGATCAGGTGAGCAAACAACGCGATCGCGACCTGTCGACTTACGGCTTTTTAGGTTATCCGGTGTTGCAAAGTGCGGATATCTTGATTTATCGCGCTGGGCAAGTGCCAGTCGGTGCGGATCAGGTGCCGCATGTTGAAATGACCCGAGAGCTGGCTCGCCGATTTAATCACTTGTTCGGCCGAGATGAGGGTTTTGAAAAGGCTGCTGAAGAAGCGGTCAAAAAATTAGGCCGTAAGAATGGCAAACTCTATCGCGAGCTTCGCCGCAGCTATGTCGAGCAAGGCAGCGAGGAGTCGCTAAGCCGAGCACAATCGTTGGTTGCCAGCCAAGGCAATTTGTCCTTGGGTGACCGGGACCGATTGCTGGGGTACGCCGAGGGGTCGGGAAAGATTATCTTGCCAGAGCCGAAAGCACTGCTGACAGAAAATCCAGTAATGCCGGGCCTCGATGGGCAGAAGATGTCTAAAAGTTATAACAACACGATCTCTTTGCGAGAAGACCCTGACTCAGTCACTAAAAAAGTCAGAACCATGACCACCGACCCCGCGCGGGTCAAGCGGACTGATCCCGGGGATCCTAAGAAGTGCCCGGTATTTGATTTGCATAAAATTTACTCGAATCCGGCAACTCAGGCCTGGATCACTGAAGGCTGTATGTCCGCTGGCATTGGGTGCTTAGATTGCAAGGGGCCTTTGATCGAAGCGATTTTGCAAGAGCAGCAACCTATGCGTGAACGTGCGCTGCAATTTGAGGAAAGCCCTGATTTGGTTCGAAGCATTATTGCCGAGGGGTGTGAGAAGGCGCGAACCCAAGCCAGAGAGACGCTCGAAGAAGTGCGGGCCGCGATGGGCTTGGACTACAGGTCACTCTGATGGATGCTCCGGACCTGGCAGCAACCGATTCCCCGGCATCGCCTCTGCTGCCGGCCTTGCGTAAACAAAGTGAGTTGGCGCTGGTCGCGGGTGTGCCATACACGGCTTTGCCAGATGATCTGTACATTCCACCCGACGCCCTTGAAGTGTTCCTCGAGGCATTCGAAGGTCCGCTTGACCTTCTGTTGTATCTTATCAAGCGACAAAATCTGGACATCTTAGATATTCGCGTCGCAGACATCACGCAACAGTACATGCAATACATTGATTTGATGACGGAGCTGCAGTTTGAGCTGGATGCGGAATATCTGGTGATGGCCGCAATGCTCGCAGAAATTAAATCCCGGATGCTTTTGCCTCGACAGACATTGG
>JABGTE010000185.1 GCA_018647445.1 Gammaproteobacteria bacterium
GGGTGATCTTTTAGGCGCCATTACGGGTTCCTTAGGGTTTGCTGGAAATATCGTTGGTAAAATTGATATCACCGACCGTGCCTCGTTTGTGGCGATTGAGCGTGGATCTGCGCCGGATGTGCTGGCGGCTCTTGCTGACGGTAAAGTTAAGGGCCGACACCCCAAGGTTCGGCGGCTTCGGGCGCCTAGGTCTAGGTAAGCGGTAAAAGGCCCCTCAATGGCTCATTGGATTGAGGGTTAGCACTGAGGCTACGGTGGTTTTTACGGCAGTTTTTCGACTTGATCTTGGCCTTTCTTATCCGCATTCTATGGGGTGTTAGAAGCTTCTAAAGAGAATGCATATGGCAATTCAGATTAATCCAGCCACGGGTTTAAAAGAGTTCAACACAAGAGCGGCTAAAGCAAGGGTTGCGATGGATGGCCAGGGCTATGGCGTTGAGTCCAATGAGGCGCTAAAAATTCTGCCCGACGCGCCGCCTGGTGCGGCCTTTAACGCTGAAGAGCAAGCTCGATATCGGGACTTTAAAGAAGCGCGCCGCGGCGCGGCCGATTACATTGCCATGGAAGGTGAGTTCAGCCACTACCTGACCGATTTATATTCCGATGAACCCGTACCGCGCGACGCGCTGACCGACGAGTGCGAAATCCTGGTTGTTGGTGCGGGCTTTGCCGGCCTTTTGCTTTGGCATAAGCTGCAGCAAGCCGGCTATACCGATGTTCGGTTTTGTGAAAAGGGTGGCGATGTGGGTGGCACCTGGTATTGGAATCGCTATCCAGGCATCGCTTGTGATGTCGAGGCCTATAGCTATCTGCCGCTGCTCGAGGAGATGGGTTACATCCCATCGATGAAGTTCGCCAGTGGTTTCGAAATCATGGAGTATTGCCAAAGCCTGGCCGAGCGGTTTGGGTTTTATGAGCATTGTCTTTTTCATACGACCGTGACGGAAACGGTTTGGCAAGAATCGCAAAAGCGCTGGGTGGTCAGCACCGACCGTGGCGATGCGATGCAGGCTCGGCATGTGGTTCTGGCAAATGGTCTTTTGACCACGCCGAAGCTTGCGAAAATCGAAGGAATGACCCGCTTTCAAGGAGATTCTTTTCATACTTCTCGTTGGAACTACCATCTTGATTTGGCTGGCAAGCGCGTCGGGATTATCGGTACTGGTGCCACTGCTGTGCAGGTTGTGCCAGAACTCGCAAAGGTCGTCGAGGCGCTCTATGTATTCCAGCGAACCCCAAGTTCCGTTGACGTTCGTGACCAGCGCGCAACGACTCAAGAGGAACTCGATAGCTGGTCAATAGAGCCTAATTGGGCGAAGGCACGGCGGGCGCGATTTGCCAAAATTTCGGCAGGAAGAACTGCAATGAAGGCGAACGATGATTATCTGGCGGGCAAGGTGGCTGATTTTAAGGAACGCAAGCAGCATGATCGTGAGCTGTCGCCGGAGGAAATGGTTCAGAAACAATTGGATACCAATTACAAAATCATGGAACAAATAAGAGGTCGGGTCGATGCCATTGTTGAGGATCCAGCGACGGCTGCTGCGTTAAAACCTTATTACCCTTATGGCTGTAAACGGCCCACGTTTCACGACCAGTACCTTCCGACGTTCAACCTACCCCAAGTGCACTTAGTAGATACGGCGCCGCTAGGTGTGTCTGAGATTAATGAGGCAGGGGTCGTTCATAATGGTCAAGCTTATCCTCTGGATGTACTCATCTATGCAACTGGTTTTGAGTGGATGGCAACGTCGACCTTTAACCAGGTGATTGGGCGCGACGGTCGTTCTTTGAATGAAAAGTGGCAAACTGAGGGCACCAAAACCTTTTTGGGTCTGCACAGTCAAGGCTACCCCAATCTATTCATCGTCTCTGGCCCTCAAGGAGGCGGCGGCAGCTTCAATTTTACGAATGCGATCGAAGAGCATGGTGATTACATCATTTGGATGTTGGATACCCTAAAAGCGCAGGGCGCGACGGTGGTTGATGTTGACGCGGATGTTGAATCAGCCTACGCGGCGCATTGCGCAAAAGCGGACGCGCAGACCAGGCCTTTGCGAGATTGTATTACCTATTACAACGGTCATGGGGACGCAGCACCTGGCAGCCTTGCTTATTACGGCGGCGGACAGTGGCACAAGTGGCGGATAGAGGCTCAAAACACCTTGGCGCCGTATCGGTTTGAGTAAGGCGTCGCGTCATGGGCCTGGTGAGGTGATCTTCAGCTGGAATTGTCTCTCCCTTAGGCCGAAGCTTGCAAAGTCCGCAAATTCTGCAAATTCTGCAAAGTCCGCAAAGTTCGCAAAGTCCGCAAAGTCCGCAAAGCCCGTAAAGTCAAAGAAGCAAAGCGCCGTTAGATAGCTGCCGCGGGTGGGCAATGCCCCAGCTACGCAGCCCATGAGCGGTTGAGGTTTTTGGGGTCTGGCCCGAGTTCACGAAGGTCCATAATAAGGCAGTGTAATTAAGCGCCTTCATCATTCTTAATGTAGACAACCACTCGGCGATTTTTCGCCTGATTTTGCGGAAGATTGACGCCGCTGGCATTTGTGTTCGCAACTTTTGGTTTAGTCTCTGCAAACGCAGTGGCCGTGATTCGGTCTTTCGGAAGCCCTGTATCTTCAAAGATATGTAAGACGTTTATTGAGCGCATTGCAGACAACTCCCAATTCGAAGGAAAGCGCGCTGTTTTAATAGGAACATTGTCCGTATGGCCCTCAATTTCGACGCGATAATCATTTTCAGGAAGGTTCTGGATGACACTGCTGAGGTCCTGCAGGGTTTTAAACATCGACAATCGAACCTTCGCCGAGCCTGAATCAAAAAACGAGTTGCTGGACAGTTCAATCATCAATCCTGCTTTGGTGAGTTTTGTCGTCATCTTTTCCTCAAGGCCCTCTTTTTTTATCAGTTGCTCGAGTATCGTTTGTGCTTCCGCCAATGGGGTGAGGACGGTGTCGGCGACTTTGGGATCGGGTCCGGGACGGTTAAGGGACTCGTTGATGCTTTGCGCAACTTGATCAAATTTCTCTTGAGATACTTTTGAGGTAGAAAAAAGCAGGACGAAAAAAATCATTAACAACGTAATGATATCGCCGTAGGTTAAAAGCCAGCTGGTATCTTCGGTTGGATCCGAGTCGTATATTTTTTCCGGTGCTTTATTCATTTCAGGGTCTCCGGCAACTAGTCTTTAGCACTGTTGAATTGAATAGCGGGATCTAAGTAGCTATTGAGATGGTCCTGTATTTCAAATGAGTTGGCGCGATTGACGAGAAGCAGGAAGGCGTCAATGGTTAACTGGTGCTTAAACCGAAGCATCTGCTCTTTCTGCTCAGCGCGCCTTGAAGCGGGCTTGAAAACCAGTTGGGCTAAAATGACGCCATAAAGCGTTGTGATCAGTGCCAAAGCTAAACCTTGTCCCAAGCCACCTGTGCCGCCGTCTAGTTCAGAAAGCATTACGATTAAGCCGACGAGGGTGCCGATCATGCCAAAGCCCGGTGCAATGTTTGCCATGGTGTTTAGAATCGTTGCGCGCACCATATTGCGTTCATAAGTCGTGTTCATAAACGTCTCGAGTTTGCCCCGTAGATTTTCATCGGTATAACCTGCGAGCATCAATTTTATGCAATGTTGTAAAAAAGAGTCTTCTTTCGACCCCACTTTCGAGAACTCCTTTTCAAGTCCTGGGAGTCCCTCTCGCGCACCAACTTTCCCCCAGCTGATAATCTGTTGGACTTCTTCATAGAGCACTTTTGGACTCACTTGAGTGGGAATAATGACTTGCGCGAGAGTTCCCAGTGCCTTCCAGACATAGCGCCCTTCATAGGAAATCATGGTGGCGGCGAGGGTGCCGCCGAGGACCAAGAGTAAGCTACTCAGGCTCCAAAAAATAAAGTATTTGTTGGTGCCTTCCCAGATGGCATAACCGAATAAACCGAATCCTAAGAAAATACCAAAAACAGTGCTAAAGGAGATTAATCTCATGGTTTAAATAATCCTGCTTTGAGCGATCACTAGAGTATGGAGCAGTTCGCAACCCGTAAGAAGAGGGTGCTTTAAATAAGCGATGCAGTCTGTACGCGGCTAAAACTGCCGCTCGGTTTCGATTGTTCGACGTTATGGCGCACGGCGCGTCTTAGAGTAATGCGTTTTTGGCCGACGAAACACATGGACGAACAGGGCAGTTGGTTGGTCACGTAAGGGCTTTGGTTGTTCGCAATCGTTGATACCCGATCAGTTTGAACGTGGGCTGTCCGGCGACTGTAGTTGCTAGATGGGGCGGAATTAGTTTTCCTCGTCAAGGGCCATTCTCGGCTTAGGGCTCTCTCAAAAGGCGTCTGTGTGCGGTATAGCCTTTGGCTAAGCCATTCTGTGGTCGTTTGGCCGGATCTGAGGGGGCTTGAATCTCGGCATCTGCGGGTAGGGACCGCCGCCTAGGGTTCAAATTTGGTGCCCTATAGTTGACGCACTGCATCATTGGCGTCAAGACCGCTTCAATTGAGACCAGGTGATCGTTAAGACGCGTTCGCCTTCAAGAACCTCCAAGAAACAATGCAGCCGTGCGTTGGCTTTGATGAAATCAGCCACGAAGGGTAGGTTGTTTAAACGGCCTTCGGATCTTAGCATTCTAGCGCTATCGGTCTCGACCAGCGTCCAGCCTCGATCGGCAAGGGTGGTCTCCAAATGTTCTCGCAGTTGTGCTGAGGACCATTCGGTACTGAAGGTCAGCTGCGCATTAGTCTGCTTTTCAATGAGGAACTCTGGGTGAGCTAATGCAGCCTGCCAAGCATCGTCGATGGTGTCGTCGGGTGCTGACAGCACAGCGGGTGCAAGGCTAAGTTGCAATACAACCAAGAGGCCGCTCACGACTTTTATCCAATAGATAGGTGACGTGATGGCTCTGTTTGAAGGCATTGGCGTGACTCATATCTTTTATTGAACGGCGCAAGGCTTGAGCGATTTGTCGGATCCGATTCATTGAACCGGACCCGACACGGCATCAGTCGAATAATTCGCCACCACAGGCCGATGCCGTAGTGCCGTACTTCTCATAAGCCTTGATCACGTTGGCGCCTGTGCGCCAGCGATGGACTTCATCTGGGCCGTCAACCAATCGTTGCGACCGAATGCCCGTGTACCACCGCGCAAGCGGGGTATCGTGGCTGTAGCCAAGTGCGCCGTGTAGTTGCAGCGCAGTGTCGAC
>JABGTE010000051.1 GCA_018647445.1 Gammaproteobacteria bacterium
CTTCGACGGTTTTGGTTGCGCCAGCCGTAACCAAAACGCGGGTCTTCTCACGCGTGACGGCTAGCACGGGACAACCTAATCGCAGGTCCTGTAATCGACTCTCAATAACTTTGACGTATTGATCAGAGCCGCCCTGAACGACATACCACTGAGGACGATTCACAATGTCCAGCAAACCATGATGATTAAAAAACTGGCTCAGCATGCCCATTGGAAACGCCAAGATACCGTCATCGCCCGTGGACCAAATAGCGGCCGCCATCGGCACTAAGTAATCAAATATGAAGGCGTCCCCAAACTTTTCGCGCCGACAAAAATCAATCAACGGTTCCGGGTCAGTCGCGAGCACCAACCGAGCAATGCGGTTAAACCTTAAAATATCGCGCAACATCTTCCAAAAACGAGGCCTTAATAAATTCGTTTTTTGGGCAAACAAGGTTTTAAGGCTGTGACCGTTATATTCTAAGTTTGGACGCTTTAGGCTAAAGCTCATCTCAGTCGGCTGACCCTCGCAGCCCAAGCGCGCCAGCAGTGCCATAAAATTCGGGTAGGTTCGGTCGTTGTAGACAATAAACCCCGTATCGATTGCCCGCGAGGAACCGTCAATTTCAACTCGGTGAGTTTGAGTATGCCCGCCTAGATAGTCATTTTGCTCAAAGAGCGTGACCTCAAATTGATCTGCAAGTCGCTATGCAACGGTCAGGCCCGAAATGCCGCCGCCCACTATCGCAATCTTTTTCATCGAACAACCTTTGTAGCGCCCAGCTTTATGACAATCACCCCCTTTCATTGTGCCTGACGGGCCTCGAATCACAACCCCTTAGCAGCCAGGTTTTCAGAAGGTATCACCGTTTAAAGCTCGCAAAATTCTCGGCGGCACAACCACTCACATGCCGCACCTATCACAGTGTTTAAGCGCTCTTAACCTCACCGGTCTAGAGTCAATTATCAAACCGGCGCCCTCAGCGCTTAGCTGTCCCGTTTTTTCGAGCGCAAAAGCTTGTTGGATTGTGCTCGTCCGCTCGCCATTACCTGCAGCAAGCAACGCCTGCAGAGCGCTCGATCACTTGACGCTAATGTCTACCCACCTATACTGCTGTTATGCATGGATTAACCCAACAACAACTGAACCTGGTCACGCGAAAAAGTTCAGCCCAAGCCTGGTTCATAGTGCTCTCGGATTGGGTGCTTATCACAAGCGCGCTCGGCGCGGCGGCGCTCCTGCCGAATCCAATCACCATTGTGTTTGCAATCCTTGTGATTGGCTGTCGCCAACTAAGCCTAGGTATTATTGTTCATGAGACTGGCCATCAAACCTTTTTCGAATCGAAGCGCTTGAACGATTTCGTGGGCCGCTGGCTATCCGGCTATTGGGTGTTTTCAAGCAAAACCGATTACATGAAGGGCCATTTACGACACCACCAGCTTGCCGGAACCCCTGAAGACCCGGATCTAAAAAACTATGCTGCGTATCCCGTGAGCAGAAAGAGTTTCCGACGCAAAGTTTGGCGCGATCTATCCGGACAAACAGGCTGGCGACGCCTGCGGTCTATTGGCCGTACGGTTATTCGGTACAACACTTTGAACATTGAGGGCCGACGCGTTATTCGAGGCGGGCTCATTACCAACCTTACCTTTTTGGGTTTGGTCACATTGCTCGGGCAACCTTGGCTTTACCTGCTTTGGGTGGCCGCATTTATCTCAACACACATGCTGAGCACTAGACTGCGGCAGATTGGCGAACATGCGGCCGTACGGAACCAGCAAAGCGCAGACCCTCGAGACCATACTCGAACGATTTTGACCCGTTGGTGGGAGCGGCTTTTTATCGCGCCACATCAAATTGGCTTCCATCTTGAACACCACTTACTGCCGTCGGTGCCCATTTACCGGCTGCCGACGCTTCATAAGCTGTTAGTCGATAACGGCTATCTCGCAACCGACCTTTTGATTACCGGTTATCCAAGCCTGGTAAAGCGCGTCACCCACGAGCGTTCAGCCTAGAAAATTTGGCTGCAGGGTCATTGGCGATCGGGTGTATTATTGGGCTATGTTGACGTTAGCGCTCGGACAATGTCTTTTGCGCGACAGGGCAGCTAAACGCGCAACGGCTCTGAGCCATTCGGCGGGTTTACGTCTTGGGCCAACAATCCTTGACGGCACCGTTTGAATCAAAAGGCGGGTGGGGCGGCATGCCCAGCGTTGAAAAGGATCCGGCCCGACCAGACCCGCCGATCGGTTGAGTCCAAAGCCAAGATCCCCTCACTTAACCTGGCCTGGGACGCCTCACTCTTCAGATTCAGCGCGCACCTTGTTTTGAACTTCCTCGCGGTGGACTGACACCTCTTTAGGCGCCTTGATACCCAGACGGACTTGGTTTCCCTTAGACCCTAACACCGTCACCTCAATCTCACCGCCGATGACAAGCGTTTCACCTACCTTTCTGCTGAGAATGAGCAATCTAGCCTCCTTTGGCCTGCGCTCTGGGGTTAACTGCTGAAAACAGAAACCATCGCCTTATTTCGATCCTAACCGAAATAAAGCCGCCTTACACGGGAGAAATTGAAAGAATCGAAGCCTGTGTAACGCGCTGTCGGCCTGAGGCTTTTGCGCGCGCAAGCACGATTGATGGGTGGTTTATGACGACGATAGACGCGCAGCAGACCGCGGCAAACCTTAGACCTAATCCATGATAATTTGCGTGGCCTTACGCCGGCTCAGTCCCATGATCCGCCTCGAGACAAAAACCTGCGTGCAAAGCCCGAACTGCGAGCTCCAAATACTTTTCATCAATCACGACTGAAATCTTAATCTCAGAAGTTGAGATCATTTGGATATTAATCGACTCCTTCGCCAAGATATCGAACATCTGCGCCGCAACCCCGGCATGAGAGCGCATACCAACGCCGACGATCGACAACTTCGCGATTCGTTCATCGCCCAAAACCTCTTCCGCGCCAATTTGCTCGGACACCGCTGACAAAATAGCGTGTGCCAATTCGAAATCAGCACGCGCCACGGTAAAGGTAAAGTCTGTACTAAAATCAGCGCCTATATTTTGAACAATCATATCGACTTCAATATTGGCCTCACTGATGGGTGCCAAGATACTCGATGCGATCCCGGGCTGATCTTTCACGCCTCGCAAGGTCAACTTTGCTTCATCCCGGGTAAACGCGATCCCTGAAATCAAAGGCGCTTCCATCATAATATTATCCTCGGCGGTGATTAGCGTTCCTGCAACATCATTAAAACTAGATAGCACTCTGAGCGAAACCTGATTCTTATTCGCGATCTCAACGGCGCGTGTGTGCAATACCTTGGACCCTGAACTGGCGAGCTCCAACATTTCTTCAAAGGTAATCCGCGTCATACAGCGGGCCTCAGCCACGACCCTAGGATCGGTTGTATAAACACCGTCGACATCGGTAAAAATCTGACATTCGTCAGCCTGTAATGCGGCGGCAACCGCCACTGCAGTCGTATCCGATCCGCCCCGACCTAATGTCGTCGTTGAGCCGTTGGCGGCAACGCCCTGAAAACCCGCAATGACCGGCACAATATCGTGCGACAAATCGCGCTCGAGTTCGCTGGTTTCAACACTCAGCACCCGCGCCCGACCGTGCGCATCATCGGTGAGTATTCGTACTTGGTCGCCTTGATAGGATTTCGCAGCAAGCCCCTTTTTTAACAACATCATTGCCAACAGGGCGATTGTGACTTGCTCACCCGTCGCCAATAGCACATCCAACTCCCGACGCGCCGCGAGCGATTGGAAGTCGACGGACTCCGCCAGCGTCACAAGCCGATCCGTTTCGTGGCCCATTGCAGACACCACGAGCACGGCTTGATGACCGGCTTCCTGAATTCGCTGGACACGATCAGCGATGCGCTCTAGAAGCGCAATATTCGCAACCGACGTGCCGCCAAATTTCATGACAAAACGCGCCATGATCAACCCTCTTAATAACTAAACGCTAATAACTCAGGAAATTAAACCGAGCCCCAATTTTATAATCTATTCTAGCCGAGACGCGCCACTAAATACCCTTCAACGGATGCCAGGGCAGCTGGCAGCGCATCTACATCGCTCCCGCCTGCTCGGGCCATGTCGGGTCGACCGCCGCCCTTACCACCAACTTGCAGCGCAATATGGTTAACCAGCTCACCTGCATGCACTTGCCCAGTGAGATCCTTCGTGACCCCCACCACGAGCGCGATTTTACCCCCTTGTGCTGTTGCGAGCACTACAACCCCTCGGCCCAATTTGTTTTTGAGCTGATCCAAAGCATCCGGAAGACTTTTCGGATCGGCGCCATCAATTAAATTCACTAAAACGGGTATCCCTTGAACCTCAAACACCGCATCGGCCATATCCAAAGACTCACCGCTAACCAGCTTGGCATTCAAAGCCGCAACCTCTTTTTCGAGACGTCGATTATGATCCATGACCTGTTCAAGGCGCGCTAAGCTAGCACCGCGGTCGGTTTTAAGCGCGACTGAAACCGCGGTGGCAAAGGCATCTGTTTCTGCTATGACACTCAGCGCCTGCTCGCCGACAACCGCTTCTATTCTGCGAACCCCAGAGGCAATTCCTTGTTCTGACAAGACTCTGAGCAATCCAAGATCGCCGGTGCGCAGCGCATGGGTGCCGCCGCAAAGCTCCATCGAGAAGCCATTCCCCATGGTCAAAACCCGGACAGACTCAGAATATTTTTCACCGAACAGTGCCATGGCACCGCGTTCCTTTGCAGCGTCAACACTCATCACATCGGTCGAGATCGGGGTGTTTTTCAAGATCTCTTCATTACAAAGGCGTTCTATCGCCTGCAGCTCTTCGGCCGTTACCCCTTCAAAATGCGAAAAATCAAAGCGCAGACGATCGGCTGAGACCAGTGAACCGCGCTGATTAACATGATCACCCAGTACGGCGCGAAGCGCGGCGTGCAACAAATGCGTTGCCGAATGGTGACGTGCAGTATTTTGCCGAACGTTCGGTGAAACCGCCGCTTGCAGCTGATCCCCTATCGAAAGTGCACCGGTCTCACTTTGGCAGTAGTGAACAATGGCACCACCGGACTTCCTAGTATCTAACACCGTCATCGCAACCCCATCCGCGATCAGCCTACCTCGGTCGCCGACTTGGCCGCCACTTTCCGCATAGAACGGCGTTTGATCAAGCACCACCGACACAGCGCCGTCTCCTGACCAGCTGTCAACAAAGCGCGTCCCATCATGAATCGCAACTACCGATGCCGTCAGATCCAAGGTTTCGTATCCTAAAAACGCCGTCACGGCATCAGTTTCGAGGTCTTCGACGCCTTCTCCCTGAAATTTGCTGGCGGCTCGGGCGCGATTTCTCTGCTGTGACATTTCGGACTCAAACCCGGGCATATCCAGCAGTAAATTACGCTCTCTGGCAATATCACCGGTTAAATCAGCAGGGAATCCATAGGTATCGTATAGCTTAAAGATGACCGCGCCAGGAATGACCTGATCCGAAAGATCAGCGATCGCCTCATCCAGTATGCGCATCCCCTGATCGAGGGTCAGTGCAAATTGCGTTTCTTCTTTTAGAACGATTCGTTCAATCTGCTCGCTGGTTTTGATCAGCATCGGATAGGTCTCACCCATTTCAGCGACCAGCACTGGCACCAATTCATGGAAGAAGGGTTTAGTGGCGCCGAGCGCATGTCCATGCCGCAGGGCCCGACGCATAATGCGACGCATCACATATCCTCGCCCTTCATTCGACGGCAAGACGCCATCACAGATAAGAAATACCGATGACCTCAAATGATCCGCAATCACCTTCAAGGATGGTATTTGCAAATCACTGACCGACAGTACCTCGGCAGCCTTCACAATCACCGGTTGAAACAGGTCGGTATCATAATTGTTATGCTGGGATTGCATGACCGCCGCTAAACGCTCCAACCCCATCCCGGTGTCGACACAAGGACTCGGCAGGGGCGTCAGCGTGCCATCGGCACTGCGATCGTATTGTGTAAAAACCAGGTTCCAAATTTCAACAAACCGATCTAAATCATCGTTTTCTGACCCCGGCGGACCACCCGGAATTGCCTCGCCGTGATCGTAAAATATTTCAGAACAGGGCCCACATGGCCCTGTATCACCCATCGTCCAAAAGTTGTCTTTGTCCCCCATCCGAGTCATTCGATCCGCTGGAAAGCCAATATCATTCACCCAGATCGCATGGGCTTCATCATCGCTGTCATGAATGGTTACCCAGAGCCTGTCTTTTGGAATCTTTAGGACCTCGGTTAAGAATTCCCAAGCAAAGGCGATGGCTTCAGATTTAAAGTAATCCCCGAAACTAAAGTTACCCAGCATTTCGAAAAAGGTGTGGTGCCTCGCGGTATATCCGACATTATCAAGGTCGTTGTGCTTGCCGCCGGCCCGGATGCATCGCTGGCAACTTACGGCTCGGGTGTAACCGCGATTCTCAAGCATGGCAAACGCATCTTTAAATTGCACCATGCCTGCATTGGTAAATAACAGCGTCGGGTCATTGTCGGGCACCAAAGACGCCGACTCTACAATGGTATGTTCTTTGGATTCGAAAAAGTCTAAGTAGGCTTTTCTTATTGCTTCGCTGTTCATACTCACTCTCCGCAAGACATCTGATCACCGCCTCATCGCGGCCCAAAGGGCAGATCATCAAACGGGCTATTATAAGGCAGCTGAGATATGTTCATAGTGAAATCCGCGCTGCTGGAGAAACCGACTCCGCTTTGCACGTTCTTTTTGATCTAAGCCCGCAGAATCGGCCACATCTCCAAAACGCTTCTGCAAAACAGCCGTCGCAAGCACACTCCAGTCCGGTGCTTGGCGACTAAAGGCTGTGTCGATGTCATCGCCTGCGAGCCCTTTTTGCATCATTTCGCTCCGGATTTTCATGGGGCCCTGACCGCGCTGGACCCGATACCGGACATAGGCCTCCGCCATGCGCGTGTCATCTTGCAAACCTTGTTCTTGCAGCCGCTCGATCACGCCATCGAGTAATAGCGCTTGCTCCGGAAATCGACGGGTCAACTTTTGTTTGAGTTCAAACGCTGTCTGCTCACGCTGAGCCAGCAGGTTGAGCGCCGATCGACGCAACACCGAGCGCTCACTGGCCTCTATCTCAGCGGGGTCCAGCTCACCCAGCAGACGACCTGCTAATTCTAGTTTGTCGGGCTCAGGCCGCGCACCGACCTCTTCAGAAAGATCGTTTGACGTCGCGGTACTTCGATTTATATTTTTTGATTTCAGTCGTGTTTGGTTAAACGGCCCTCGGTTTGAGGGCGCCGCGCCGCGCGCCGTCGCTGGGTCCGCAGAAACCTCTGGCGACTGCGGACCCAGCGACGGATTCAACGGTTTCGACTTTTTCTCGATCGCCTCAATCGCGCGGCGGAGTGCAGCTGTCGTCTGATCATCAGCCAACTGATACTCCTTTAGATCGCTCCAAACTCGTTCTCCAAAACTGATGGCATCACACAGTCAACTTCAGCTCACAATCGCCTCATCAATCGCCGCCTCTTCAACAACTGCAGACTGATCATTGAGCAACTTCGCACGAATAATGCCTTCGATCTCCTCACCCAGCGCCGCATGTTCCGTTAAGTATTCGCAGGCATTTTTCTTACCCTGACCGATTTTATCGCCCTTGTAGCTATACCAAGCGCCCGCTTTATCAACCAAACCGAGTTGAACGCCCATATCAACCACTTCACCCATACGGTAGATCCCCTTTCCGTACATAATTTGAAATTCGGTTTGCTTGAAGGGCGGCGCCACTTTGTTCTTAATAACTTTGACGCGGGTTTCATTACCGACAATCTCGTCGCCTTCTTTAATCGCACCAATACGACGGATGTCGAGTCGAACGGAGGAATAAAATTTCAGCGCATTACCACCGGTGGTTGTTTCTGGGCTGCCAAACATAACGCCAATCTTCATTCGAATCTGGTTGATAAAGATAACCAGCGTGTTCGAATTTTTAATGTTGCCTGCCATTTTTCGCAACGCTTGGCTCATCAACCGAGCTTGCAAGCCGACATGGTGGTCTCCCATATCCCCTTCTATTTCGGCCTTCGGCGTTAACGCGGCGACCGAATCGATGACAACGACGTCGACAGCGCCGGATCGAACGACCATGTCGCAGATCTCCAACGCCTGCTCTCCCGTGTCAGGCTGGGAGACCAAAAGATCTTCGATATCAACGCCCAGGTTTTGCGCATAGATCGGGTCAAGCGCATGTTCCGCATCAATAAACGCACAGGTCCCACCCGCTTTTTGTGCTTCGGCTATGACCTGTAACGTTAACGTTGTCTTACCTGATGACTCCGGACCGTAAATTTCAACGATTCGCCCCTTCGGCAGACCACCAATTCCGAGCGCAACGTCGAGCCCGAGCGAGCCTGTTGAGATTGAGGGAATTTGAACTTGGGGGGTGTCCCCTAATCGCATCATCGCGCCTTTACCAAACTGGCGTTCTATCTGAGTAAGTGCAGCATCTAACGCTTTATCTTTGTTGGCATCCCGTGCATTGGTCGCTTCCATTTTCACATCTCCATTTCATGTCATCGGCAACTTTAACGCCGCCTTTGTTACTTGTCTGTGCACAGATCTCGCTGCGCTCTGTGCGTTAAACCGCTTAAACATTCAGCCGGAGTCTTAAAGGCTGATGCCTTTTTTTGTCCCGACCCTTTTCTACTGGTTTCGTTTCCGCGCTGTATTGCTGTCCGATTCGATTTTTTTGACGCTTCATTCTTTAAATGTTCTGGCTTTTTTTACCGCTTTGCTTTTACTGCTTCGCTTTACCCGCTTTGCTTTTACTGCTTTGCTTTACCCGCTTGGGCTTTACTGCTCGGCTTTAACCGCTTGGCCCTTACTGCTCGGCTTTATCCGCTTGGCTTTATCCGCTTGGCTTTACCCGCTTGGCCTTTACTGCTCGGCTTTTACTGCTTGGCTTTTCAAGCTTGGCTTTAACCACTTCGGGTTTCTTTACAGTCCCAAATAACCCCTCACAGCCCCTCTCAAGGCATAGCGATCATAAAATTACCGCCCACGGTCTCCTTGCTAACAGCCTTATGCTAGCAGACTACTGTTTATGCGTACAGTACAATTTACAATACCATGAGCGAATCAATACACGGTCGGGGGAAGTTTAAGGATGCAGCGCTTTTATCCGTTTGCTAACCTTGAATCTGATTCTTGATCAGTGACGCTTTGTGACGACCGATGCCCATACGCCCATGATGCAACAATTTCTGAGCATCAAGGCACAACACCCCGACACACTTCTGTTCTATCGAATGGGCGATTTCTACGAGCTGTTTTACGATGACGCTAAAACGGCCGCCAGCCTGCTTGATATAACGCTGACGAGTCGTGGCCAATCAGCGGGCATCCCCATTCCGATGTGTGGCGTGCCGTATCACGCCGCCGATGGATACCTTGGGAAACTTGTGCGCGAAGGCGTCTCGGTTGCCATTTGTGAACAAATCGGCGATCCCAGTACGAGCAAAGGCCCCGTTGAACGTAAGGTGGTCCGGATCCTCACACCCGGAACCTTGACAGAAGAGGCCTTACTTGACGCCAATCAAGAAAGCCTAATTTGTGCGGCCTTTAAGGACGACGACACCTTTGGGCTTGCCGTGATGGAAATCAGTAGTGGGCGGTTTGAGGTTTTTCAAACCGGGCAAGAAGATCATTTTAAGAGTGAACTGGCCCGGCTGAATCCTGCAGAACTGTTGATCCCAGACAATCCCTCATTGGCCGACGCCGTATTCGGCCTGAAGGGTCTAAAACCTCGACCAATTTGGGAATTTGACGAACAGGAATCAGTGCGCCTGCTCAAGCAACAGTTTGGCGTACAGGACCTCGCTGCATTTGACTGCGAGGATCAACCCATAGCCATTCGCGCGGCCGGCTGCGTCCTCGGCTATGTGCAATCAACCCAAAGCGGAGCGCTTCCACACTTACAACAACTGCGACGAATTCGAAACGAAGACTCGATCATCATCGATCCAACATCCAGGCGAAACCTAGAAATCGTGGTCAACCTGCAGGGCGGGCGAGAACATACGCTCTTATCGGTTCTTGATCAGACCAAGACACCGATGGGCGGGCGGCTACTCGCACGTTGGCTTACGCAGCCGCTGCGGGACTCGATTCAGATTGAATCGCGTCTCGCCGCCGTCGGCGCGATGCAGCAGCAGTCAGCGTTCCAAGCGCTCAGAGACGCACTCGCTGGCGCTGGCGATATTGAACGCATCGTTGCAAGAATCGCGCTACAAAGCGCTCGGCCCAGAGACCTTGCCCGTCTGAGAGACACCCTGAACTTATTACCCGAGATCAACGCGATTCTGAATCCCATTGAGGCACCGCTGGTCACGGACCTTGCAGGATTGGTTCAACCCCAACCGGTGCTTGCTAATCTGCTAACGCAAGCAATTGTGCCAGTGCCACCCGTCGTGCTGCGAGATGGCGGGGTCATCCAAGAAGGCTTCGACTCAGCGCTGGATGAGCTCAAAGCCATTAGCGAACATGCCGCAGAATTTTTGGTCAAACTCGAAACCGATGAACGCGAACAAACGGGTCTCAGTTCCCTAAAAGTGGGTTACAACCGAGTCCATGGTTATTATATCGAATTAAGCAAAATTCAAGCGCAACAAGCTCCAATCACGTATGTTCGACGACAAACGCTCAAAAATGCTGAGCGCTTTATCACCCCGGAGCTTAAAAACTTCGAGGACAAAGCCCTCAGCAGCAAAAGCCGAGCGCTGGCCAGAGAAAAACAGCTGTACGACGAGCTTCTGAATAATTTGCTCAACGCCATCACCGTCCTTAAAAATTTAGCTGAGGGCCTCGCAACCCTCGACGTCTTGGCCAATTTCGCCGAACGCGCCATTACTTTAAACCTGTCGCCTCCGGCCCTGACCTATCAGTCGGAGCTGATCATCGACAATGGCCGCCATTTGGTTGTCGAATCAATGCTCGAGAAACCCTTTGTGCCAAACAGCGTGCAGTTTGACGACGCTTTGCGGCAATTCATCATTACTGGGCCGAACATGGGCGGCAAATCAACTTTTATGCGGCAAACTGCGATTATCGCTTTATTAGGTCGGACGGGCTGCCCGGTTCCGGCCGAACAAGCGATCATTGGTGATATAGACCGAATTTTTACGCGCATCGGGTCGTCCGATGATCTGGCCAGCGGGCGCTCAACGTTTATGGTCGAAATGTCTGAAACCGCGCTCATCTTAAACAACGCAACGAAGCATAGCCTTGTTTTGCTAGATGAAATTGGCCGCGGCACGTCAACCTTCGATGGCCTCTCTCTGGCTTGGGCGACAGGGTGCTATATCGCAGAACAAATCAATGCCATGACCTTGTTTGCAACCCATTATTTCGAGCTGACGGTGTTGCCGGAACGCGTTCAGACAGTCAAGAATCTGCATTTAACAGCGACCGAAGTCGAAGACCGAATTATTTTTCTGTATGCCGTGCAATCGGGCCCGGCCAATCAGAGCTATGGGATTCAGGTGGGCAAGCTGGCAGGCCTACCCGCCAGCGTTATTGCCAGCGCTCAAGAGAAACTGGTCTCGCTTGAGCGCCAAGAATTGTTAGCATTCGATCAACCAAAGGGGTCCGCTTTACCAAATCCGCCGCAACAGTCGGAGTTGTTTCAGGAGGATACCAAACTGGTAACGCTAAAAAATCAAATTCTCGATATTGAGCTTGATCAGTTGAGTCCTCGGGAAGCCTTGTCCTTGCTCTATGAACTCAAAGACCAATTACAAGAACCCCATTAAAGCGTGAGTTGTCAGCTCGAAAAAAGCTGATAGAATGCCCTCTGGATTTAGACCCTCTCCGCCAGTTTGCGCAGCGGATGATGGATAACCCTCTTTGCTGAACATCTAACACGCTCAGCATTTTTTAATTCTTAACGAATTTTTAGATAACGATAAGGAACGGTTTTATGACATTCGTAGTCAGTGACGCATGCATTAAGTGTAAACATACAGATTGTGTGGAGGTCTGCCCTGTAGACTGTTTTTATGAAGGGCCTAACTTCCTCGTCATTAACCCAGACGAATGTATCGATTGCGCGTTGTGCGAGCCAGAATGCCCGATCGATGCCATTTTCTCAGAAGATGAACTGCCCGAAGCAGAGCAGGCCTTCCTGGAAATCAATGCTGAGCTTTGTGAGATCTGGCCGAACATTACCGAAAAGAAAGACCCCTTAGACGATGCCGAGGAATGGGCTGAGGTCAAAGGAAAAATCGATCACTTAGAACGCTAGCCCTCACGGCCATGATATCCCGCCGCCCTTAGCGTTTTGGCAAATGGCGGACGGGATCTTCTGGTCGCCCTTGCCGCCGAATTTCAAAGTGCAGCATCTCAACTTTCGCATCGTTTGCGCCCACCTTGGCAATTGCCTGGCCTTTCGTTACCGTTTCACCCTCTTTCACCAATAACGACTCGTTATTACCATAGGCACTCAAAAAAGCATCATCATGCTTGATGATGACGAGCTTCCCGTAGCCTCTTAAATTACCGCCCGCATAAACAACACTTCCGGCTTCTGCCGCCTTTACCTGCGTGCCTTCCTTTGCCTCGATATCAATCCCTTTATTAACGCTGCCGCTCAGCGAAAATTTAGAAATCACCCGGCCATCGACTGGCCAAGCCCAAGCCAAGCGACTTGCCGTAAATGCCGGTTTCGGTTTCGAAACCGGCTTTGCGGCATACACCGTTTTGGGTGCCGCAGATTTCTTAGGCGTTCGCTTACCCGATGAGGACTTCGAGTTAGAAGACAATCGAGCTGGAACACCCGCCAACTTCAACCGCTGCCCGGCATAAATCGTGTAGGGTTTCCGAATTCGATTGATTTGAGCTAACCGACCATGATCTAAGCCATAGCGCCAGGCAATCGAGTACAGCGTGTCGCCTTTCTGGACAATGTGCGTTTTACCCCGCTCACCAATGTTGGCAACCGGTGCTGGCGCGCCATTGGATTGACAGCCACTCACCAAGAGCGCAACGCACATCATCAGCGCAACCGAGCAGAGACTTCGATATTCGAGTTTAAACGGCACCGGCCTGCGTCCTTACGGCAAATCGTTCAAAAAGCACTACAGCGGCGCCACCGACGCAGAGTGCCAATAACGCTAAGACGACTTCTGCTGGCTGACCGGTAAGACTCTCATAGGCAGTCGGCCAGACCGGTTCTGAAATCAGCGGGCGTTTTTGCGTCGCGTCTGCCTGAAGTTGATACTGCAGGACTTGCTGCCAAGGCCAGAGCCGAACCAACGTACCCAGCATCAACCCGGTCAAAAACATGAGTATCCAATCTTTTGCGCGATGGAATAAAAGCTTCAGAACGTTCGCGAAGGCGATCAGGCCTAGCGCCGCACCCAATCCAAGCGGCGCAAGCTCGAGCACTCTAAAGTTCGCAACAGCATCGATGACGCCGCCATATAGGCCGAGCAAGAGTAATAAAAAACTACCGGATATACCCGGTAGGATCCAGGCGCACACCGCAATCGCGCCACCCAAAAAAAGCATAGCAGACGTTGGTACCACGGTAACAGGCACTAGGCGCTGCAGGACCAAACCCACTGCCAAACCCATTGCCAGCACGATGAGTTGCGCGGCTTGTTTGCGCTCGACCTGCCGTAGCATGAGAAAAGATGAGGCCAGAACAAGACCGAAAAAGAACGACCACATCATGATAGGCTGCTCTGCCAATGCTGTTTTAATCAAACCAGCAAACGTAACCACCGAGACCACCATACCGCCAAATAACATCGTTAAAAAATTGCCATCTAAATGCTGCCATACGTTTAAGGGACCTTGCCGCCATAGCCTGCGGACCAAATCAAACCGAATTCGGCTCAACGCGGTCAGTAATCGTTCGTAGTAGCCTGATATAAAAGCCACCGTGCCACCAGAGATACCCGGCACCACCTCGGCCATACCCATTAGCAGGCCCGTCACCAAAATTTTCAAAAAGCCCGACGTTCCACTCACAACTTACCACCCAGCAGCGGAACAAACCGAACGGGCTCAACTGAGGTTGTTTCGAAGCCATCGACACCGCGTTTAACCATCGTCAGGGTTTGACCCTCGGGGTCCCCAACAGGAATGATCAACCGACCGCCCTCTTGTAATTGCGCAAGCAAGGCCGCCGGCACTTCTCGCGGCGAGGCGGTCACAATAATGACATCAAACGGCCCTTTTTCTGCCCACCCAAGATGGCCGTCATCATATTTACTTTTAATTTGATGCAATCCCAACTGTCTAAAGCGGCCTAAAGCGCGATCCAACAATACCGATATCCGCTCAACCGTGAAAACTTGATCCACCAACTGCGCTAGAATGGCGGTCTGATAGCCTGAACCGGTGCCAACCTCTAAAACTGACTTTGGCGGCACATCCTGCAATAACAATTCGGTCATTCGAGCGACGATATACGGTTGAGAAATTGTTTGGCTATTACCAATTGGCAGGGCCGTATCTTCATATGCACGATGCGCGAGCGCTTCGTCCACAAACAAATGCCGTGGTGTTGAGGCCATCACCTGCAAGACCGCCTCATTGACAATACCTTGCTCACGAAGCCGGTCGGTCAAGCGATTTCGGGTACGTTGGGACGTCATACCGACCCCGCTCACATCCAGTTTAACGACCACTCGACCCATCCTTGTAGATTAATATTTCTCGCAACACACTGGTGGCGTAACACCCCGGGGGCAGTGTAAACGCTATAACAAAGTCATTGTCTTCGCGATGCCATTCGAACTCAAGTGGCGTCAGCCAAAGCTTGCGCCTTGCGGCCTTCATTCGGTTCATATGGAAAACCGATAGCCACTGCGTCAAAGTCTCATTTAAGAATTCCTCGCCGCCTTGGGGGTCACGCGCGCGACCGTAAAGCGGCCCGTCAGCTGCCAAATCCACGGCTTCATTCTCATCAATAACCCGAGCCAGATAGCGGTTGAATAAATAGGACCGCATGGCAGACAGAACCATATCACGCTGTTTCAAGCGTGCCTTAGGGTTGCCCACCAGACGCTCGGCCAGCACCAAGTTCGCGCCCTGAAAACCGAATCGCTGCTCCCCAAAATAATTCGGAACAGGCTGATCGGCCAGCCGGTCAAGCCGAGACGCCAAGCACCCATCAACCTCTCGCAACCGGAGCTTAAAACGGTTCCCCAACAGGTCTCCTTTCCTTAACTTGCGCTGGGTACGGCTTACTTGCAGAACCTGAATCAAGTTATCATTCAAGGCCGTCCAATCTGGCGCTGCGCGACCGGGCAGGTAGCAGGTAAACGCCTGCTCTGAAATCGAATAACGATCTTTCCGACCAGCATAGCCAACTTCTTGATCAGCAACGCCGGCTAAGGCTGCGATTTGATAAGCCACCCAATGAGTATTGGTATCCTGCTTCTGAATTCTAAGGTAGCTGTGTTCCCCGGCTTCGCTTGCCGGCAGGGAAAGCTCTTTAACCTGAAAATCTTCACTGCGGGCCCGGATCACCCCACGCGCCTCCGGCGCGCCATACAGCCGCGGGAAATCCAAAGAAAAGCTCACGCACCGTCTGCCGAGAGTAAAACAACCACTTGCGCGGCAAGCCCTTCACCTCGACCAACAAAGCCCAGTTTTTCTGTGGTAGTCGCCTTGACGCTGACACAGCAAGCCTCGCAACCTAACCCTTCGGCAATGGCCGCAACCATCAAAGGCCGATACGGCTTGACCTTGGGCGCCTCGAGCAACACGGTCGCATCCACGTTGATCACCGAAAATCCTGCATCGCGCATCAGGGCGACCACCGCTTGGAGCAAGTCTTGAGAATCTGCATTTTGATAAGCGGGGTCAGTATCAGGGAACTGATGGCCAATATCTTCTAAACCGAGGGCACCCAAAATAGCATCCATCAAAGCGTGTAGGAGCACATCCCCATCCGAATGGGCAATCACCCCACGATCATCTGGAATTGATATGCCGCCCAAAGCAAACTGCGTTGCCGACCCAACCGGCGCAAAAGCATGCACGTCAAAGCCTTGTCCAATCCGCATCATTGCGGCTCACCGCTTACTATAAATCGCGCCATGGCCAAGTCCTCGTTGGTCGTAATCTTGAGATTATCCGCTCGCCCCTGACAGATTCTGGGCGAAATACCGAGCGCTTCAACGGCCGAGGCCTCATCAGTTGCACCAGGGGCCGCAAGCAGAGCCCGCTGTAGCAGCTCGAACTGGAAAATCTGAGGCGTTTGGGCCTGCCAAAGCTGGCTGCGATCGACTGTTTCAGTAACTCGTTGATCTGTCACTCGTTTCAGGGTGTCGATCACCGGCGTCGCCAAAAGCGCCCCTTCTGCATGGTCACGCGCAAGATCAATCAATCTATTGATGTCTGCGACCCGAATGCATGGTCGCACCGCGTCGTGGACTAAAATGAGATCGTCATCGCGCGCATCGATTGCCGCCAGCGCACACAATACAGAGGCCGCCCGATTGTCTCCGCCAACGACTCGATCTACTCCGCTAAGATGCAATTCATCAAACCACGTGTCGGTGGCATGCAGTGCAACCACCAACCGCTCCGGGCGAAGTGTTTGAAGTTTAGCCACGGTCATACCCAGGATCGTTTGACCCGAATTGAGTTCAAGGTATTGCTTGGGCACCGCTGAACCCATGCGCTGACCCGTCCCTGCCGCCGGAACAACGACATACAATCTCGAAAGCGGGTTGTGCATAAAGCCTACTCAGTCATCGATGAGTAAAATAAAGGTCTCATCTTTTTTGATCAATCCAAACTCAGTTCGGGCTCTTTCTTCAATCGCATCAAGCCCCTGACGAAGGTCAATAATCTCAGCCCGTAGCAACCGGTTTCTAGCTGCCTTCGTTTCATTGTTGCTGGTTTTTGTTTCAAGCTGTGTCTGCAATGCCACAACATGTGCGTAGCTGCCTTCCCCTGTCCAAAGCCGTGCTTGGAGGAAGCAGCCCAGCAACAGCAATACAGCACCTAAGATTTTAACTAAATTTAGAATCGCTAGACCCTCAAATTCTTAAATTCTAATGCCCCTTTATAAACGGCATGACAGCGATCCTCAATCCGCAGCAAGCGGTTGTATTTCGCCACCCGATCAGAGCGGCACAAAGAACCGGTTTTAATCTGACCGGCGGAGGTTGCAACCGCTAAGTCCGCAATCGATGTGTCTTCAGTTTCACCCGAACGATGAGAGATGACCGACGCATACCCTGCTTCCCGCGCCATCTGAATCGAAGCCATCGTTTCGCTCAGCGTGCCAATCTGATTGACCTTTATCAGGATGGCATTGCCCACGCCTTCGGAGATACCCCTCGCAAGGATCGAGGGGTTGGTTACAAACAAATCATCACCAACCAACTGACACTGATCGCCTAATTGGTCGGTTAGGTAACGCCAACCGGACCAATCGCTTTCATCTAACCCGTCTTCAATCGACAAAATTGGGTAACTCATCACTAACGTTTTTAAATAATCTGAAAATTGCTGACTGTCAAAATGCCGGCCTTCTCCAGCCAGATGATACTGACCGTCTTGATAGAACTCGCTGGCGGCACAATCTAATGCCAAGAAAATTTCCTTACCGGCCTGATATCCCGCCAAATCAATGGCTGACATGATCATATCGAGGGCTGCCTGATTGCTTGCTAAGTTCGGCGCAAAGCCGCCTTCATCACCGACCGACGTTGATAGTCCAGCGCGCTTTAAAACGTCCTTTAACGCGTGGAAAATCTCAGCCCCCATCCGCAGGCCTTCGGAAAAGGACGCGGCCCCAACTGGTTGCACCATGAATTCCTGAATGTCGACATTGTTATCTGCATGCTCGCCACCGTTTAGAATGTTCATCATCGGCACTGGCATACTATATCGGCCGCCAGTTGCGTCTAAGTCCGCGATATGCTCATAAAGCTCTACCCCTTTGGCCTGTGCTGCGGCATGAGCCGCGGCGAGCGATACGCCCAACATTGCATTGGCCCCTAGGTGGCCTTTATTTTCGGTGCCATCAACCGTGAGCAGCACCTGATCTAGGGCGGTTTGGTCTTCAACCTCATGATCCAGTAGCGCCTCTCGGATCAGGGTGTTCACATTTTGGACAGCAGTCAGAACCCCTTTGCCGCCATAGCGAGCAGGGTCATTATCTCGCAACTCTAAAGCTTCTCGAGAGCCGGTGGATGCGCCAGAAGGCACAGCAGCACGGCCGATGCTGCCATCTGCCAACTCAATCTCGGCTTCAAGGGTTGGATTGCCCCTAGAGTCCAGTATTTCTCTTGCTCTCACATCGGTAATGCTTGTCATAACCTTCCTTGATCTCGCGTCACTGCCGCTCACAGCACTCTTTTGCCCGGCGACATCCCGCTTATTTTACTGGCCTGTCTTAATCACTGAGTCGATTGCCACTAACCGCTCTAATAACCATTTCATATCCCCAAGCGGCCAAGAGTTTGGACCATCGCTCAAAGCCTGATCTGGATTTGGATGCGTTTCCATAAACAGCCCCTGAACGCCAACGGCGGTCGCGGCCCGCGCTAAAACTGGCACCATTTCTCGCTGCCCGCCCGACGTCGCGCCCTGACCACCTGGCAGCTGCACGCTGTGGGTTGCATCAAAGACAACCGGACAGCCGGTCGCAGCGAGTACCGGTAGCGCCCGCATATCCGACACCAAGTTATTATAGCCAAAGCTTGCGCCACGCTCACACACCATAATCTTATCGTTACCGGTTGCCTTGGCTTTATCGACGACGTGGGTCATATCCCAAGGCGCAAGGAATTGTCCTTTTTTAATGTTCACCGGCAAACCAAGGGAGGCCACCTTTTGGATATAGTTTGTTTGACGGCATAAAAACGCAGGTGTTTGCAGTACCGAGACAACGTCTTTGACCTCATCGAGGGGAGTATCTTCATGGACATCGGTCAAGACCGGTAGCCCCAGGGTGTCTCGAACTGTCTGGAGCACTTTCAAACCTGCCGCTAACCCTGGCCCACGATAACTGTCTTTTGAGGAACGGTTGGCTTTGTCGAACGAGGACTTATAAATTAAGAAAATGTCTAGCTGATCACAAATCTCTTTGAGGGTGCCCGCCGTGTCGAGCGCCATTTGCTCGGACTCAACGACGCAGGTGCCCGCAATCAGGAAAAATCGAGACTGTTGACTGACTTCAAATCCGCATAAATCCATACTTTATCTCGCTCTTGTCCGGCACGATCTGATTGAGTTCATAATTGCCGTTATGGACCTTAATTTGGTGTTCCAGCCAACTCGGCTCGGACGATTTGCTCAGCCAGAGCGGCCTTCACAAAATTCAAGAACAAAGGATGACCGCCCCGAGGCGTTGACGTGAATTCTGGATGAAATTGACAGGCGACAAACCACGGATGATCCACCACCTCGATCACTTCGACCAATGACTGATCCTTCGAAACCCCCGCAATGCGAAGCCCAGCCCGCTCAAGCTCTGGAACATAGCTTGGGTTTACCTCAAAGCGATGACGATGGCGCTCTTTAATGCGCTCCTCGCCATAGACCGCTCGGGTAATCGAGCCTTGATTAAGCACACATTCTTGCTCACCCATTCGCATGGTTCCGCCAAGGTCTGAATCCAGGGAGCGGGTTTCTTTCAGACCAGCTTCGTTGACCCATTCCGTGATCAGTCCAATGATGGGATGCGGCGTGTTCTGATCCACTTCCGTACTATTAGCGCCCTCAAGACCCGCGACATCCCGCGCAAACTCAATGATCGCTGCGTGCAAACCATAACAAATGCCTAGGTAGGGAATTTTATTCCGCCGGGCAAAACCGGCTGCTAGAATTTTGCCTTCAAAACCGCGGCTGCCGAACCCGCCCGGCACTAAAACGGCATCCGCGCCGGCCAAAATCTCAACGCCTTCCGCCTCAACTCGTTCAGAATCAACAAAGTCAATATTCACCTTCGTTTCAGAATGAATTCCGGCATGGGTTAATGCCTCATTCAAACTCTTATAGGCATCCAACAAGTCCATGTACTTGCCAACCATTTTCAGATGAATCTGATGTTTTGGGTTCTGCTGCAACTCTAAAACCCGCTGCCAATCTGCCAAATCTGCCGGCGGCACATCGAAGCCTAACTTTTGCACAACGATTTCATCGAGACGCTCTTCCGCCAGCCGAGCCGGGATTTCATAAATACTCTTGGCATCCAGGAGCGGAATCACGGCATCGAGTTCGACGTTGGTAAAGAGTGCAATTTTATCGCGTGCCGATTTCGGGATTTCGTGATCAGAGCGAACAATCAGAATATCGGGTTGCATACCCACCGACCGTAACTCTTTGACAGAGTGTTGGGTCGGCTTGGTTTTAGTCTCACCGGCCGTTGCAATATAGGGCACAAGCGTCAAGTGCATTAGTAAGGCGCGGGACGAGCCCATTTCAAAGCGAAGCTGCCGGGCGGCCTCTAGAAAAGGCTGACTTTCAATGTCTCCAACGGTGCCACCAATTTCGATCAACGCGATATCAAACCCTTCCGCAACCTGCAGTATTCGGGATTTAATCTCATCCGTGATATGGGGAATCACTTGGATCGTTGCGCCCAGATATTCGCCCCTACGCTCGCGCGCAATCACATCGGCATACACTTTACCCGTGGTGAAATTATTCTTTCGGGTCATGCGGGTCTGTACAAAACGCTCGTAATGACCCAGGTCGAGGTCAGTCTCGGTGCCATCGGCGGTGACAAATACCTCACCATGCTGCAATGGGCTCATGGTGCCCGGATCAACGTTAATGTACGGATCCAGCTTCTGCATCGTCACTTTGAGACCGCGGGACACCAAAACGGCGCCCAAAGAGGCTGC
>JABGTE010000050.1 GCA_018647445.1 Gammaproteobacteria bacterium
GGTTCTTAACAACCTCACGCTAAGGGCTTCTTATTAAATAGCTACTCGCTAAGGGCTTCTTAAAAACCTCAGGCTAAGGGCTTCTCATAGAAAGCTACTCGCTAAGGGCTTCTTAAAAACCTCTCGCTAAGGGCTTCTTAAAAACCTCACGCTAGGGGCTTCTGAATCACCGGGAACAGGTCGTCGGTGCAGCGGGATCAGCAAGCAATAAAGAATTGGTCCAAGGTAACCCAGTGCTGCCCTGCCTATAACGCCGAGCGTACGCCCCGACTCGGGCAATGGGAAGAGACACTATTAGGCGCGCGCTGATGCAATGATGTGTTCGCGTCCCGGACAAGACTCGCCATGCCGAGTTTGGACCTCGCTCATTAGGTCGAGCGCGTGATCGAGGCATTGGCCGCAATTGCTTGCCAAGCCTAAATCAGCCCGCAAAGCGTCAACGCCCAATCCACGACGAGCATAGTCTTCAACGACTTGGCTACTAACGCGATTGCAGATGCAAATAATCATTACCTGATTCTAAATGAGAACGATTCGTAATTGCAACAAGTAGATTCGATCAAAGCTGCTGGCGGTATCAACATGGGTTAGAATGCCTGGACTCCGAAACAATGACCGGCAGAGGTGCTTATGAAGGTATTACACCCCGAAATTCTTGATTACCTGAATCAGGTTTTAAAAAACGAACTCACCGCGATAAACCAATACTTTTTGCACGCAAAAATTCTGAAGGATCAGGGTTTTTATAAGCTCGCTGAAAAAGAGCGGGAAGAATCGATCGAAGAAATGATGCACGCAGATTGGTTAATGGAGCGGATTTTGTTTTTAGAGGGCCTTCCAAATCTTCAAGACCTCGGCAAACTCCTCATTGGCGAAACGGTTGAAGAAATGCTCGAGTGCGACTTAACGCTAGAACACATCGGCATCCCGGTCCTTCGGGCAGCGGTTCGTTGCGCCGAGTCTCATGAAGACTTCGTGTCTCGAGATTTATTCGCCAAGATCTTGAGCAACGAGGAAGAACACGTTGATTGGCTTGAAACCCAGCTTGGTCTGATAAAGCACCTCGGTTTACAAAACTTTTTGCAGTCTCAGACAGCCACAAGTTAAAACGCACCGTGAGCGCAAGGCTTTATTATAAGGGAGATCAGGGCGCGGTTGTTTTGGAACAAAACGGCCTTCCAGTTGACCAGTACACCTCGGCTTCTGCCCTGGTGGAAACCCACCTCCTTGGTCTGCTGGCAACTAACCTTGATCAACCTGAACGAAGTGCGGTATTGCGCGCCATTTATCAAACACCCCTGACGACGGATTAGCGTGGCCCTTTGATGCAATTGATCCACGTTGTACACCAGACAACCTATACCTTTGATCAAGCAGTGACGCTAAGACCGCATCGTCTGCTCTTGCGACCGCGGGATGGTTTCGACCTAAGAATTCGCAAATCAGGCCTTTCGATCACACCAACACCGGCGCTGCACTGGCAACGCGATGCGTTTAACAACAGCGTCGCGATAGCGGTGTTTGATCAACCCACCACGCAGCTGGACATCGTATCGACTTTGACCCTTGAGCAGTACCAATCTGATGGCTTGAGTCTTGCGCAACTAGGATCCAGTCATGTGCCAGACACTGACCTTGAGCCCGAGACGACGGTATTGCGGGCCTATCAAACGAGCTGCCTTGAGCCTTCCGAGCTTCCCCAATCTTTGACCGAAGAACTCAGCCGGGCTTGCGCATCTCACGAGCAGTTTTCAGCTTTACAGGCGCTATGCGCCGATATCAAAGCGCTTATTGCTTACCAAATTCGAGAGACTCCTGGCGTTCAGGCCTGTCTGGAAACATTAGCCCTTGGCAGTGGGAGCTGCCGAGATTTAGCCTGGTTGTTAATTGAGGTGGTCCGCGTGTGTGGCCTGCCCGCTCGCTTCGTCTCTGGCTATCTACTGAGCCACCAATTTGAACCCGAGGATGGCGCAACCCATGCCTGGGTCGAAGTTTATTTTAAAGACTTCGGCTGGATCGGTTTTGATCCCACCGTTGGGCGACCCACCGGCGCGCAGCACATTGCCGTGGCTGTGGCCCCTGATCCCAAATATGTTCCGCCCGTTTCCGGGGCCTACTTGTCAGCACCCAAAACCCAGGTCGATCTATCCGTGAAAGTCCGCGTCGAGGCCCAAACAGCGAACTGAGCGCAGCTCTGTTGCGCTTGCCCATCCTTGTGGCCTTTGCGTCCTGCCGGGCTGCAAAGCCTTTCGCAACGAACCTCAAAAGCCCAGGCGCCGCCAGCAGGACACTTGATGGACACTGCCGCCAGGACCACAATCTTCAGACTTGAATCGTGTATCCAAAGGCATCGTTAATGCCAACAGCTTATAAAAGGTCAAGGCTTCACGCATCGATTTAAAGCGTTAAGCCGGACTTTGGACACGTACCGAAACAGCCATCTGGCTGCTGCTCGGCAATGGCCCGAATTGATCCATGATCGCAACCTCTGCCGCATCCCGGCCAATGGCGATCGCAATGCGCTCACCCGGCGCGAGACCCGGGGTTGCATCAAAGGCAACCCACTGATTGCCGACATACGCTTCGCCCCAAGCATGAACATCCTGAGGCAGTAGACCGCCTAAATAACCCACGACATAGCGCGCGGGGATACTAATGCTTCGCAACATGGCGATCGATACATGTGCGAAATCTCGGCAGACGCCAGCGGTATCCTGCATTGCGGCAAGTGCTGAGCGCGGCGCCGTACTCGAGCCAGGTTCATAGGTAAACTTGGTCTGCACAAAAGTACAGATCCTCGTGATTTGCTCATATCCAGGCGAGCACCCATCAATTACTTCGCGCGTCAGGCTCAGAAATTGATCGGCCTCGCAGTACCGAGAAGGCTGCAAAAAAGGCAGTACCTCAATGGGCAGCGCTTGAATCGGTACAAAGTGCCCGGCCCTGGCTGAGACATCAGGAATCTGCTGGCCTTCAAAGGAGACCCGCAACGATGACGCACCCTTTGGCATCAAAGCACGCACGCACTGATTGCCATGGCCATCTAAAAAGCGGGTTTCGTCAAGTCCACCCACCAGATCGAAGACCAAGGCCTGAATCACCTGATCCGAGCGCGGACTTGGAACAAGCTTGAAGATCATGGGTGTGTCGCAATCGAGAACAAGCGACAGTTCAGTGGTCACAGCCAACAATTCAATCTCCAACGACGCGTTAAACCCAGAGTATAAGCACTGGTCACCACCCAAGCCTAGGGCATTAGAATTTCTCTCGGCACCCATCTTAAGAAACCCGGTGCCCATTGAACCCCAAAGACGCGGCGCAAGGCTTGTCACGGGCTAAAATCCCCGTCGTGGTTGCACTACCAACACTGTCCTTAACGCAGCGGTCCATCTTGGATTTACTTTGAGCAGTTGCATCAATCGGTGACTCAATTAGACTGAAGACCTAACTCTTGGATTGATCATCGATGGTAAACAGGTTTTGGCGGGAATGGCGCGGGCTGCTGATCTTTTTGGTAGTGATGGTGCTATTTCGATCTGCGATCGCAGATTGGAATCAGGTACCGACGGGCTCCATGAAACCCACCATACTCGACGGCGACCGAGTGATCGTGAACAAACTTGCCTATGGCCTAAGAGTACCGTTATCGGCAATTCGGGTACTGACCTGGAACCAGCCCGCCCGCGGCGAAATCGTAACGTTTTTTTCGCCCGAGACCGAAGAGTTATTGATCAAGCGGGTCATTGGCATCCCTGGCGACCGCATTGCGTTAATTAATAACCAGCTCCAGATCAACGGTCGAATGGCCGACTATGCCATGCTGGCTGACGACCAGCTGCCCGCTTTAAACGCTTATGAGCGTCACCGACATCGCTTTTATTTGGAAACCATCGAGGCCTCGGTTCGCTCCGTGATGCTGCGGCCCGCGCCGCCGAACGCGCACAACAATTTCGACCCGATTACGGTGCCCGACGGACAATACCTGATGCTTGGCGATAATCGAGACAACAGTAAAGACTCGCGCTACATTGGCTTGATTGCTGCTGACCGTATTACGGGTCGCGCCCATACGGTTGCTTTTTCAGTTGACTATGAGGATTTCTACTTGCCGCGAGGCGATCGGTTTTTTCAATCCCTCGCGCGAGTAGACTAAGAGGTCGAATCTTTTGAATTCAGTGCAGGGTCGTCCGTTGACGGCTGGGGCTGTTCTTCCCTTGCGCCATCCTGCTGATCTAGGGGCGCAACACGCGCAACGTCGACGGCGTCCGCCAAATCGTGGTTTCCCGCGCGAAGCTGACTTAACAAACTCGAGCCGGGGCGCTGCAAAATTTTTCGCAATAAGGGCGAGATCAAAAAGCCCGTAACGATAGTCGCGCCAATTAATATCACCGAAAAAATAAACAACACATAGACCACCTCGGTTTCTACCTCAAAAAACTCGACGGCGACCCAGATAAAGGCGCTTGAAAACAGCAGGCTCGAGAGAAATCGTGTCACAGTCATGGTCTTGTCCTTAGCTCAGTACGCTTTCCACCACAGGTCAGAAAAAACGGCCTGCGCGGTAATGAAACGGCACCCCATATTAACCGGAGTTTGAGTCAGAACCGAATCTCACAATCGGCAAACTTGCTTTCCGCGATTTACCGCCCCGCGACATGCTCTTCAGAGCCCCGCTTTACTCCGAACGCAGACGGGCCTATTCTCAAAGACGCTTCCCAACGCTCCCGTCTTATGAGTTCACAACCGATCCTACAGCAAACCTTTCAGGACATTGACTTCACCAAACCCGAGCATGCGCACTATCGCTCTAACGTCGGCTTTGAGCAATGCGTCTTCCTAAGGTGTTCTTGGGCCGGGGCCAACGTGGGGCAGTGCTATTTTGATCGTTGCCAACTCATTGACTGTGACCTCGCATCGGCTGCATTAACACAGGTCACGTTTGACGATTGCCAATTTGCACGAGACGATCTCAGCGAGGCGACGTCCTTCCGTTTTTCCACCGCCACTCAGTCAAACGTCCTTCGGGGCAATTGTTCCGGCGTCGACTTCAGCCACAGCGTATGGCATGACTGCCAATTCTCAGACTGTCGGGCCAGAGCTCTGAACGCGAAAGGATTTTCGTGTCGTAAAACCATAAGCCCAACCGTTTGGATCAACGCCTTCACGGCCGAACGCTGTGATTTTTCGTTCAGTGATTTTAGTAGCAGCCAACTCGCGAGCAGCGAGCTTGTTTCCTGCAACTTTCAAGAAGTCTCGTTTTGCGCAGCTGACCTACAGGACGCCAACTTGGCGGCTTGTAACCTTGACAACATTGACTGGTTCAACGCGAGCATCACCGGCGCCAATCTCGAAGACGCCCGATTTAACTCCCTGGATTTGCGTACCATGGATCTTACAGGGGTTCGAGTCTCACGATTTCAAACTGAGATGCTGACCAACCCACTTGGGCTGATCATCATCGACTAAACCAAAGACCCTAAACAGGGACGCGTCTAAGAGGACGCGACACAAGGGACGCATTAAAGCGACGCGTCACCTAAACGGTTCCGCGGTGGCTACTGCTTCACCTCGATTAACTCAACCTCAAACACCAAAACGGCGTTAGGCGGAATACTGCTGACGCCACCTGGACCGTAGGCCAGGTCCGATGGAATGGTTAAGCGCGCTTTACCGCCAGCTTTCATCAATTGCAGGCCTTCAGTCCAACCCGGAATCACTTGATTCAAGGCAAACTCCGCTGGCTCACCCCGGGCAATCGAGCTGTCAAAGACCGTGCCATCCAGCAACCGCCCTTCGTAATGCACTACAACAACATCGGTCGCCGAGGGCTTCTCGCCTGTGCCTTCAGTCAGGGTTTCAATTTGCAGACCACTATCTGTGACGCTGATTCCTGCCTTAGCCGCATTCTCTTCAAGGTAAGCAGCGCCAGCTGCAAGGTTTGTCTCAGACTGATTCTCGGCCAAAGCCTGTTGCTCGGCTTGGATCATTTGCTGCCGTTCACGCACAATTGCCATCACTTGAGTCTGCGCATCGGAATCCAAAGCGGGTTGCACCCCAGACAAGGAGTCCTGCATGCCTTGCAACAAGGCCTCCAAATCCACGTCGGGATTGCCGCCCTGTTGCAGCATATTGCCAAAAGAGTAGCCAAAGAAATAACCGCGCTCAGCCTGCATCGTTTCATCCGGCGCCGGGACGGGCGCCACCTCTTCTGCCCAAGCTGATCCTGCAGTCATAACGGCTGCTGCCAAAACCAACAACCGACCCATTCCAAAAACAATAGACCCCATAACGTCTTCCTTAAATTAACCGTTTTCGAACACAATGAAGGTCATATTATCGCATAGAAACCGTGGCTTGGCCGACCAACTTATTCGCCTAATAAGAGTCTAACCGACTCGCATTTGCGTCTAAAAGATCATACGGCATTGGGAACTTTGCTCACTTTGCATGCTCCAACAGTCGGAAGTATGATGTTTTGAGAAGTCGCAAACGCAACCGTACGGTTTTGGCGCAAATGAAAGGCGTCATTGGGTGAGCAGGACAGAATTTTTTCGAAAATATGGATTCACAAGGTTTTTTTATGTCGCATCTAGGTCAAAACACCGAGGGCTTGAATCGTTTTAGCCTAATCCACTCGCGGTTAATACAAGTACTGCTCCTGACAGCTTGGCTCATGGCGGGCAACGCGTTTGCGAGCCTGACGGAGACCCAAACAGCTGAGTTGTCTGAACTCGCTCCATTACCGGAGCACGAAGCCACAACGCGGCACATCTTGAAAGCACTTCGCGAACGCCACTACCTTTATCAGCTTTTGGATGACGAAAGCTCTGAGCTAATTTTCGACGAATATTTGACCGCACTGGATCCCAGTAAGAGCTACTTTTCTGTTCAGGATATTCGCGCGTTTGAACCTTACCGGCGCTCCCTCGACAATGCCTTGCGACGAGGCGATCTGTCGCCAGCGTTTAGTATTTTTAATGCCTATCAGACCCAAATAACCCAGCGCTTAGCCTGGGTTGTCGGTCAACTCGAGCAAGGCGTTGAACAGTATCAGTTTGATGTAGATGAGACCTTGGAACTGGATCGATCCGAAGCGCCCTGGGCGCAGGATGATGCCGCTTTAGATGACCTGTGGCGGCGACGTCTTAAAAATGACGTTTTGAATCTTAAACTTGCTGACAAAGATCTAGCAGACATCGCGGATTTATTGCGTAAACGCTACCAAAACCGATTGAATCGGGCGCAACAAACTCGAAGCGATGACGTCTATCAAGTCTTCATCAATGCGCTGGCAAAGACCTATGACCCGCACACCCAATATTTTTCCCCCACCACGGCGGAAAACTTCAACATCAATATGAGCTTGTCATTAGAAGGCATAGGGGCCGTTCTTTCGAGCGAAGACGAATACACGCAAATCGTCAGCCTGGTGCCTGCGGGCCCTGCAGATAAGACCAAAGCGCTCAAACCCAACGACCGAATTACCGCGGTTGGGCAAGGCGATGAAGGGGAAATGGTCGACGTAATCGGATGGCGGTTAGATGATGTGGTTCAACTCATTCGCGGTAAAAAAGACACCATCGTTCGCCTCGAGGTGTTGCCCGCGAACGCCGTCGATGGTTTTTCGAGCAAGGTGATTCCCATTGTTCGCAATAAAGTCGAGCTTGAAGAACAATCCGCGCAATCGCAGATCATAGAGGTTGAAGAATACGGTAGTACTCGTCGAATCGGCGTGATCGAAATACCGACTTTCTATGTTGACTTTCAAGCCCTGCAAGATGGCGATGAGAATTACCGCAGCACCACTCGCGATGTAAAACGTCTTTTGAAAGACCTCGAATCAGCGCAAGTCGATGCGGTGGTCATTGACTTGAGAGATAACGGTGGCGGATCGCTCCAGGAAGCAAAAACCCTAACCGGCCTCTTTATTGATCGCGGACCGACCGTGCAAATTCGCAGCAAATCTGATCGAGTCGATGTCCTCACCGATCGAGACTATCGCGTTGAATATGCAGGCCCCATCGCGGTCTTGGTCAACCGATTGAGCGCGTCTGCCTCTGAGATTTTTGCTGGCGCGATTCAAGACTATGGCCGAGGCCTCGTAATCGGCACGCAAACCTTCGGCAAAGGCACCGTGCAAACCTTGCAACCCTTACTACGCGGCCAACTTAAAATGACCCAGGCCAAATTCTATCGAATCAGTGGCGAGTCAACCCAGCACCGCGGCATTATTCCGGACATCGCGTACCCGGTTGACTATGACCCTGAAACCATTGGAGAAAGCACTCTCGACCGCCCTCTTATCTGGGATAAAATAACGCCCGCTGTCTATCGGCCGAAAGGCGATGTGCTCGGCTTTTTACCCACATTGAGTAAACGGCATCAAACTCGGATGCAAACGAATCCTGAGTTTCAATACATCACCTCGGCCTACAATTACCGCAGGGTGCGGCGCGAAGTCAAAGCAATCTCGCTCAACGAGACGACTCGGCGCGAGGAGCAAGCGATTGCAAAGGCTTTTTGGCTGAATCTCACCAATGAAAAGCGCGTAGCGCAAGGCCTGCCGGTCATTGCAGACCTTGAGGAATTGGAAGCGACAGAAACACTTGCCTCAGAGGGCGATGTTATAGACCCACTTCTGCCACCCGATACGACGATCGATGCGCCGGTTAAAAGCCTGGTGACGACTCCCAGCGAGGCTGAAGGCGCTGTTGGCGCACTTGGAAGAGCAACCCCTGAAGCATCCGTTGAGGCGGAGAACACTGTCGCCGGCAATGCTGAGGCAGCTGAGTCTCCCGCCGAGGAAACCCCTGAAGAGTCCGATGCCTATGTCGTTGAAGCAGGCCATATCCTTGCGGACCTGATCAGCCTTCGCAATCAAACGGCGACCCATTCCTCAACTGCCGCGCCCAGCTGATTATATCTGCGTGACAACTTGATCGAACGGCTTGCGCGTGATGTCAGGCACTTCCGCGTCTTCGGCGGGGTATCCCACCACCAAAAGGAGAAACGGCCGCTCATTCACGGGCCGGCCTAAGGCGTTTTGTAAAAACCCCATTGGACTCGGCGTGTGGGTTAAACAAGCAAGACCCGCCTGGTGCAATGCGCCAATAAGGATTCCCGTCGCGATCCCAACAGATTCTGGCGCATAGTAATTCTTGCTTTTTGCACCGGCCTCATCCTGTGCAAAACGCTCTTGAAAAATGGCAATTAGGTAAGGCGCAACTTCCAAAAACGGTTTTTCCGCGTCCGTTCCCAAGGGGGCAAGGGCCTCGAGCCATTCTTGTGAGGCACGGCGCTCATAAAAAGCCCGCTCCTCAGCTTCTGCGGCGATTCGGATATCACGCTTCTTGGCGGCGTCTGACACCACGACAAAATGCCAGGGTTGGCAGTTGGCGCCGCTGGGCGCCGTGCACGCTGCTCGCACGCAATCCAAAATCACGGATTCGGGCACGGGATCCCTTGAAAAGGTGCGCACGGAACGCCGTTGGGCCATCATCACCGCATGCTTTGAGGCAAATGCAGTGGCTGCTTCTGGATTTGTTCGCTTAAAGCCCAAAGGCACAAATGTCATAATACAGTCTCTCTTTCAGGTTCGAATTTTGCCAATTCGCTCGATGGTAAAGCCTCTTAGCAAGCAAGTGTTTACGATCTAAACCCGTTTACAGTCCGCCTTTTTAGCGGCGAGCTGCTAACCGAAGCTGTCAACCGAAGCTAGTAACAAAAGCTATTAACAAAAGCTGTCTAACCCCTCGTTCTAGCCTGGAGGCCAATGAATCAAAACCCTCGCGCATTCAACTCTACACCGGATAGAAATGCGGACAAAATCCTGGGTTAGACACAACGCGTCATGGAGACGACTTGCTCCGCTTGCGAACTCTCGTCACACTACAACGACTCAGATCTGCTCATTAATCCGGAAAACAAAACCATGCTAAAGCATTTCACCATGACCCTGATTGGCGCTGGAATACTCTCGTTTTGCAGCTTGAACGCAGCGCAAGAGGTTCAGCTTTTACCCACGCCCACGAACCGCTTGCAGACCATCGCCATTGGTAGCTGCTTGGACACCGCAAAATCCTTGGCTATTCTCGACGTTATTACCGAGGCTCGACCGGACGTCTTCATCTTTGGAGGCGACAACGTTTATGCTGCAGATGAATCGGACGACCCTGCGCTTGCGTCCTTAGAAGCGGCTTATCAGGCACTTGCCCACGCGCCCAAGTTTCAAAAACTTGCTCGCAGCATTCCGATCTTGGCAACCTGGGATGACCATGACTATGGGTTGAACGACGCCGGTGCGGACTTTGCGCATCAAGCGCAATCTGAGCGTTTATTTGAATCCTTCTGGCAAATTGCCTCCGAAGACCCGAGCACCGCCCGACCGGGCATTTATCGGGCGGTCATGATCGGTGAAGGCGCTCAGCGGGTTCAGATCGTTTTGCTGGATACGCGGTTTTTTAGAACCGCGCTCAAGACGCCCTGGATACCACCTTTGGTTGGACGCTACGTCCCAACAGATGACCCGAAGCAATCAATGCTCGGGGCCGCCCAATGGCAATGGTTAACCGAGACCCTTGCCGAACCAGCAGCGCTGCGCATCTTGGTGAGCTCGGTGCAGGTGTTAGCCGATGGGCACCAATGGGAGGCCTGGCGCATGCTGCCGCGTGAGCAACAGCGTCTGTTAGAGTTGCTTGCTACAACCACTGGGGAGACGATTATTGTTTCTGGTGATCGTCATTTAGCGGCGTTGTATCAAGCCCAAACAGGCGAGGCGCAGTCTATTTTAGAACTGACCACCTCATCGCTGAACCTGCCGCTCAGTCAGATTGCGACGGTCATTACAGAGGAAACAGGCTCAACCCTGCTCGATTCGGCATTTTATGAGGCGAATTTCGGTTGGATTGAAATTGACTGGGCGGCTCGAAATGCTCAAATCGAGATTAGAAATGAGCAAAATGAGCCGGTGCGACAGCGCGCCGTGTCGTTTTAAGCCGAGCGCCTCAATCAAAATCAAACCACAGGCAATGCGCGTTCGCTAATAAGCAGATCTATGTCGACAATAACGCAGTCCAGACCTTGATCATTGAGAGCCTTGCCTCAACCCTTGCGGAAGATAAGACATCAACTCAGAAGATGCCCATAACGCGCTTGGCCATGCAGCGGATCCAGGCGAACAACCAACCCGAGCAGAGCCGGTCTTTGCCCGCCCGGGGCGGCTGACGAGCGCATTTTTATCAGGCGAATTGGGTCGGCCGGTCACGCTGACCGCCATTGAACCCCTGACCGACGGCCATATGGCACAGGTGCTGCGGTTATGGTTTACCGCCGCAGGAGACGGCGGAGATCCAGCTCAAGCAGAAACGGTGATTTACAAGGGCGCCTCGCTGCCTAAAACGCGTGATATCGCAGCACGCTTCAAAAGCCTCGAGCGTGAAGTCGCGTTTTATCGAGCGCTCGCGCCGAAGCTTCCAATTGCGACGCCCAAATGTTGGTCTGCTGCGCCATCGACGGAGGCCGAACCTTGGCTACTGCTAGAGGACCTAGCCCCAAAAGCCGCTTTAGCCCCGCCCATCGCAATGGGCTCGGCGCTCACGTTACTGGCCAATCTGCATCATGAAACGCTTGGGAATGCATTAACGCCGATTAATTTTCTTAGCAATATCAAAGATTTGAATGGATTTATTGAATCCCAAGATCCCATTATAGTCGAGCAACTTTTGAGAACGGTATTGCCCGCCGGCGCCTCCCTACTTCTGCCCATCTTGTCCGGGCACATGATGATCGAGGGCGTCTTACACCACCCTGGGCCAGTCTTATGCCATGGTGACTTCCGATGGGATAACCTAAGCGCCGCTTCGACCGGCTGCGTCTTCGACTGGGGCGACTACTGCATGGGCCCGCCCGCCTATGACCTGGGCTATTTTTTGGCGACCTCTACACAAGATCAAAACCCAACTGACGCAACCCTAAGCGTTTGGATTAATCACTATCTAAACGCTGTTAATGAGACAACGAGCGATGCGCACCCCACGTTGAGCAGAACTGGTTTGATTCAGGATATTTTGAGCTTACTGCCAATCATTGCCTGGACTCCGATCATGATGCTGTTGACCGGCGCCGAATTGCCTGGCACCAAACAAACCTACTGGCGAGCGGTTTTAACCCAATGCGAAACCCTGAGCGCGCAGTTAAGAAGGTTTTAGGCTGATCAGGGTCGATAAAACCGCGCCTCAACGATAAGGGCCGCAACTTTTAGGTCAATCTCGGCTGGGTGCGCCTTGAGCCACGCATAGCCTCTTGCCGACGAGGCCTTTGATGGGCTGCGCCCTCGCAACCGCCCAGACCTTGAAAAGCCGCGACAGCCCCAACCAGAATATCCGTAACCCGTCCTCGGTATACGATGAGGCTAAACGGCCAACATCCAGGATCACCATCGCAGCCCCTAAGACAACCCTTCCTGAGCCGCTCGATAACTTTCGGGATTGCCCACGTCAAACAACGAACCCGGCATCCACCAGCCTTCGACCCGTTGCTCCTGGCAGAGCGTTTCGATAAAGGAACCCGGAGCATCCTTCGGTCGACCTTGCGCTAGATAGCTGGGCAATCGTGCCAGCGCCTCAGCGGTTAACAGGTAAATGGGGCTGGCCGCGATATCGGACTGGGGGCGTTCCGGCTTCTCTTGAAAAGCGGTCACCCGCTGCTCGGCATCCATTTGCACGACACCGCGGCGGCGCTGATCTGCTGGGTCCGGATTGCGCCGAACGGCCAGTTGGCTGCAGCCTGTTCGCTGAAATTGCTGCAGCAAACCGCTCAAGGAAAAGTCTAATATCGTATCGGAAGCTACAACCAGCGCAGGTGCGTCATAACCGGTCTTTGACAATAACAGATCTAAATCACCCAAGGCGCCTAACCGGTTGTCCGCCTGGGTAGACCCATTGTTAAACAAGTCAGCCGAGTGGGCGCTGTGCGCCGCCCACGCTTCGAACAGTGAGTAAAACCGAGCATTAGAGACCAGAGACACTTGGCTCACCAATGGCGATAAACCGTCGAGCAATCGATCCAGAACACATCGGCCCTGAATATCCGCCAGGGCTTTAGGACGTTCCCCTAAAATGCCTTGCATTCGAGTGCCGTAGCCGCCTGCCAAAACCAAGCATTTCATAGGGCGCGCAACCCGGCTTCCGCTTCGGTTACAAAGGCCCAGGGCGACTCAGGCGGGGCCGGCTCAAGGCCGGTAAAATATCGCGCCAGCGCGGGCAGAATCTCAGGAACGGCGTCGGGCGCCACCAGCGCCACCACACAACCTCTGGAGCCTGCTCCGCTGAATCGCGCGCCATGAACGCCTTCAAGCGACCAAAGCGCTTCAACAAGCCCAATCAGCGCAGGCGTGCCGGTTTCATAATTCACGATTGAACTCTCGCAAGAGGCTGACATAAGTTGACCAAACCCCGCTAAATCGCCGCGGGTCCAAGCCTGGCACCCTGCCTCAACTCGGGTCATTTCTGTAAAAAAGTGTTCTGCGCGGCGACGACTCACCAATGAAAGTTGACCCGCGACCGCTTCATAATCTGCTAAATTAAAGTCACCGAGGTAAGACACGGCCTGGATTTCCGGCCTGCCCAATAGGCCCTGTATCTCCTTTGCGGCAGCATGGCATTCGGCAACCCGCTCATTAAAGCCGCCGCCGCTGGCCAGCGCTAGACGATGCCCGGAATGCACCACCAAAAAATGAAATGCCTTACCCGCTGAGTGCCGAAGGAGCGTTTCACGCCGGCAGTCAAAATCCACAAGGCACCCTGGTGTTGCGTAACAAATAGCGCTTTGATCCCCTGCCCCGCTCTGTAAGCCTAAAAATTCGTTCTCCACTTTCTGTGACCACTGGATAAGGCGTGCTGGATCGGGCGGTGCGCCGGCTGCCGACAGCAGCGCTCTGAGATAGGCCAAGGTGACCGCGGCGGAACTGGACAATCCGACTTCTCCTAAGTGCCCCGCTACACTGATATCCAATCCTGCTGGGAAATCTGTTTGATCCAAAACCGCGGCACTGCCCCGTAAATAATCGGCCCAGTCCCCTTGAGCAAACTGGGGCGTGCCGATGAGGACGTCAGCAATCGGGCCAAAGCCCGCACTTTGCGCTCGCAACCGCCGGTTTGGATTCGGGCTAAAGGTCACCGTAATGCCTTGATTGGTCGCGATCGAGGCCACGCGACCCAGCTGATGATCGATATGGGCGCCTAAGGGCCGAATTCGGTAGGGGGAGAACAGTTGCTGGGTCACGCCAAGGTCTGCCTCAAACGCTACACAGTGATCTAGGACACGCTGCTGGTGCTGCGCGTGGGTTAAGGCCTGAAGTTGCGGCAGCATCATAAGTCTAGATCGCCCGCCGTCCGCCGTCCCACGTCCCGTACCCCTTTCATTGCGCCACAGCCCCAAGCCATGGTTAAACGCGCGCCCGATCAGCGATGACTTGGGCCATCAGGGACAACTCCGCCGCCTTGAAAGCATGCTCCTGGGTCATCGCAAGTTCCGTGTGGTTTAGGCAATCCAGAATCAGGGCAGCAAAGAACGGGAAACCCACCTTGCCAGTAACACTCTGGCGATGCTCGCCTGTATCATTGACTAGTAGCACCGTGTTATCGACAAAGCTTGACCGCGCCAAGTCAACATACTTACGGCATTCAATCATGCCATGGGTACCTGTAATCAGCGTTCGACCATCTCCCCAGGTCCGCAGCCCCCCAGGGGTAAACCAATCCACTCGGCAGTAGGCCGAGGCCGCGTTGTCGCCGACCAAACTGTACTCGCCGAAATCTTCAAGCTCTGGGTGCGCTGGGTTGGCGAGATTCGCAACTCGGGCCATGGTGATTACCGCATCTTGGTTGCCGGTATAGGTTAGAAATTGCTCCACCTGATGACTGGCCAGATCGCACAAGATGCCGCCGTAGGCGACCTTGTTGAAAAACCAGTCTGGACGATGATTGACTGATAATCTGTGGGGCCCCAAACCGATCACCTGCAAGACGCGACCAATCGTGCCCTGCTCAATCAAAAACCGGGCATGCTCGGCGGCCTCATTTTGTACCCGTTCGCTAAAACACACGGCGTACTTTCGGCCCGTAGCGAGCACGACCTGCCGAACAGCCTCGAGTTGCTCGAGCGAGGTGAAGGGGCACTTATCTGTGAAATAATCTTTATCGGCCTGCAGCACGCGAATACCGATACCCGCTCTCAGGTTCGGAATGGCGGCTGCCGCTACGAGGTGCACGTCGGGCGCTTGTAAAATCGCATCAAAGGAGTCGACCCGCTTGGCGGCTGGATCCAGTGCGAGCAACTTGTTGGCCTTAGCCTCATCTGGCTCATAAACATAGCCCAAGGTAGCGCCCGCAGCGAGGAGGTTCGACACCATACCAAAAAGGTGTCCGTGATCCGCAAAGGCCGCAGCAATCACAAATTCCCCGGGCTCGCAGACCGGTTTGGTTGGCGCCATAACGGGGGCGTAATCGTGACCTTGCTGCATCAGAAGGTACCCGACAAATCGTTAAGGGCAGCCACAACCGGTTGCGAGCGCGGTTGTTCCGCGCGTTGCTTGCTGCGTAGCCAGCGCCGATAACGCACAGCGGACAAGGGCAACGCTATTTTTTGCTCAAGCGCGCCCGACAAGGTCAGCGCATTGGCCAGCATGAGCGAATCCAGCCCATCGGCGCCTGGCGCCAGGAGGTCTGTGCCCGACACAATGGCCTCGCTAAAATTATCGAGCACCGCTTGGTGCTGTCCGCCCTGCCCTGCAACCTCAAAACGCCGTAGTTCGGTTTTCGGCTTTTGAAAGGCCTTGTTATTTTGGATCGCCTCGGTGATCGGGATGCTGGTTTCTTCAATGAGAATGACATCCTCACGGGTGTCGTAAACCAAGGTTGCCCGATCCAGCACCACCTCCAGCCGGTTTCGGCCTGGCGCCTCACCGGTGCTGGTGACGAAAGTGCCTGTGACGCCGCCCTCAAACCCTAAGATCGCGGACACCTCATCTTCAACCCCAATGTTGTGCCAACGGCCAAAGCCGCAATTGGCAAACACGTGGTTCGGCCGGCCAAACATCCAGCACAGCAGGTCCAACTGATGCGGCGCCTGATTGAGCAACGCGCCGCCGCCTTCACCGCGCCAAGTTGCTCGCCAATCGCCACTATCGAAATAGGACTGCGCCCGAAACCAATCGGTAATGACCCAGCTCATCCGCCGCAGCCGCCCAAAGGTTTCATCCTTGACCCAATCTCGAATGGCGCCATAGGCCGGGTTGGTCCGTTGATTGAACATCAGGGCCAGAATTTGACCCTCGGCCTTTGGCAACTTGAGAAGCTGTTCGGCCTCTTTGATTTCAGCCGCAATGGGTTTTTCAACCAATACGTGCAGGCCGGCCTTAAGCGCAGCACTGGCCAAGGCGACATGGCTAAAATGGGGCGTGGCGACAATCACCGCCGCGCAGGCGCCACTTCGGATGAGGGCCTGGCCACTGTCAAACACCTGCACCGATGGATCTGCCGCCCAACGCCCTCGCCGAGCTTCGATCACATCGGCAACCGCAGTCAGCACCATTTGAGGGTGGTTCTCCAGCCATTTGCAATGGGCGCTGCCCATATTACCAACCCCAATAACGCCGACTCGAACGCGCATCAAGATGCTCCAAAATTCTTAATAAAATCATAGCTTTGCTTTAAACAATGAAATTCATCTTCACCATAACAATCATCTTGCTCGACGAAATAATGCGAGATCTTGTGCGCAGCAGCAGCCGCTAAAATTGCGCGCCAATTCAGGTTGCCCTGACCCAGCGCCGCAAAACAAC
>JABGTE010000187.1 GCA_018647445.1 Gammaproteobacteria bacterium
GCCAGACAGCAACCGACCCCGCTGGTCGATCAGGGTCACGTTTTCTGGATCTAGATCCGACACGCTCGAGGCTACCAGGTACACAATGCCGGCGATTTGAGACTCACTTAATGAGCGGCCACTCGCCAGGCTCACAACGACCGAGGCATTGGCCTCCGAGCGATTACGAATAAAGGCTGATTTTTGTGGAATGGCCAAATGCACCCTTGCTGCCTTGACGATGTTGAGGGAGGCGATCGAGCGCTGGAGTTCTTCGGCAACCGCTTGGTTATAACGAGCACCTTCAATAAAGGCGCTGGTGCCAATTGATTGATCGTCATGCAGCATCGCCAAACCCCGATCGGAGCTGCTCGGCAAGCCGCTGCTGGCCATGCGAATGCGCACTTCATGAATATCATTTGCTGCAACAGAGATCACACCAGAGCCCGCATCGTACTTATAGGGCGTATTGCTCTGCTCTAGTTGGTTAATCACTTGGGAGGCATCCATCTCGGACAGATCCCCATAGAGCGGCGCGTAAACCGGCGCTTGCGCCCAAATGACGATGAAGACGCCCAAGGCAATGCTGGCTGCCAGGCCCACCAACAAGCCTAATTGGCGCAGCATCGGGAGCTGTGAGACGACGTCGAATTGGGCAAACGCCTTTGTGGGTTCTAAAACGGCCATGTTGTTTCCTACCTAAACGATTTGTTGTTGCCAACGTTATGATTCTTATTTGGACTCTGACAGCGCCACCCTGGGCCACTCTTACCAGCCTTAAACCTGCATATTCATTACTTCTTGATAGGCAGACAGTACTTTATTTCTAACTTGCACGGTCGCTTCAAAAGACAAACTCGCCTTCTGCATCGCAACCATCACATCTCCCAAATCGACCGACTCATCGCCGCTCACATAAGACAAAGACAGGTCTCCGGAGGTCTTTTGCGTTTCGGAAACCGCTCTCAAAGAATCCTTTAGGACATTCGAGAACTCGTTAGGGCCTTCCACTCGGGTTGCCGGCGGCGCGATGTCGCCACCCGTATTGACCCGCATGGCGCGCATCTGGTCTAAAACTGCGTTGATCTCCATGCTCATAGTAATCTACTCTTTCTGTCGTATTAGATTGCCGATAACGCGCCGCTAAGCGGGTAGCGCAATGCCCATTTCTTTGAACCGTGCCAATTTATAGCGAAGGGTTCTGGGACTGATGCCAAGCCGTTCTGCCGTATCTTTGCGGCTTCCGCGCTCTGCTTTCAGGGCATCTAATATCATGGCTTGCTCACGGGCTTTTAACCCGGAATCCAGCGCAGGGGCTGGGGTTGCAATCGGCGCTGCCTCAGCTGCTGTCGTGGCTTCAGGATTACCGTTTGATGCCTCAAAGGAAATTACGTCTTCATCGATCACCAAACCGTTGCGTAAAATTAACGTGCGTTGCACGACATTTTCAAGTTCACGCACGTTCCCCGGCCACTGGTGCTCGCTGAGCTTCAATAATGCGCCCGCGCTGAAGGAAACATCTTGTCCTGCTGAATACTGCTGCAGGAAGTGCTGCGCCAAAGGCGCGACATCGCCTGGCCGCTCACGCAGCGCTGGCAAGTACAAAGGAAACACATTCAAGCGATAGAACAAATCTTCGCGAAAGCGGTGGGCCTCAACTTCTTCTTTTAAGTTTCGGTTGGTGGTTGCCAGCACTCGAACGTCTAGTTTGGTTGATCGGCTAGAACCCAGACGCTCAACCACACGTTCCTGCAACACGCGCAAAAGCTTGGCTTGCAGACCCAGATCCATTTCTGAAATCTCGTCTAACAAAATCGTGCCGCCATTGGCCTGTTCAAACTTACCGGCGCTGGCATTCACTGCACCGGTATAGGCGCCCTTTTCATACCCAAACAAAACAGCTTCGAGCATGTTTTCAGGAATCGCCGCGCAATTAATGGCCACAAACGGACCCTGTGCGCGCGGTGAGTGATCATGGATTAATTTCGCAAAGACCTCTTTGCCGCTACCCGATTCGCCACTGATCATAACCGTGGCATCAGACAAAGCCACTCGATGGGCCATATCCACCAACGCCTGGGTGCGTGCGTCTTCTGCAATAACGCCGCCTGCAGACTGACTTCGGCGGGTAAGGCGGTCCATCAGGCCAATTAGGACATCGCCCTCAAAGGGTTTAACCAAATAATCGGCCGCACCATTTTGAATCGCGTCCACCGCTTGGGAGACTTGGGCAAAGGCGGTCATAAGCACGACCGGCATCTCGGACCATTGGGCTTTGATTTCAGTCAAAAGCGCCAAGCCGCCCAACTCGGGCATTTCGACATCCGTCAGCACTAAATCAATCTTGTGCTGACCGTGCAATACAGCCAATGCTTCTTTACCGTTTGCTGTTGGCAAGGTCTGAAAGTCTGCAAAGGCCAAAGCATCACAAATGGCTTCGCGCAAGGCATCATCATCTTCGACGACTAAAATGGTGACTAATTTTTTATCCATGAACGGCAGCTCCGTGATTGGCTTGTTCAAGCGGGGTTTGTTGCTGACTGGTGTTGATCGCGGCACCGCCTGCTGATTCTGTTTGCGACGACGAGGGCGCGGCCTTGAATCGGGCATGGGGCAGCGTGAGTTTGAATTCTGCGCCACCGTCTTTTGGATTGCGGGCGATGAGGGTTGCATCGTGATTGCGCGCGATCATGGCGCACAGCGCCAGACCTAAACCAGTGCCACCGGCACGGGTAGTGAAGTAAGGGTCAAAAATTCGGCTCAAGGCATCTTGCGCAATGCCGGGGCCATTGTCTCGGATGCTCATTTCAAGACCCGAGTCGGTGATTTCGGTGGTAACCGTTAAAACCGCGTTTGGCGTAACCTGGAGGGCATTTTCCGCGATCGCCACGAGTGCCGAGAGCAGAGCTTCTTGGTTGCCTTCGATCAAAACGTCCCCGGTTAAACCCGTTTCTTGCCACGCGCCGTTTTGTTGCGCGAGCAAAGGGGCGAGTGACACTTTCAAAGCTTGCAGGAGTTCAAACAGTGAGCAGTCTGCATCTTGGGTTTCGCCGCCCTTCACAAACTGCAGGCTGTCATTAACAAGGGATTCTAAGTGCTTGAGTCGGCCCTTAACCTTGCTGGTCACTTCCAAACGGGCCTCATCGGCAAGCGTGGGCCGCTCCATCGCGCCCATGTATAACAAAGCTGACGATAAGGGCGTTCGAATTTGATGCGCAAGCCGCGCCACCATTTCGCCGAGGGCCGTTAGACGTTCACTGCGATGGCTCTCTTCTTGGGCGGCGTAAGTTTCGGTCACATCGGTCACCAAAACCACCTGATCACCGTAACCGTCATTCAGTTCTGTTGACAGTGAGATCCGGCGACCGGAACGCAGAACCATCTGCGTGCCATCGCGGCTAATGGATGCCGCGCATTCGCCGATCACGCTTAAAAAATTCATATTCAGGAGTGGCTCGCCCAGGAGGTCGGCCGCGCCCGGGTTGGCTAAGATAATCGTGTGATTTCGATCCAACACCAAGACGCCACCGGGCAAGGCATCGACCAGTGCCGTCAGGCGATGGGCTAGGCGTTCTTTTTCGGCTAATTCTTCCTGACGCGCAGCCCGCGCTGAGGATAATTCTTGGGTCAGCGCCATGACTCGCGTTTGCAGATCCGCGTATGACACCTTGAGCGACGTTGTGAGACTGGCAAAATCGTTCTCAAGTAGCTCTTCTAAGTTGATCCTTTCTGCATCCCCAACCGCTTTCGCCGAATCCATTCGTTCCGATTCCGCTAATTGCAGCGGGATGATGTCGGAGGCATCCAAGAGTTCCGCCTGCAGGACAGGGACTTTGAGGGCGTCGAGGTTGCTCGATTCTTGAATATTTTGGCCTTGCATGACTCGTCACGTATTTTCAATTTCGTGACTAACCTAAAGCAAGCAGCGTGCCTACTTTTTTAATCTATATAAATCATATGTTTAAGGGAATTCTGGCAGGATTTTGCCGCTATTCGTCAAAGCTTTGACGGCTCAGTCCCGTTGAATCCCGAGCTTTTTCATCTTCTCGACGAGGGTGGTGCGCTGCAGACCCAGCAGGGCTGCTGCCTTGGCAACCACGCCCTTTTCTCGGTCGAGTGCCTCCTGGATGAGCCGGATTTCCATCCTTGCGATATGATCTTTTAGGTCAACGCCTTCATCCGGCAGACCGGCACCA
>JABGTE010000089.1 GCA_018647445.1 Gammaproteobacteria bacterium
CTAAGCCTTGAATGTCCGAATGATTAACCTGCGTTGACTGCAGAGACGTTCTTAAAGGTCGTCCGAAAAAACTGTCAGAGAAAGACTGTCCAAAAAAGGTTGTCAGAAAAAAGTTGCCCGGAATAGGTTTCCCGAAAGAGGCTTTGCGATTGTTTGACATAAAAGGCGCTACACAATTAATACTGTATAAATGTACAGCACTTTGAATGCAAAGCCAACCTGAAACCGATGCAAAACCGACACAAAACTGAGAAAAATACTCGGCGCGGGGTTCGCCATGGTGGCGCGGTTTAATGGTTTCAGCGGACAAAGGATCTTTGGTTGAGATGCCCGCTCGATTTGTTATATTGATGCCTTTTGGTGGAGGGGATCTGCTCACTGCACCGTTTTGTTATGCGTCGAGCGATCACAGCAGAATTTGAGGGACCATGGCGAAACTCTACTTTTATTATTCATCCATGAATGCGGGCAAGTCGGCGTCTTTATTGCAGTCGAGTTACAACTATCAGGAACGAGGGCTGAACACTTTATTACTCTGTCCAGCTTGGGATGATCGTTATGGCGAAAACCAAATCACCTCCAGAATCGGCATCTCTGCGCCCGCAACGGGGTTCGAAAAAGGCGTAGATTTGTTCGAGCTGGTAACCCAGAAGCTCACCCAAAATGTTATTCATTGTGTCATGGTAGATGAGGCTCAATTTTTATCGAAGGCTCAGGTTTATCAACTGGGGCAGGTTTGCGATGAAATTGACATCCCGGTGCTGGCTTATGGCTTGAGGACAGACTTTCAGGGTGAGCCCTTTGAAGGGAGCCAGTACCTGCTTGCCTGGGCGGATAACCTCAAAGAGCTCAAAGCGATTTGTCACTGTGGCCGTAAAGCGACAATGGTTTTACGGTTAGACGAGGCTGGAGATGTCTTAACAGAGGGCGCTCAGGTTGCCATAGGGGGTAATGCCAACTACGTATCGGTTTGCCGGCGGCATTACTATTTGAGCTATCACAAACAACCATCAGCGTTTTCAAACTAAGCCATTCGAATGTAATCAAGGCTGCGCCGAGCAAGCGGTTCAAGCAACATTAAGACGGATCCTGTCAGGCTCAGGTAGCCTCTTTTTAAAGCACATCGTTTCGTTAAAACATTAAAGGACGCTTTATGGAAAACCAACAATGGCGTTTAACGTCGCGACCAGAAGGCCTGATTGGACCAGAACATTTCGAGCGGGGGATGGAGGCTGTACCGGATCTCACAGCAGGACAGGTCCTGGTCAAAAACCTGTATTTGTCTTTTGATCCAACCCAACGAGGGTGGGTTAATGACACTGAAAGTTATATGCCGCCGGTTGCAATCGGGGACGTCATGCGGGCGAGCACAGTTGGGCAAGTGGTGTCGTCGGAGACACCCGGCTTTTCTGTCGGTGACCTGGTGCAAGGACTGGGCGGTTGGCAAGAATACTTCGTCAGCGAGGCAGGCATTGGTCTGAGCAAGCTGCCGGCCGGCATCACGCCCCAGCAGGCCCTTGGGGTTTTTGGGACCACGGGGCTCACCGCGTACTTTGGCTTACTTGATTTAAGCAATCCGAAACCGGGTGATACCATTTTAGTGTCGGGTGCGGCCGGTGCAACCGGGCAAGTGGTTGGGCAAATCGCGAAAATCAAAGGCGCTCGGGTAATTGGTATTGCAGGGGGGGCAGAAAAATGCAGTTGGTTGGTCGAGGAGGCCGGGTTTGACGCGGCCATTGATTACAAGAATGAGTCGGTTGCCGCGGGTATTCAAAGGTTATGCCCTAACCGGATCAATATTTTCTTCGATAATGTTGGCGGTGATATTCTCGAAGCTGCGTTAGATCATCTGGCTCAGAATGCGCGGGTCATCCTGTGTGGTGGCATTGCAGGTTATAACGCGGTGACGCCAGTGCCTGGTCCGAAAAATATTATGAACCTCGTGATTACGCGGTCACGGATGGAAGGCTTCATCGTAATTGATTATTTGGGTCGAATGGCAGAGTTCCTGACAAACATGGTCCCTTGGTACCAGTCCGGAAAAATCATTCACCTTGAAGATGTGCAAGAGGGCTTTGATGCCATTCCCGCGACCCTGCAGAGATTGTTTTCAGGGCAAAATCAGGGCAAACAGTTACTTCGTTTAGCGGATCCTGTTTAAGGTGACCGCTTCGCTTGGTGCTGCAATTTGGGTCGATGCGGATGCTTGTCCAGTGCCCATAAAGGAAACTCTGTTTAAGGCGGCTGAGCGGACGGGGATCAAAGTAACCTTGATTGCCAATCATCCGATGCGGGTGCCGCCGGGTGATTATATTCACTTTATTCAGGTGCCTCAGGGTTTTGATGTTGCGGACCATCGATTAGTGCAAGAAGTTGCGCCTGGAGATTTGGTTGTCACCCAGGATATTCCGTTGGCGGCGGAACTGGTTGGATTAGGCGCCGAGGTGGTCAGTCCTCGGGGCGAGGTTTATTCGCCTGAGACGATAAAGGCACGGTTAACGATGCGAGATTTTATGGAGACCCTGCGCGCAAGCGGGGTTCAGAGCGAAGGGCCCGCGCCGCTTTCTAACAAAGATCGCCAAAAATTCGCGGCGGTTTTAGATCGTTATTGTCAGAAGCAGTATTTAAAATCACCCCGATGAGCCGAAGGCAAAAGGAGACGCAGGATGAAGATTGAAGCCGGACAAGTTGTGGTCATGGATTATAGCGTATTGGATGCAGCGGGCGAGGTGCTTGAGCACAACGCGCCGGGCGAGCCCATGGTGTATCTCCATGGGCATCGCAATATCTTACCGGCCCTTGAAGCCGCCCTCGGTGGTAAAGCCGAAGGGGAGCAGCTCTCTGTAACCTTAACGCCAGAGCAAGCCTATGGCCCTTATCAAGAGGGTGCGGTTGATCGGGTGCCGATCAAGTATTTAGTCAAGCCGCCAAAGCGGATTCAGCCTGGCAGTTTGGTCCGGGTAAATACGAAAGACGGTGCGCGCGATGCCGTGGTGGTGAAGGTGGGTCGGTTTAATGTTGATCTAGACAGTAATCATCCCTATGCGGGTAAAACCTTAACCTTTGAGCTTGAAATTCAAGCCGTGCGCGCGGCGACCGCAGATGAGCTCTCCCATGGTCACAGTCATGGTGTTGCTGGTAGCGAAAGTCACCACGACTAACAGGTGGTATTTAGGCTCATCGCCCTTGCCAAATCGGCGCTCTTTTTTCTGCAAAAGCACGGGGCCCCTCCAAAGCATCAGCGCTCTCTCGTCTGAGTAGTTCTTCGGGGTAGGTTTTTTCAAAGGCAGCGGGCAGGGGATGGTCAAGCCCTTGCATCGCGCAGGCCTTTGTCGCTCGAACGGCCAAAGGTGCGCAACGCAGAATGTCGTCCACATAACCCTGGACTGTCTCGCGTAATTGGGCTTTGGGCACCACTTCATTAATTAATCCGAGTTCATAAGCGCGTTGTGCTGAAAAGTGCCGGCCTGTTAGCAGGTAACCCATGGCGGGTTTTAGACCGATCTGGCGGGGCAATCGATGAACCCCGGCACTGCCAGCGATTAAGCCACGGGTTGGCTCGGGCAAGCCAAACGTTGCGTGATCCGCGGCAATGATTAAATCGCATGCCATGGCGACTTCTAGTCCACCGCCGAGCGCATAGCCATTGACCATCGCAATGAGCGGTTTTGGAAACTGCCAGCGTGCAATAATGTGGCGCGTATCTTCTTCAAAGGCCTTGATCTCAGCTAGTTGCGCAGTTGAGGCGGTTTTCAATAGCGCGCGAGCTTTGAGATCGGCGCCTGCACAAAAGGCTTTGTCGCCGGCACCTGTGATCACGGCGAGCCAGATCTCATCATTGGTTTCGACGTCATCTAGATGCTGTGACAGTTGCCACCGCAATTCAGGATCTAGCGCATTTAAACTGTTTGGACGATTTAGGGTAATCCAAGCAACATGCTGTTCGACTGCGAGCGTTGTGGTGTTAGTTGTGATCATGACGGCGCTCCTGTGAGCGAGTATTAAGGCAGTGATTAACTGCTTGGTGGCTGCGAGACCGGTATTGACGGCGCGTAGTAAGGGAAGTCTGTTTGAGTGCTGGCCATCCTCAACAAACTTTTAAGAGATTGATATTGATTTAAGGTTTCGAGTTGTTTGATTGTCACCGTCATCATGCCGAAGTCGTCGTTGCTATTTCTTTCTAACGCTTCTGCAGGTGAAATCCATAGGCTTTCAGTCGTCTCGGCGCCATCATGTCGGTGCAATTGTTTCAGCGGCGCCGCGGTTATAAAAAATCGTGTGTCGAATCGCCGCGGTCGGCCTGCTGGTGTGACCCAACGGTTGAAATAGTGAATCTGATCAATGGCAAGGGTTAACTGCTCGCGTGCGCAGAGCGCTTTGAGTGTCAAGGAGCCGTCGTGAATCTCGGCCCGCGCCTGATCCAGCTCCATATCCCGGGTATCTGCTAGCGCACCATCTTGCGTATACGCTAGTAAGATCCCGGATTCTTCGAAGGTCTCTCGAATCCCGGCGACCCAACAGGATTGCCAGGCTTCTCCGAGTGCTTTTTGCTGCCGACGCTGCGGCGCGCCGAGAGGACTGAAATAGTTGATGAGTTCAGGGTCCGCATCAGCTACATCAATTTTACCGCCGGGAAATACATACATACCGCCCGCAAAAACAGCGGCATTGGTTCGGCGCAGCATTAGAATTTCGTATTGCGGCGCTGCCGCTCGGGCAATAATGACCGTCGCGGCTGGCCGGATAGGCTGCTCAGTCATCGGCTTGAATCACGCCTTGTTTTGACAAGGATGCGATCAAATCAGGCGCGAAATCAAATTCTTGCAGGATTGCTTTTGAATGTTGGCCGAGTAAAGGCGCCGCTCGGGTGGGTCCGACTGGGGTTTTAGAAAACCGCATGGGAATTCCAACGGTTGTGTAGTCACCGTGGGTTGCGTCGTTGATGGTCGGAAACAGGTTAATCGCTTGCGCTTGGGGATCCTGCGGGACCTCATGAAGGCCTAGGACGGGGCCCCAAATAAGGCCAGCAGCATCAAATATTTTGCCCCATTCATCGCGGCTTTTTGCTGCTAAAGCCTCATCAACCCCCCGGGTAAGTTCGGGCATATGATCGTATCGGCCTTTTGGGGTTGCGTATTTCTCTTCGGTGAGCCAATGCTCAAGACCGAGGGCTCGACAGAAGTCGAGCCATTGCCCTGCGCCCGGCATATTGAATACGACCCATTGGCCGTCCCCGCAGGGATATCGATTGGCCGTGGGCGTCAGCATGTTCGGTCGGGCGCGTCGCCGAACCGGCGCCGAATCCATGGCGGTTGTCGCATAATCTGATGCTTGGGTCCAAACTGCCGTTTCGAACAACGAAGTCTCGATGGTCTGGCCCGTCCCGGATCGCTCCGCCTGTCTTAGCGCAGCGAGAATACCTGCAGCAAAGGCAAGGCCCGTGGTGTGATCGCCTTGTGCTGGTCTTGCTTGAGGCACAATGCCATCATCGCCCTCACGCATTGCGTCATAAAGACCGGATCGGCCAAAAAAAGCAGTGACATCGTACCCCGGGCGCCAAGCATCTGGTCCAGTTGTGCCATACCCCGTCAGGGTTGCGTGGACTAAAGTTGGATTAACTGCGAACAGTGTCTCCGGGTCTAGATGGTATTTTTGTTGACGTTCAAGGAGCAGGTTGCACATAAAAATCTGGGCTTTGCCACATAAATGCTGAACGACCGCGATGCCCTCGGGTTGGGTAAGGTCCACGACCAGCGATTCTTTACCACGGTTATCGACATCAAATTGGAAGTCGAAGGTTTTTAAGGGGCTATCGATCTTTGGTGCGCGACCCATATTGCGCATCGGGTCCCCGCTGGGAGGCTCAATCTTGATCACACGTGCGCCGAGGTCTGCCAAAATTGCACCGGCACTGGGCGATGCCATCCAGTTATCGATTTCAATCACCAATATATCGTCGAGGGGGGAAACCACCTGTTGTACTCCTTAAATCAACCGAGGCCTCATAATAGGAGAGTGAGTAGCATTAGGAAAGCCATCGTAGGAATTGGTTAATATTGGCAATACTGCGTTTTGCGACTGTTTTATTTTGGGTCGATGTTGTGCTGAAAAAAAGCTGCTACAAGGTGAACAGATAGACAGATGAACAAGTTGTCACCAAAGAAAAGCAGCACGTTCAATAGAGCATTTAGGATGAGCCTTAAGCTAGCCGGTGGCATTACAAATTGTGTCTGAGCGTGCGTTGGTTGCAGGTAATTGGAGATTGAACGGGATCAGAGGCTCAGCAACGCGTCTAAGGCTTGTAACCGATAGGCGGGCCGGGCAGGAAATGAACAACGGTCTTGCGGTCCTCCTTCGGACTCTGTTCGGTTGCGCCAGCATCAGCACCCTAAAGCGCCTGGTTGAGTCCCGAAAAGGTCTACGCCATCGCACCGATACGCGGCTTGCTGGGGGTTGAGATTGCCCAGCAAAGTGGAAACGCGATGCAGGGTGTGTCTTGTCGTTGACTTCACCCTGTCCTACCCACCGCGATCGTACTTTTTTGAACCAAGATCGCTGCCGCTAGGAGGGCTGTGAGTCTTGCGGGAATGGAGTCATTTAGCGTTGAATATTTTAACCCTTTGCGAGGACTGGAACACCTGCTTACTGACGTGAGTGATTAGAAAGCCCGTGTGCCACGCTTGGGATTCAGGGGAAGGCCCCTAGTGCGTCTTCTGAAGGCTATTTTTGCTAAGCTATCTCGAAACCAGGCTCGATTACTGTGTGCCCGTTAAGGGCGGTTCATGACACGCAGATATTTCAATTTTGTTTTACCCTTGTTGTGCACACGATGAAACACCCCGGCTTGTACGGTGACGATATCTTGGGCATTGACCTCGTAGAGTTCTTCTTGCTCGCCTTGGCCTTCATCAGGGTGTCTTAGATAAATCTCACCGGAACCTTGGGTGAAAAAAAAGATTTCATCTTGAAGAAGGTGCTTGTGTCCGGCGGTTTGTTTACCGGGGAAAAGGTGTGTGCTACTGAGGAGCAGGTTTTCACCAACATAATTATCCTTAACGGTGTAATTGTCGGTCTCCTTGCTAATGTGCCCACCAATATCATCGAATTCATCTTTCATGGCTTATTTCCTTCATTTTAAACGCCTTACCGGGCAATTTTGCCTAAAGACGCTGGGATATGATATCTGCCGAGACGAATCCCGGCTATTTAAATTAGAAATGATCGAGATGAATCCTGGTCTGCTTTCATAATCAGTCACGAACGGGCGCGTTTTGGTCGTCAAACAGCTCGAAACTCGGGGGATATACGAAATGCTGACCATTTTTGGACCATTCCTTGGCGTCAAAAAAGACCTCAGAGGATGCGTGATGCAGACTACCCACACCCCAATGCCGATTATTTAGCATTAGGTTGGCGTCGGATGAAGATGAAAGTAAAGTTGGCGATCGTGTCGACTGGTAGCTGAGAGCGCGCCATCTCTCGCAAAGGGGGTAAGGGTCGGAGGTTCGAAAGGTTCCACCACGTCGCCCATGATCGTGACCCGCTCAATCACCCGTTCGCCCTCAAAGTCATTGAGCACAAAATGTTGTGTACAGCGGTTATCCCACATGCAAATCGTGCCGGGCTGCCATTGATAGCGAAGGGTAAAGCGCGGGCTCGCAACGAAACGCGTTAAGTAATTCAGCAACATGTCGCTTTCTGTCGCAGACATCTCGACAATGCGCCGGGTGAAATGTTCGTTCACATAGAGTACCGGAAGGCCGGTTTCAGGATGAACCCGAACGACCGGGTGGATGGCGGTTTGTTCTGGGTGATTGTGCGGATGAGCGTCATGCAAAGCGCTCAGGCTTCGACACAAGGTCTGCATTGGTTCTGAAAGGGCTTCGTAGGCGAGATAGAGATTGGTCCACATAGTGTCGCCGCCCACCGGCGGGCATTGCAGCATATTCAATACTGACATTTTTGCCGGTTGTGTTTGAAACGTGATGTCGGTGTGCCATTCATCTGCGATACCGCCTTTGCTCGCGGTTAATCGAAAAATGCAAGCAGGCGTTTGCTCGTCCTTGCCGAGGTTAGGATGGTTCTCTAGTTTGCCAAAATGTCGACCTAGGGTGACGTGCTCATCGACAGAGAGGTTTTGTCCGGGAAAAAATAAAACCTGATGTTCGAGCAAGAGGGCTTGCACCTGTTGAATGTCGCCTGCGTCGGCTGCGTTGAGTTGAATCCCTGTGACTTCTGCGCCCAAAGCGGCCGAGAGTCGTTTTGTGGACCAAGGATAAGAGGCTTGCGATGTCATAGACGGTTCCTCAGCGTGTGAGTTGCAAGAATAAACCAAGGCGGCTGTAAAGGAAATTCGTGGACGCTGCGGTAGACTACCGAAACAACGTCGTCCTGCGTGGACCGGCCGCAAAGACATTAGACTGATATGGCACTAAAAAGGAGATGACTATGCAAGGACTTTGGCTATCAAAAGGATCCTGGGCGTTCAAATCGGACCTGCTTGATCCGGTTGTTGGCTTGGGTGAGTCATTGGTTGCTGTCCAGGCTACTGGAATTTGCGGAACGGATCTGGCGTTGGCGAAAGGGTATTATGATTTCAATGGTATTCCCGGGCATGAGTTTATTGGACGGGTTGTCTCGGGCGCGCTCACGGGGCAGCGAGTTGTCGCGGACATCAATTTGGGATGTGGTCAATGCCTGCGTTGCCAAGCGGGCGTGCATCGTCATTGCGCCGAGCGCGTCGTCATCGGCATTCACCAGCGTGCTGGTGCATTTGCGCAGTTTCTGTCGGTACCGGATAAAAATTTGATACCGGTGGATGAGGGCTTGAGGGATGAGCTTGCGGTGCTGGCTGAACCGGTGGCAGCCGCGCTCGAAATAATTGAACAAATGCCAAAACCCTTGCCCAGTCGGGTACTCGTGGTTGGGGCAGGCCGGCTTGGGCTCTTAGTCGCGGAAGTGCTGGCAAGCTTTGATTGCGAGGTTACGATATTGGTGCGCAGTCTAGAGCGAGCAGCCCACTTGCAAAATAAAACCATTCAGGTCGTGACCAGCATTGATTCGGAATCTTTTGGTTGGCTTGTGGACTGCTCGGGGACGTCCTCTGGGCTTACAACGGCTTTACAGGCCGCCATGCCGCAAGCAATCTTGGTCTTGAAGAGCACTTTAACCGACGCCGCTGGGGTCGATTTGAGCCCCGTCATGGTCAAGGAGTTGACGGTATTAGGCTCGCGGTGCGGCCCCATGGATAAGGCGCTAGCGTGGTTGGGTGCGGGCCATTTGCAAGCGCCCAAATTGGCTTACTATCGGTTTTCGGAGATCGAGTCGGCCCTGGCAGCGGCAAAAGAGCCATCCATTTTTAAAGTGTTGCTCGAACCGGATAAGCCTAGTCCACTATCCTGATCAATTGCAGTGGCGTGCCACCACCCGCGGCATCGAGCACGATATAGCGGAAAAAGCCATTCGCTTCTGAGTCGATACTGGCCGGTCCGGCGAGCACGGTTTTGCTCTCGGGTTCTGTGACAGTGAGGGTGAACGTGTCTTGGGCTAGTCCAAACTGCCCGGTAACCAGCGGCACGATGTTATTCCCTATCGGATTGCTGTTTTCCAAGTTGGCATCACTCTTGATCAGATAGACGTCGACTTGAGCGATTGAGGGTGCTGCATGCAAGATCGAGAGGCGAGATTCGGTCGCAACGGGTCTGCGTTCTTCCGTGGCAATGGCTGCTGATATGCTGTCACCCAAGCCGCTGATCGCGAGCATATGGTACTGATTCCTTTCTAACGTAAAACCATCGCTATAAAGTACCGCATTGGGGTCGTTGGCGGTCGTTGCTGTAAAAATAACGGTGCCGGTTGCACTGTTGAAGTAGGACGATACATCCGCAAACAAGAGGTCTTCTGCGACCAGAGACTGTTGCGTAATCTCGATCTCAACCTCAGTGTCAGCCGGCGAGGTCGCTAAGAGAAAGAGCGTCACATCGCTAACGATGTCGGTAATGGCGTTGGACGACCGCTCAAATAGACTGCCATCAACGGTTAACTGAGCGCTAGCGGCTGGAGTCGTTATGCTTAACTGCGGCGTGGCCAAAAGCGATAGTCCTGCAGCGTCAGAATCGCTCTCATCATCGTCGTCAACGACAATACTCAGTTGGTTACTTTCTTGGTAATTGAGTGTCGCAATCTGCAGAAAAACTTGGTCGTTAGCGTCGGTAATAACGACGGCGGTTGCATCACCGTCGGCCGTATTAATGGCATTTGCGATGCCTTCAACACTTGCGCTGGCCGCTTCAATTAAAATTTCGGTGCTTGTTTCCCCATTGGTCATGGTTATCGTCCCGGTGCCAATGATGGTGGTGGTGGCCTCAAAGCCGTCTGTGGTTTGGTAGATTTCTGGAATGGCGAGCTGCTGGACTGAGACACGGTAGCTGCCTGAGGTAGCAGCCACGTCGGCATTTAGACTGACGATGCTCGGCGTAGATGAGCGGGCAGATCTTTGATAGAGGTCAATGGCGGTTTGATCGGGCACGGCGTTCAAAATGCGAACGCTGGCGGTGAACGTTTCGTTGGGAAAGTCAAAGGTGCCGCCAGGGGTGACGTACAGGCCCTGGATCGGACTTTGATTTGTGTTCGGACCAAAGGTGTCAAACAACATGATGATAGGGCGTATTCCAGTGGTTACTGGGAAATCGTTAGACGTCCATAGAATATCGCCATCTGGATTAGTTGCTTGAATCGAGAGGGTGTCGGTGCTTTCCACTGTGATGGCTTCGCTGATCGTGCCTGACTCGATTACCAGTTCGGCAATTGGGGTTTCGGACGCGGTTGAATCAATAATAGTGAGTGACACGGCCTCGTTTAGGGCGCCTGCGGCATTGGCTATTCGCAGTGTGGTTGTGGTGTCCGTCTCGGTAGGCACTGAGGTGTCCTCAATGACTTCAATCACGGAAAGGTTTGCAAGCGTCCCTGTGAGGATCAACGTCTTGAGTTGGTCCTGAGGGACCGAAATGGATAACGTTGCAATGACCTCTAATTGATTATCGTTAACATAGCTGATCTTGGTGTTCCGCTCTAAGCCAGGAATTACCGAATTTATGCTACTGAACTGTCCAAACGGCGTATTGCCGATGGATTGAGTGCCAAACTCAACGACCAAGGAAGGTGCATCGGTTACCGCATTCACATAGCGGATGGAGCCAGATGGGCTGGGCGCGAACTTGTCATAGCCGGGGTCTTCGCCACAACCGGTTATCACAAATAAACAGGCTAGGTAGGCGGTCAAAAAGAGCGTGCGTTTCATAGCGTGGGGATTATCCTGAGATGACGGTTCATTATAAGAAAAGTTTAACAGCTGCCAGCGGTATTCTAACCGAAAGCACAGCTTTGTGGGGCTAACTCCGCGCTCTAAATGCGATGATGCCAGCCGTGACGGCAACGTTTAAAGACTCGACGCCGTTTTGCATCGGAATCATGATCTGCTGGTCACAGGCGTCTAAAGCTGTATTCGACAAGCCTTCGCTTTCGTTACCGAGTAAAAAGACCTTACGATGAAACTCGTCAGCGCAGGATACGGTCTGTAGCCCTCGACCGGTAAGGCCTAAAAGTTTGAACTGAGCGCTTTTAAGCGATCTAATCGCATCCTCAACAGTGGCGCAGCTAAGGATCCTGGCTTTCGATATACAACCGGCGCTGGCCTTATAAACCAATGGATCTAAACGGGCGCAGCCCTTTTGGGGTAGCACCAGACCTTGCATCGTGGAGGCGGCAAGGCTGCGAATGATCATGCCGAGGTTCTGAGGGTTGGTAATCCCGTCTAGCAGCAGGAGTTCACAGTCTGCCGTGTCCAAATCACTCGCGGTATCCTCGAGAAAGGCGTCTAGTTGTTGATGATTGGGGGTTGCGATATCGAGTGCAACGCCCTGATCTTGGCGGCCATTTTTGGAGATGCGTGAGAGCGCCTGTTTGTCGTGCATCTTAATGGGAATCGAGCGCTGCTCGCACAGCGCAAGAATTTCATTGACTGCAGGCCCAGGGCGGTTTGAGTGTGCTAGGTGCACCCGGTAGATCGCAATATTGGGATCTGCCAAAATTTCGATGGCGGTATTTCTACCAAACAAGGTCATGCGACGCTCGGCAGAAGGAATACTATTGTGATCGCTCATTAGCGCCTCGGATGACTGGATGAATGAACCGCCGCTAATCAGGGGTGCGCCTCGAACTTGCTGTTTTGGCTCACGGCTTTGATCTAAAACGGCAACCTAATGACTCGATCGGACGCCATTTGGATCGGCCTGGCCCCACGTCGCGCCATTTATTCTGACAGATCAACTCAGATCAACCTACGTGGACCAATCGTTATCAAGACGCCGCAAGACGCAAAGCCCGACTCAAGTAAACGGATGGCCCAGCAAACCGATCGCTAAAGTAAATCAGCCAGCGCCGCGCCGATCGCCTCGGGTGTTTCCTGAGGATCAAATCGTTTGACGACTTCGCCTTTTGAGTTAACGAGATACTTCGCAAAGTTCCAGCCAATATCACCCGGGATTTGCGTCTTTAACCACTGGTATAATGGGGCCGTTTGATCGCCGTTGACGTCAATTTTTGCAAACATGGGGAAGTTAATATCGAATCTGTCCTTTGCAAAGGCTAGGATTTCGTCATTACTCGCAGGTTCTTGGGCGCCGAACTGGTTACAGGGAAACCCTAAGACAGTTAAATTATCGATTTCGTTGTGTAAAGCACGCAGACCTGCGTACTGGCCGGTAAGGCCTCACTGGCTGGCCAAGTTAACGACTAAAAGGGCCTGGTCGCGATACTCAGATAGCGAAATGCTGTCGCCGGTAATACTCTCTGCGGTGATGCTGTAAAGGTCGGTCATCGTTTTTTCTCCTTCAAGTCAGTGCATTCTATTCGATCATTTAGGCTTTACAAGCTCTGTGGGCGGCGCTGTGCTGAGCGCCCTAGGAGAATAAACCGTGGAGGTACCAACGATGGGTTAAAGCGCGATAAAAGATCCAATAAACCATTTTTTTCCGATATCGATATAAATAATAGTCTCGATTTTGGCCATCACCATCCCACCAGGCCGAGTTAATCCGCTCAGGGCCTTTGATGTAATCAAAGTCAGGATGTTGCAACGGGTTTAAGTGTTTTTGAAGCCGTTTTGGGGGCTCAATTAAGAAAGTGGGTCGTTCAGGCCAACCGGGTAAGGCGGTCGTTAATTTTTGCTCGAAGCGCTGCGCAAGATCAGCTCGCACCCAATCTTTCTCTGGTCTGTGGTCGTTGCCGAGACGAAGACCAAAGCAATCGGTTGTTTCGAGTTGGTGTTGTAGCAGGTTCAGCAGATCGTTGCCCTGTTTAAGGGCTTCAGGGTCCAGGGCTGCTTGGTTTGATAGCTCTTTTTGGTTCATCCTCAGAGTGTCAGGCAAGGGTGCTGAGCGAAAAAGTTGGCTGGATTTTAATTTTGCAGGCTGGAACTCTGCAGCCCGGAGACTTAACTCATCAACTGTCTGTACAGCTTGAACTTGATTGAGCTTAATCTCGGCAAGCTTTAGAAATAAGCCAGCATCATTGTCGGGTGCCGCAAGGTGGATCGATAACGCTTTTTTAAGCTGGCCTCGATAGTTAAGTCGTAAATTAAAGTGTTGTAACTGAAGCTGGCGAGCGGTCAAAAAAGCACTGAGCTCGTTGAGTAGCCGATTGATCGGAAAAATTAATGACTGCAGATTATCGACCGTATTAATGAAAAAAATATCGGACTCAAATTTTGGTGCAGGCTTGATAAAGGTCTGAGGATCGGCTCGTTCGCCTAATAAGCGCTCAAGATAATGGATAAAGGTCTCGCCAAATCGCTTTTTCAAGGTGTGTCGAGGCAGCTCGATCAATTGCTTCAGGATGGTAATGCCCATTTTTTCAAGTTTCGTGACACTTGGCGATGGCAGTTGTAAATGAATCAGCTGCAAGGCTTTTAAGGCAACGCCTGGCGATTGCTGGTGATTATCCGGGCAATCGATTTCAGCGCTGATTTTTGCAGCAAGTGGCGTCTGGCTGACGCCGATTTTGGGCGTATAACCGAGGTGCGTGATTTTTTCTTTAATAAGATGTTTGAGATGATTGAGCCCGGAGAACAACTTTAGGCTGCTTGAAACCTCAAGGATAAGATGTTGATCACCGTACAAAGAAACATTGGGCGTGAACTCATAAAGCCATTGTGCAACCTGTTCAAGCGCGCGGTGTTCTTTTGATTCGGATTTCTCAATACAGGTCAAGGTTTCGCATAAGGCGTAGGCGTGACTGGCCATAGTACCGACCGTAAGGCCGGTCGCCGCAGCGTGGTGTGACAGTGCTTCAATACGTTGCTGTTGAATGATAGCAATCGGTCTACGGTCGTTGCTTAGTAGTTGCTTTGGCCCGCTGGGATAAAAAACCTCGAGGGCAAGATTGGGTAGATAAAGGCAGAGCCATAGTTTGGGTTGGTCTTTTTTACGCACGATATTTAAGCGCGCGGGTTATGAGTGTGGACGAGGCTTTGCGGTATGGACGAGTTGGGGAATGCCGCTAGGGGCTTGTCGATATGTGGCGCGATAACTGACTTTAATGCTGGGCTGCTGGCTGTTGGTGCTGTTGAATGGGCTGCTATGACGGCTATTGCCGGCTTAGAGGCAGTGCTGTTCGATGCCAGGGGTAAGGCGAGATCAAAAGCCGGACTGGCCCAGCTGCCGGCGCGTTTAACGACTTCAACCCGAATCTGATGCTGGTGAGATTGCTCGCTGTGCGTGAGTTCACTGGGGGTCAGAGAGATTCTTAAGGGCGCCGGAGAGGGCATTTGCTGTGCGTTGAGATCTCGAAATAACACCTGCCAAGTCTGATTGGTTTTACTTGCAACTTGTAGTCGTCTGATTGCTTGTGGCCGGATGTTTTTTTCAGGCCACATTAAAACGGCGCTGCAGGCTTGTGACTTTAGGCATTGCTCTGCCGCCCAGAGGGCCTCTTTGGCTGTTTTGGGTCGGATGATTAATATGCGGTCAAGCTGGACTCCAGCCGCGTATAGTGCGGGTGCATAAGGCAAGTGCGGTGGCGAGATCCATACGATCCAGTGTGGGCGGCGCTGACTTAGGTTGGCCAAAGCGGGCAATAATATTTGTAATTCCCCGATGCCAGATTGTCTTATAAGAAGTTCTGTGATGCCTTCGGTTGGCCAGCCATTATTGGGTAAAGCTTTGTCCAGCTGTCGATAGCCGCTGGGTAGCACTGTTTGATGACCAAGGGTGCTTCGGTGATGACTTGCGCGCCACAGCGTTGGTACGGCAAGTAAGTCATGAATCGCATCAGAACGGGGCTTCAACCCGCCATGAGGTAAAGCGGACGTGCTGACGTTGATGAGGTCTTGGTTTGTGTTAGGCGGCGTGATTTTGTTCATGGCGGTTATTGGGTGTCTTTCTCTTTAGGTTTGCAGGCTCTGTCTTGTGTTGGGCGCGGTATCTTTTGCAGTGGATGCGGCAGGTTGGCTAACATCGCGCGCATTTTTTGCCGTGCTCCGATTGGTTCTGGATAGTGATCTGTTGGTTGTGGCCCGGCTTGGTTAAGTGTTTCGAGCGCTTATAAAGTACTGTATATAAATACAGTATATTGTCAAGTTTCTAAAAGCATTGGCCTGTAAATCAAATTTTTGAGGTAACAGAATAATCATTGTTTGGATTAAGGCGCGGTCGCGCAAAGCCTAAGTAAACTGTTGTCTTTCAGACGCTTTTAAGGCGCCGCTTAAGCGCCATTGATAAAGGTAGCCCTGACGTTCCGTCCAGGGGGATAAGCGCGCTGTCGCTTTATACCAAAATCTGCTAAGGGCTTAATTAGAAACGGCTAAAGGCTCTTGTTAAAAACGGCTGACGGCTCTTACCAAAAACCGCTGAAGGCTCTTGTTAAAAACCGCTGAAGGCTCTTGTTAAAAACGGCTGACGGCTCTTACCAAAAACCGCTGAAGGCTCTTGTTAAAAACGGCTGA
>JABGTE010000195.1 GCA_018647445.1 Gammaproteobacteria bacterium
AGGAAGCCTACCAAGCCGTTAACCCGGGCGCCCAACTGCCGGCGTTGATGTTGGATGATGGAACCGTGGTGTCAGAGATTACCGCTATTTGCGAGTATCTGGCCGAGCACGCTGGTGGCAGTAGCCTTATTGGTGACACGATGCAGGAGCGCGTCGAAACTAGAATGTGGGTTCGCAGAATTGATCTCGGAATCGTCGAGCCTTTAGCGAACGGTTTTCGATCGTCAGAAGGCGCGCCGATGTTTAAAGATCGCATGCGCATCATTCCGCATGCGGCGGATGACTTGAAGGCGCTTGCTCAGGACAAGATTCAATGGCTGGACGGATTGATGGGGGATCAAAACTACATCTGTGGGGATCGCTTCAGCTTGGCAGACATTATGCTCTGTGTGTTTCTTGAATTCGGCGAGCAGGTGGGTCAACCCATTGATCAAAATAATGCCAACATCCTGGCCTGGCATAATCGTGTGAAAGGTCGGCCAAGTTTCGCCGCCTAGCGTTTGATTAATAAGGGTCTGGCGTGATTTAGGTCATCCAAAGCGGCTGTATATGCGCGCCTTGGCGTTGGCCTCCAGCCTTACTTTCGAGCAATTTAACCGAGCACATTCGGCCCAGCGCCCTAAGGGTTGGGCGTGTTATCGGAAAGTCTCAAGGTCAAGCCCGTATTGTCTGGTACACAGCGTCTGCCGATTAGGATGCTGTTGCGTGGTATTCTGGGAGAGAGTGTTTCGTGCAGATTCGGCTGATTGGCTTGGTATGTCGTACAACCAGCGTGACGGTTTGAACGAAATAGTTAAGGCGATCGAGAAAACTACGATCCAGAGGTAGAGCAGGACTATGGCGGGCAAGGGACGGGCTTAGGGGATCGTGCCTGACGCAGGCGCATGACGTCAAAGGCAGAAGCGCAATTTAATGCGCCCAGAATAAATCAAATTGCTAGACCAGGCGCCGTGTAAAAAGACTGAACTGAGCAAATAGACAACTGAGCAAATAGACAACTAAGTAAATAGATAACTAAGTAAATAGATAACTAAGTAAATAGACAACTAAGCAAATAGAAAATGGAATACATCGATTAAGGGCAGATTATGTTTCAAGGAATGAATTTTGCGCCCGCGCAGCTGCCGGGTGAGCTCGAAGCGTTACGAACGGAGGTTCGAGAATTTCTTAATGCTGAGACGGACTGGCATCCCAATTCGGATTTTAACGCTGGCGCGTCACCAGAATTTTCCAAACGCTTCGCAGCTAAAGGTTGGATTGGCATGACCTGGCCAAAGGCGTATGGCGGCGGCGGGCGGAGCTTTCTTGAGCGCTATGTGATTACCGAAGAGTTGTTGGCTGCGGGTGCGCCTGTGGGCTGTCATTGGATTGCTGATCGCCAAAGCGGGCCACTGCTCTTGAAGTTTGGTACCGAAGCTCAAAAACAAGCTTTCTTACCCGGTATTATCTCTGGCGAAAGTTTTTATTCGATTGGGATGTCGGAGCCCGACACGGGGTCCGATCTTGCCTCGATTCGCACCAGCGCCGTGCAAGTGCCCGGGGGCTGGTGTTTGAATGGCAGTAAAATTTGGACCAGCAATGCTCACCTGAATCACTTCATGGTGACTTTAGTTCGGACAGCGCCCGCAACTGATAACCGCCATGAGGGAATGAGTCAGTTTATTGTGCCGATTCATGCCGATGGCGTAACTGTTCGGGGCATTGACAACTTGGCCGGCGAGCAGGATTTTAACCAAATTTTCTTCGATGATGTCTTTATCCCCGATGATCATGTGGTGGGTGAACCTGGCAATGGTTGGGCCCAGGTTATGAGTGAGCTGGCCTATGAGCGCAGTGGACCGGAGCGCTTTTTAAGCGCCTTTCGTGTGTTAGCTGAGTTTGGAAAAAGCCTGCGAAACGGTGCGACGGAATCTCAAGCCCGGCTTTACGGGCAGCTGGTGGCGCACTTGGTGGTTCTGCGGAGGATGTCGATCTCGATTGCGAGCTTGCTAGAGGAAGGTCTAATGCCGGATACAGAAGCCGCGCTCATCAAAGATCTAGGGAATAGCTATGAGCGCTTGGTGCCGGAGGTGGTTCGTCTGTACTTGCCGGGTCAAGTACCCAAGGGCTTGGCTCAAGCACTCGAGGAATGCGTGTTGCACGCACCCTCCTTCACATTGCGGGGCGGGACCCGGGAAATTTTACGCGGCATGATCGCCCGTGGTTTGGGCTTAAGGTAATACGATGAATGAAGAACAACAGCTGATTGGCGAGATGGCACGCCGCATGTTAACCGACCATTGCAGCGCAGAGGTCATTGATCGAGCAGAGCAGGGTGACTTCCCAGAATTGTTGTGGACACTTTTAGATGATAATGGCTTGACGACGTTGGGGGTAGCTGAGTCATCAGGCGGTGCCGGCGGGAGCTTCGGTGACGCTTTGGTCGTGTTGCGCGAAGCCGGTCGTAAAGCTGCGCCCCTACCGCTG
>JABGTE010000056.1 GCA_018647445.1 Gammaproteobacteria bacterium
ACAAGACGCCTAAAGACACCGGTTTTCGGAAGCTTTCGAGATTGAATTGACCCATGAAGACTTAAGCGATTGTGTTTTCGTAAGGTTACAGGATTTTTTCTTCAAACAGCAGTGGCTGCGTGAGTTGCATGGCCCCAGGAATCTGCGCGAGGACAAGCAAACGGGGTTGTAATTCGGCGCTGAACCAACCGTCGAGTCCCAACACAAAACGCGCCAGATGGTCCGCATCCCGAGTGAGGTTGAGGGCTGGCGAGCAGGCTTCAAGCTCAAGCTTGGCCTGTAACGGGGGCAGTTGGTACTGAGCAACACTATTGAAGCCATTGAAAGTGATTCGGCCGCCAGACCAAGATAAATCGCCTGCGAGATCGGTTAAGCATTTCTCGGAAGTCGCAGCAAAGCCATTCTTGAGTGTCACCGATCCTGAAAACTGATGCCCGTAGGCGGCTGCCAGTTGATTGATGTCACTGCTGTTAATCTCACCGTTGAGGTCCTCAATTATAAGAACCTTTTGGTTGGGTATTAGCCGTAGCCTCCCGGTGATCTGATGACCAGGCCCGACTATGCTGATCGTTTGACGCAAGATCATGGCTTCCGGGGAGAGACTCGGCCAGTCCACTTGCCAGGATACACGTGACGGCGGGAAGCCTCGAAACTGCACCATCACATGACCGGCTCTAAGGGAGCCTCTTGGAAGGGCAACCTTGATATCCTTTGGCAAAGTGAGGCTCGGCTCAATGAGTCGAAACGCAAGGCTCGCCGGCAGAAACCAGGCGGTGGCAACGAGGGCAATCACCGAGGCCAGCAGCCCAGTTGTCACCCATCGGATTAACCCCATTGAACTTGCTTTTGAACACCATCGAGGATGCGCCACCAGAGATCCGGCGCGTCGTCCGCTTGTTCCTGCCAGGAATCAATGCTGCAGCGGATTTCACTCGGGAGTTTCGCGCTCAGGGCGAGCGCGAAATCAAGGTCGGTGTCCCAGGTCGAAATATTGGCCTTAAGCCAGATGCTGGTGAAGGCTTTATAGGCCCTGCTTTGGAGAATCACCGCACTGTTGCCCTGGTCGGTGATGGCCAGGCCTTGATAAAGGCTGGGCGTTTTGGACCAGCTGACGGCGCCCAGCATTGCAGTGATCGCATCTGCAACGAGATCCAGTTCAGGTGCCTTGATATAAATTTCAAGATCTGGGTAGCGGGTTTTAGTCATGACTGCCCACCAAGCGAACTAATAGGTCAGTGTAAATGGTTGTGAGGACTGCAAGATCTTCTACTCGAACGCGTTCGTTGACTTTGTGAATGGTTTTATTGACGAGTCCAAGTTCAATGAGCTCAATGCCGTAGGGCGCGATAAACCGACCGTCAGAGGTGCCCCCGCCAGTGGATAGGATTACCTCTTGGTCGGTGATGGCCCGTAAGGTTGCAACAGCTGCATCAATGAGCCGCCCCTTTTCAGTCAGAAAGGGCTCACCTGAAAGTGCCCACGTGATTTCGTAGTCGAGGCCATGCGCTGTCAAAATCGCTTCCGTTTGACCGATCAGGTCAGCCTGAGTTGAAGCAGATGAGTAGCGGAAATTGAATTCGACCTGGGCGTCACCCGGCACAACATTTTGGACGCCCACACCTGCATTGAAGTTAGAGACTTGAAAGGTTGTTGGCGGAAAGAAATCATTGCCTTGGTCCCACTGTTTGCAGGCTAAAGCGTTAATGGCTGGCATGGCCTGATGGATTGGGTTGACGAGGGTGTCTGGGTAGGCGACGTGGCCGGACTTGCCTCGAATCACCAGATGGGCGTTCAAGGAACCGCGACGACCGACTCGAATCATGTCGCCCAAGGTTTGCGCGCTCGAGGGTTCGCCGACAACACAGTAGTCGAAATGAATCTTGGCGTCGGCAAGGGCTTGCATTACGCGCACTGTGCCGTGCTTTGCTGCGGCCTCTTCATCGCTTGTGATCAGAAAGCCGATCTTGCCGATGAAATCACCTTGTTGGTGGATAAATCGTTCGCAGGCGATGATCATGGCGGCGAGAGCCGATTTCATGTCAGCGCTACCGCGGCCGTATAACCAGCCGTCTGATACGGTCCCCTCAAAAGGCGGAAAGGTCCAGTCCGTCAATGGCCCCGCCGGGACCACATCGGTATGACCGGCAAAAACGAGGGTCGGACCCGGTATGCCACTGTCCTTGAGGGCCCAAAAATTCTCGACATCTGCAAAGGGCATGGGGGTGATATCAAATCCCATAGCGGCTAAACGCTGAATCATCAGGTCCTGACAGCCCTCATCCTTTGGGGACACAGAAGGTTTTGAAATCAGTGCCTGCGCCAGAGCCAATGTTTCGGTGTCTTTAATTGTCTCGATGGGATTCTTCATCCGATTAATTGTGTTGATGCAGTTGGGCGTTCAACGCAATGGCTTGGCGATTGGTCCGGCATTGCACGACGCCGGTTTGAGAATGACGGATAAACAGTAAATCACTTAGACCGTTGAGTTCTCGCGCTTTGAGCGTTTTAACGGTTTCGCCGTTTTCATCCAACAGGCTGACCTGAGTGCCGGGTGTAATATACAGGCCGGCTTCTATGGTGCAACGATCACCAAGCGAGATGCCGGTCCCGGCATTGGCGCTGATCAAACAATCCTCACCGATGGTGATGACATGATTACCGCCGCCAGACAAGGTGCCAGCCGTTGAGGCGCTGCCGCCAAGGTCAGTGCCTTTGGCGACAAAAACGCCTTGCGAGATTCTGCCTTCGACCATGTTGGGTCCTTCGGTTCCAGCATTAAAGTTGACAAAGCCCTCGTGCATAACGGTTGTGCCCGCACCAAGGTACGCGCCCAAACGGACTCTTGCCGAATCGGCGATCCGCACCCCCTCGGGTACAACATAGTTGGTTAGCTTGGGAAATTTATCGAGGCTCGTGACCTCTAAATGGCGTCCTTCAACGCGGGCCGATAACATCGCATCTGGCAAGGCTGATAGTGCCATTGGACCCTCCGAGGTCCAGGCGATATTAGGCAGAGCGGCATAGATACCGTCTAGATTGAGACTGTTGGGTCGCGTTAAGCCATGGGATAGTAAATGAAGTTTCAGATAGGCCGCGGGGGTCGATGTGATCGGACCATCCGTTTTTAACCAAGTCAGGACACAAGGCTTTTGGCTATTTTGAAGGGCCTTGAGTAAACCAAGTTGTTCCGGATTCTCAATGCAGTCGCACAGAGCTGATCGTGCGGCCTCATCGAGGGGGAGTACGCCTTCGCTCGCTGAGAAATCGATAACTTTGCCGAAGCTTTCGATCAAGTCTGGGCTGGGCTGCAGCAGTGGGCGAGGATAAAAGACCTCAAGCCAAGCATCCTCTACATTCTTAGTCCCGATCCCAATTCCAATACTAAACATAATGTCTCCAACCCCTCAGGGCGCTTGCGGTCAAAAAAACCGGAGTATGACTGGTTTGACGCGAATTTTCAGCTAAGCGCTTGAAAACACGATTTAATTCGTTCGGCAGCCTCAATGCAGGCGGATTGCTCCGCGACGAGCGCAATTCGGACACGTCCTGCCCCCGGGTTTACGCCGTTGACTGCTCGAGACAAATATTGGCCCGGTAACACCTTAACGTTGCAGAGGCGCATGAGGTTCTGCGTAAATTGTTCATCATCAATGGGTGTCTCAGGCCATAAATAGAAGCTTGCGGCGGGGGCTGTGATCGGCCAAACAGGCGCAAGGGTTTGAATAAACGCTTGGGTTTTTGTTCGATACAAGGCGCGATTAAGAATAACGTGGTCTTCGTCCGACCAAGCCAGCGCGCTCAGTTTTTGCGTGTGCACGGGCATCGCACTGCCATGATAGGTCCGGTACAGCAAAAATTGTCGGATCAGGTCCGCATCACCAGCGGCATAACCGGACCGCAGGCCAGGCAGGTTTGAGCGTTTTGATAAGCTATTGAAGGCAAGGCATTGTTTAAAGTCGGTATTGCCCATGGCGGCCGCTGCCTGAAGAAGGCCCACGGGAGGGGATGCTTCGTCGGCATAGATCTCGGAGTAACATTCGTCAGCAATGAGGATGACGTCATGCTCTATCGCTTTGCGAATCAGGTTCTGTAGATCTTGCTCTGTCATCAATGCGCCATGCGGATTGCCGGGATTACACAGGTATAACATCCCCACGCGCGCCCAGGTTTCATCATCAATTTCGTTAAAATTGGGTTTGAAACCCTGGCTGGGGGGGCAGTCGATGTAATGTGGCGTAGTTCCTGCCAGCAGGGCGGCGCCTTCGTAAATTTGGTAGAAAGGGTTTGGGAGTAAGGTCAGCGGCTTTGTTTGAGGCCGACTCAAAGCTTGCGCGACGGCAAATAGGGCTTCACGGGTTCCATTCACCGGCAGTATCTGATGATCGGGGTCAGGGTGGGCGGGCGAAAAACGATTGCGGAGAAACCCGGCTATGGCATGCCTAAGTTGATCGGTGCCTTTGGTTGGTGGATACGTTTTTAAGCTTTGCTTCGCCATGTCGCCCTGTTTTAAAAACTCGATAAGGAACTCAGGGGGTTCATGTTGTGGCTCACCCATTGCGAGCGAGATGAAGCGCTGGTCAGCGGGTTGCACCGACTTCAATAACTGATTTAAGCGATCGAAGGGGTAGGGGTTTAATCGGGCCAAATTGGGATTCATGCAGAAATCCTTTGAATGTGCTGGTCGAGTTCAGCTTGAATCGATTTCGAGAGCTGGGCCTCAGCATCGGGATCGTTCATTGGTAACCCACTGCGGGTAACAATGTGGAAGACGTCCTCTACGCGTTCACCGAGGGTTGTGATTTTAGCGGCCTGAATCTGAATGTGGTGGGCCTGAAAGACTCGGGCCAGCTTCGCCAGTAATCCAGGTCGGTCTGCGGCAACAACCTCGAGCACAGTGAAGGATTCATTGGCGCGGGAGTCGATCGAAATTTGGGTTCGAGCGTTAAATTCTTTCAGAATTCTAGGCGTGCGACGGGCGGAGACTTTAAAGTCATCGCCTGCCTTAATTGCTTGGTTGATGGTCTGGCGAACACTATTCAGCCTGTTCTCACGGCTCTGCTGGCTCAGCGGTTGGGTCTCGAGCACGTCGAAGGTGTAGTCTGTTCGACCTTTGGTATTGCCAGGTATGCGAGCATCAACGATGTTCATGCCTAATTGGTCAAAGGCGGACACAATGGCAAAAAATAGTGGTTGATCCGATGGCAGATGAATAAAAACATGCGTCACGCCCGAATCGGTTGTGAGCCGTGATTGGCTGTCTTCGATGAGAATGAGCGGCCCGGTTGCAGGATCATAAGCGTCGAGGGATTCGGTATGGTTAATGATGTTGAGCTCTGATTCGCGCAGGAAGTAGTCATCGTCTAGGCCTGCCCACAGTGCGCGCACGCGGTCGATTGCGATGCCTTTCGCGGTGAGTTTGGCGCTTGCGCGCAATTGCACTTGGGCTAAGTAGTCTTCTCGATCGATCATATTGTCAACGCCAAGCCGTAGGACTCTTTTCGTCTCGAGGTAGAGTTGGCTCATTAGGGAGTCACGCCAGCTATTCCAAAGCGTTGGGTTGGTGGCATTGATGTCCGCTACAGTCAGGGCGTAGAGGTAATCTAGTCTGACCTGGTCCCCCATTTGTTCAGCAAAGTCTCGGACCACATCCGGGTCGAAAATATCTTTGCGTTGGGCTGTTGTCGACATGAGTAGGTGGTTTTTGACCAGCCAGCAAACTAAATTGGTATCCCAAGTTCCCAATTGGTGACGGACACAAAAAGCGCTTGCGATATCAATACCCAGCTCTGAATGATCGCCACCTTTGCCTTTCGCAAGGTCATGGAAAAAGCCTGCAATGTATAGCAGTTCAATTTTCGGCAAACGATGATGAATGTGCGCGGCGATAGGGAACTCTTGCTGCTGATTTTTATAACGGAACCGCCGCATGTTGCGAACGACCTGTAAGGTATGCGCATCAACGGTATAAATGTGAAATAAATCGAACTGCATTTGCCCTACAACACGTTCAAATTCCGGCAAGTAGGCGCCCAGAATACCGTAGCGATTCATTCGACTAAGTTGGGAAAAAAGATGGTGTTCAACCCGCAGCAGGTTCAAAAACAGGGTGGTTGCAATATTGCTCTGCCTGAACGCATCATCGATTTGTGCGGCAGATGTTTGAGCCTGCCGAATGGTACTCGCTCGAATGCCTTTGAGCTCGGGTGTTTCGCCCAGGATAACGAACATCTCAAGTAAAGCCTCGGGATTGCGCTCAAATATATCGGCTTGGGTGACTTCCAAGTAGTGGTTATTGGTTTGAAATCGCTCATTGATTTGGATGGGTTTGGTTCGTCTGCCACCCTGAACAACTTGCTCATCGAAATCCTGAAGGATGAGCTCATTGATCGTGCTGACGGACTTTGCAAAACGATAGTAATCTTGCATGAATTGCTCAACCGCCAGTTGCGCGCCATCGTGATAACCCAATGCGAGGGCTACTTTTCTTTGATTGTCAAAAAACAACCGGTTTTCATCCCGGCCAAGGAGATCGTGCAGCACGAAGCGGACTTTCCAAAGAAAAGCGCGGGCATCTATGATCTTATCGGCTTCTTCAGGCTCCAAAAAATTCGCGTCTACGAGCGCGTTAAACGCGCTGGTTTGATGGTGAAACTGAGCAATCCATAAGATCGTCTGGATATCCCGAAGTCCGCCAGGCGCGGTTTTTAAATTGGGCTCCAAGCTGTATTCGGTGTGATTGGACTTGGCATGTCGGTCTTGCTGCTCAGTATATTTGGCTTGGAAGAAGCTCTTGGTCTTCCAGCCGGTTTTGGGTCGTAACTTTAAGCGCAATTGTTGAAGAAGGTGCTGTGCGCCACAAACTGCTCTTGCGTCTAGCAGGGCGGTCATGATGGTTACATCGTGTTTAGCTTGATGAAGGGACTCTTTGACCGATCGAACGCTGTGCCCAACTTCCAAACCAATATCCCAAAGCAGGGCAAGGAAGGATTGAATGTTTGAGCTATGGTGTTGCGCGTTGGCTCGTTCAATGAGGATCAGGAGATCAATGTCAGAATTAGGCAACAGCTCACCGCGACCATAACCGCCGACGGCAACCAACGAAATCCTGCTTTTTCTCAGGCTTGACAAATTTTCGTCCCAGCTGAAGCGTTGCCAGCAAAGGCTCAAGATGTGATCGATAAACGCAGCACGGGCTTTGATCAACTGCGAAACGCACACCCCATTGTCGAAGTCCGTGTGCTGTTGTGCTCGAAAATCAGCCAGTGCAGACTTTAAGATGGGTAGGGGAGTCTTGCTCGCAGCAACCGCGTGAGCCAGTGCCGCAAAATCCGGACTAACCGACTCGAGGGAGATCATCGTCGCTACGGTGAGTCAGGATTTCATAGCCCGTATCGGTTACCAAGATAGTATGTTCCCACTGCGCGGTTAATTGATGATCTTTGGTCACTACGGTCCATTGATCGGGGAGCAGCTTCACGGCCGCCTTGCCGGCATTAATCATAGGCTCGATGGTGAAAATCATTCCGGGCTGCAGTGTCATACCCGTTCCTGCCCGGCCGTAATGTAGTACCTGAGGCTCATCGTGAAATACGCGACCGATGCCGTGACCGCAGTATTCGCGAACGATTGAGAACCGGTGCTTTTCCGCAAAGCCTTGAATAGCACAGCCAATGTCTCCCAGTTGCGCGCCAGGCTTAACCGCTGCAATACCAAGGTTTAGGCTCTGCTTACAGGTCTGGACTAGGCGTTCGCCGCGAACCGTGCCATTACCCACAACGAATGTTTTGCTGGTGTCGCCGTGAAAGCCGTCCTTGATGAGGGTTACATCAATATTAATAATATCGCCATCTTTTAAAATTTTTTCATCCGATGGGATACCGTGGCATACAACGTGATTAACCGATGTGCAGATGGACTTCGGGAATCCTCGGTAGTTAAGCGGTGCCGGCGTCGCTTTTTGGTGATCAATGGTATAGCGGTGGCAGATCCGGTCAAGCTCGCCCGTGCTGACTCCTGGGGTGATATGTGCGGCGATCATTTCCAGCTGTTCTGCCGCCAGAGCGCCAACTACACGCATTTTTTCAATCTCTGCCGCTGTTTTGATGTTGACCACGATCGCCTCCTTTTACGAAGCAGCAGTATAACAGGCGGCTAGCGCTATGGCAGGCTAAATCATTGGTTTAATGCGTCAAATATGGTATAAAGCGCGCCGCGGAAACGTAAATCGGGGTGAAAGCAAACGCCTTCATCTTAAATCAGCACATACATCGTCACGGATTGCGGGTGCCTTCGGGTTGCAGTCTGGGATGTGTGGAAGCCCAACCCATACAAATTGGAGACATCATGGCTCAAGTCAACATGCGTGACCTGCTAGAAGCAGGCGTCCACTTCGGACATCAAAAGCGATATTGGAACCCTAAAATGGGTGAGTTTATCTTTGGTGCCCGCAACGATATTCATATTATCAACCTAGAAAAAACCGTACCGGCGTTCGAAGAAGCTTTAGCGTTCGTCGCGTCTCTTGCGGCGAAAAAGAACAAAGTACTCTTCGTTGGCACAAAACGCAGCGCTAGTAAAATCGTTAAAGAAGAAGCGGCTCGGTGCGGCATGCCCTATGTCGACAAACGCTGGTTAGGCGGCATGCTGACGAACTATAAAACTATTCGACAATCCATCCGTCGATTACGGGATCTCGAAGAGCAGAGCACCGATGGTACCTTTACAAAACTCACCAAGCATGAAGCCTTAACGCGACAACGGTTACTCGAGAAGCTCGAAAGCAGTCTCGGTGGGATCAAAAATATGGGCGGTTTGCCGGATGCGATTATCATTGTTGACGTGGATCATGAAAAGATCGCCGTGACGGAAGCCAAAACGCTAGGCATTCCGGTTGTCGCAATTGTGGATACCAATAGCAATCCAGACAATGTGGACTATCTGATACCGGGCAATGATGATGCGATTCGGTCAGTCCGGTTATTTATGAGCACGTTTGCCGATGCGGTTTTAGAGGCTAAGGGTCAATCTAACGTGGTCGAGAGCGATTTTGTCGAAGTTGCTGAAGCGGACGCTGTGACGCCAGAAGTCGCTGATGTTGCAGAGGTAGCTGCCGGCGACGCGCCTGCAGCAGATGCGCCTGTTGAAGACGCCGTCGCGCCAGAAGCAGCACCAGAAAGTGCTGTTGAGGAAGCGACGCCAGAGGTGGTTGCTGCTGATGCGGCATCAGAAGAAGCTAAACCAGCTTAAGCGTCATACATTCGAGCAGGTACGCACGATAATAGAAACAATCGAAAGCGGTCGTTGAGATCGCTTTTTTTGAGAAGAAAATTAAGGAAGGGATATGGCGGCAGTGACAGCAGCGATGGTCAAGGAGCTGAGAGAGCGCACTGGACTTGGTATGATGGATTGTAAAAAGGCCCTGGTTGAATCCGATGGTGACATGGATCTCGCAATCGACAATTTAAGGAAGTCCAGCGGTATGAAGGCCGCAAAAAAAGCCTCCCGAACAGCCGCTGATGGTTTGATTCGGATCCGGATGGACGGCGAGCAAGGTCTGATGGTCGAAGTAAACTGCGAAACAGATTTTGCAGCCAAGGATGAAAACTTTATTAACTTTGCTGATCAGGTGACCGCGGCGATGTTTGAAGCCCAGTCTGTTGACGTTGAAAGCCTTATGGCATCAGGGTTTGAGGCAACGCGGGAATCTCTCGTGCAGAAGATTGGTGAAAACTGTAGTGTTCGCCGGGGTCAGATCTATCAAGGCCAGGTTGCATCCTACTTGCACACGAACGGTAAAATTGGGGTGCTGGTGCACTTGCAAGGCGGCGACGACGCTTTGGGGCGCGACTTGGCGATGCACATTGCCGCTGCAAATCCTCAGGTTGTGGCGCCAGCGGATGCGGGCCAAGATATCTTGGATAAAGAGCGTGAAATATATACGGCCCAGGCGGCGGAGAGCGGCAAGCCGGCTGATATCGTAGCGAAAATGGTTGAAGGTCGGGTCAAGAAGTTTTTGGCTGAGATCAGTTTGACCGAACAAGCTTTTGTAAAAGATAGCGACCTTAAAATCAGTGCGCTGCTGAAACAGCATGATGCAGAAGTTCTCGCCTTCGTGCGTTACGAAGTAGGCGAAGGGATTGATAAAGAAGAAGTGGATTTCGCGGCAGAGGTCGCGCAACAATTGTCTTGAGACCGAATTATGCCCTCAAAAAAACCGACGCCTAAATACGAGCGAATCCTACTCAAGCTGAGCGGAGAAGCGCTGGGAAAGAATGGTGTTGGAATTGATCCAAAAGTCCTGGACCGAACGGCGTTAGAGATTGGTCAGCTCGTCGGTATTGGAATCCAAATCGGTATCGTCATAGGGGGTGGTAACCTCTTTCGGGGCGCCGAGCTCAGCGCTGCAGGCCTTGATCGGGTGACTGGTGACCATATGGGGATGCTCGCCACGGTGATGAACGCCCTCGCGATGCGAGATGCCTTGGAGCGCGCGAATATTCAAACAGTCGTGATGTCAGCCATCCCGATGAGTGGTGTGGTCGAACATTACGATCGAAGGCTTGCCATACGACACCTGGAAGAGGGTGACGTGGTGATCTTCTCATCGGGCACAGGCAATCCCTTTTTTACAACAGATTCCGCAGCTTGCCTTCGGGGCATCGAAGTCGATGCCGATATTGTTCTGAAAGCCACCAAAGTTGATGGCATCTACTCCGCGGATCCCGTGACGGATCCGCACGCTACCCGGTTTACATCCGTTACTTATGATGAGATCTTAGAGCAACAATTAGGGGTCATGGATCTGACCGCAATTTGTCTTGCGCGGGATAATGGTATGCCTTTACGGGTATTCCAACTCGACAAGCAAGATGCGCTGCTGAATGCGGTGGTGGGTGAAGGCGAGGGAACGCTCGTTGTGCCAAAAAAAGCAGAGGAGATGGCTGAATGATCGAGGAAATCAGGCAGGATGCGGAAGAACGCATGAAGAAGAGCCTGGCTGCCCTTGAGGTTGCCTTCGCTCGGATTCGAACGGGCCGCGCGCATCCCAGCTTTTTAGATTCAGTGAACGTTGATTATTACGGTAATGTTACAGCGCTTAGACAAATGGCGAACGTCAATGTTGAGGAAGGTCGCTCGCTCGTTATCGTGCCTTGGGAGCGTTCCATGATCCCGGTGATCGAAAAAGCAATTTTGAAATCAGATCTGGGCGTGAACCCTTCTAGCAGCGGCGAAAGTATTAGAATCTCGATGCCGCCCTTGACAGAAGAAAACCGTCGAGACCTAGCAAAAATTGCGCGCTCAGAAGCCGAAAATGCTCGGATCTCGATTCGGAATATCCGTCGAGATGCCAATAACGATGTCAAAGACTTCCTCAAAGAAAAGGAAATCAGCGAGGACGAAGCTCGGCGCGGCGAAGATCAGATTCAAAAATTGACTGATGAAATGATAAAGCAAGCGGATAAGCTGTTGGCCGGCAAAGAGAACGACTTGATGGCGCTCTAGGGCCCGTCGTCAGCACTCATGCTCAAAACTAGAATCTTGACCGCCCTCGTGATCGCACCGATTGCGCTTCTGGGTTTGTTTTATCTCTCGGTACCAAATTTCAAATGGTTTTTATTACTGATTCTCATGGTGTCCGGTTGGGAATGGGCAAATTTTGCGCGTCTTCAGCCGTTGGGTCGGGTCGTTTATGCCAGTGGTTTAGGCGCATTGTTTTTTGTCTCGAGCAATTTTTTGATGCCTTGGCTCGCTGCCGCTGTTTTATGGTGGGTCACCGCTTTATGGCTCATCGTTCAATATCCATCTCAGTCAACGCGCTGGCAGCGGCCGGATGTGATTGGACTCATTGGCGTCGTGACCCTGATTCCGTGTGGGCTCAGCTTAGTGTGGTTGAAAGCGCAGAGTGATGCCGCAACGGTACTGCTTCTGCTCTTGATCTTGATTTGGGCGGCGGATATCGGCGCCTATTTTGTTGGCAGGCGCTTTGGCCAACGAAAGCTATTGCCCAATGTCAGTCCTGGAAAGACCGTTGAGGGGTTAGTCGGTGGCTTGTTGATCGCGGTCACCGCAGGGTTTGCAACGCTTGAGCTGATGCCAAAAGTTGATGGCCGCGCATTGGGATACGGTGGTTGGCTATTGCTGTTTGTGAGTGTCGGACTAATTTCTGTTTTAGGCGATTTAACTCTGTCTATGTTTAAGCGGAGCCGAGGCATCAAAGACTCTAGTCAATTGCTGCCTGGTCATGGCGGGTTTTTGGATCGCCTGGATAGCCTGTTTTCGGCCGCGCCGATCTATTGCGGTGTCCTGTATTTGACCGCGAGCCTTAAATGATGCTCAAGCGCATTACGATACTAGGTTCCACTGGATCCATTGGTCAAAGCACGCTGAAAGTGTTGGCAACGCAACCCGACTACCAAGTCTTTGCGCTCACAGCAAACGAAAATGTCGATCTGTTACTCGGACAATGCCAACAGTTTAAGCCGGAGTTTGCGGTATTGGGTAGGCCGGCTTTGGCGCAAGATCTCGCGGTTAAATTGCAAGCCCTAGGGCTTGCAACAAAAGTGTTAAGCGGTCCAGCGGCACTGGTTCAAGTCGCCGCGGATCCTGCTGTGACCCATGTCATGGCGGCCATTGTCGGGGGCGCAGGCCTTGCACCAAGCTTTGCAGCTGCCGATGCTGGCAAGGTCATTTTATTGGCTAACAAAGAAGCCTTGGTGATGGCCGGCGCAATATTTATGGATGCTGTCGCGCGATCGAATGCCACGCTGTTGCCCGTGGATAGCGAGCACAACGCTATTTTTCAGTGCCTTGGACAATCATCTCATGTTGGCAAGGGGGTTCAGAGAATTCTGCTTACTGGCTCCGGCGGACCCTTTTTGGATACGCCGCTTGCAGCCCTAGATCAGGTAACACCTGATGACGCCTGTCGGCACCCGAATTGGGATATGGGGCGAAAAATCTCTGTTGATTCGGCGACGATGATGAACAAGGGATTAGAGTTGATCGAAGCCTGTTGGTTATTCGATGTGCCGCCTGAGAAAATCGAGTTCGTGATACACCCCCAGAGCATTGTGCATTCCATGGTTGAGTTTGTTGATGGATCAGTGGTTGCACAACTGGGTCAGCCTGACATGAGGACGCCCATCGCGCACGTCTTAGCCTTTCCGGAACGCGTCGGCGCAGGGGTTGCCGGATTAGATTTTAGCAAGCTCACGGCGCTGGAGTTTCGATCGCCAGAGCTGAGTCGATTTCCTGTTTTAAGCATGGCGCGCAGTGTGGCGAGTGGGCCGAAAAGTCTTGCGATTACTTTCAATGCCGCCAATGAGGTGGCCGTTGAGGCCTTTTTGGCAGAACGGTTATCGTTTTTAAACATCAGCATCGTGATCAAGGCAGCGCTGGATGCGGCAGAGACCCCGGAACTCCATAGCCTCGATGATGTCCTAGCTTGTGACACAGCAGCAAGGGCGCTGACCCGGCGGATTCTGACCAGCCTATGATTGAATTTTTACAAAGCGTGTTGGCACTCATTGTCACAATTTCGATTTTGGTGACGGTGCACGAATTCGGGCATTTTTATGTCGCTAAAAGATGTGGCGTGCACGTTGAGCGGTTCAGTGTTGGTTTTGGCAAAGTTTTATTTCGCCTTCAAGGCAAACCGCCCAAACTTGATAAAATGAATGCGCTGCAGGGCGCGCAAACTGTGAGTAATGAAGCGCTCGCGGGCACCGAGTATTGCATCGCGATGATCCCCTTAGGCGGCTACGTCAAAATGTTAGATGAACGGGATACGTTTGTGGCGGATGATCTGCTGGATTTTGCGTTTAACCGAAAAGCGTTGTGGCAACGAACGTTGATCGTTGCGGCCGGGCCCTTGGCGAATTTTATACTGGCATTTTTTCTCTACTGGGTCTTGTTTGTTGCGGGGGTTTCGGGCATCGCGCCAATCTTGGGTGAGCCGTTGCCCGGTAGTGCAGCTGAGCGCGCCGGCTTGACCGCAGGGGTTGAAATCCTAAGCGTTGACGCCAAAGCAACGGAAACCTGGTCTGACGTGAACCTTGCGCTATTTGATCGTTTGGGCGATACCGGTGCAATCGGCATGACCGTTCGGCCTCAGGCTGGGCTTAGTAACGTGCAAGTTTTATCGCTTCCGATTGCTCGATTCTTGGCAGGTGAAGATGAGCCGAGGCCGGCAGCAGCCCTAGGATTGGGCTTGTTTCAGCCGGTTATTGCGCCTGTTTTGGGTGATGTCTCATCGGGGAGTCCTGCGGATATTGGCGGACTAAAAGCCGGCGATCAGGTGATCATGGCGGATGGCATTGCCTTAGATGCGTGGTCTGATTTTGTGACCTTGGTGCAGGCGCGCGCTGGGCAGCGCGTTTCATTGCGGGTTAAACGCGGGCAGAGTGATCTGTACCTCGAGGTCACGCCAGAGGCGGTTGCTACCTCTGATGGCACAATCGGTCGGATTGGGGTCGCGCTTGGACCTCAGCAATGGCCTTCGTCAATGCAGCGATTGACCCGAGCGCCGTTTTATACCGCTTGGTTACCGGCCCTCAACAAGACCTTTGACATGACCCGGTTCACTGTTGAGAGTATCGGGAAAATGTTGCAGGGCTTGGTTTCAACGCGCAATCTTTCCGGACCGATTACCATTGCTAAAATAGCGAATCAAACAGCTGTCAATGGTTTAGAGAGTTTTCTTGGGTTTATTGCGTTAGTGAGCATTAGCTTGGGGGTGCTGAATTTATTACCCATCCCGATGCTCGATGGTGGTCATCTCTTGTATTTTCTCATTGAAGGCGTCACGGGGAAACCGGTCTCAGAGCGGATACAGACCTGGGGATTGCAAATTGGCATGGTCTTTCTTGTAGGAATCATGATGCTAGCCTTCTATAATGATCTTCTCAGATTATGATTGGGCTACTGTGAAGATCGTTGCTTTTAAATCTTTTATTCGTTCGGGCGTGTGCGCCTTACTGCTGTGTGGTGTGATCCAGGCCCAGGCCTTTGTGATCTCTGATGTTCGCGTGGAAGGGTTGCAGCGTATCGGTGCTGGCGCTGTGTTCGGCGCGATTCCCTTTAATGTGGGCGATGAGGTGGATGACGACGGTCTCCGACAGATTATTCGAGCCTTATTCCGGACCGAAAATTTTGACGATGTTCAGGTCGGGCGCGATGGCAATGTATTGCTGATTATCGTGAGTGAGCGCCCCACAATCGAAACGATCGAAATTGACGGCAATAAGGCCATTAAAAGCGAGGCATTGCTAGACGGATTAAGCGGTGCGGGCTTATCTGAAGGCGAAATTTTCAAAAAAGTCACGTTGGATCAAATGGGCGCCGAGCTTGAAAGGCAGTACGTGATCCAGGGTCGTTACGATGCCAAAATCGCAACCGAGGTCGAAAACTTACCGCGTAATCGAGTGGGAATCAAAATTGAAGTTGATGAGGGCAGTGTGTCCGGTATTCGGCACATCAATATCGTGGGCAATCGGGTTTTTGACGACGCAACCTTAAGAGAACTTTTTGAGTTGCAGCTCCCAAGTTTGTTGTCGTTCTATACGAAAGATGCGCAGTATTCTCGTGAAAAGCTGAAAGGCGATTTAGAAAACCTTGAATCTTACTACTTGGATCGGGGGTATTTGAATTTTGAGGTTGAGTCGACCCAAGTGGCCATAGCGCCCAATATGGAAGATGTCTACATCACGATTAATGTTGAAGAAGGGCAACAATTCAAGGTGGGTCAAGTCGAAATATCTGGTGAACTTCACGACATCCCGGAAGCCTCTATTCGACAACTGATCTTATCGCGCGAAGGACAGATTTATTCAAGAGAGCTCATGACCGCCTCGGAAGAACGCATCGAGATGATTTTAGGTAATGCCGGCTATACCTTTTCCAGTGCAACGGGTAATCCAGCCCTATCTGAAGACGGTGAGACGGTTGTGGTTCGGTTCTTTGTGGATGCCGGCAACCGAGCCTATGTTCGCAGAATTTCTTTTCGCGGCAATACTTTGACGCAAGATGAGGTATTGCGGCGAGAACTCCGTCAGATGGAAGGTGGTTGGGCCTCCAATGCTTATATTGAAGCCTCGAAAGTCCGGCTCGAGCGGCTTGGTTTCTTTAAAGAGGTCAACGTTGAAACGCCTGCGGTTGTCGGTGTCGAAGATCAAATCGATGTTGAATATACCGTAGAAGAACAACCATCAGGTGCAATCTCAGCAACCTTTGGTTATGCGCAAGATTTTGGCGCTATCCTGGGCTTATCTTATCAAGAGTCCAATGTGTTTGGTTCGGGCAACTCGTTTAATGTGTCTGTTAATCGCAGCTCCTACCAAACGTCCTATAACCTATCGTTTTTTGATCCGTACTTCACGGTAGATGGCGTGAGTCGGGGCTACTCGATTTTTTATCGCAGCACATCCTATGACGAACGAAATATTGCACGTTTTTCAACCGATTCTCTTGGCGCAACGGTTAATTTCGGCTATCCGATTAACGAGGTTTCGAGGATCAATTTTTCAGTGGGCGCTGAAAATACTAATATTAAAGAGGGGATTTTCCCCTCCCAGGAAATTTCGAGATTTTTGTCAAAGGAAGGGAACGACTTTTCGCTCGTAACAGTGTCGGCAGCCTACACGATGTCAGCTCTGAATCGAGGACTCTTGCCAACGGCCGGACGCGCTCAAACTTTGTCGTTCGAGGCGACCGTACCAGGCAGTCAGCTCGAATTCTATCGAATCAATTATTCAGGGCAGATCTTTTTCCCGCTGACCAAGCTGTTTACGCTTCGGCTTAGAACCGATCTTGGTTATGGCGGCACGTTTGGCGGCACAGAAACGTATCCGTTTTATAAGCATTTCTATGCGGGCGGGATGGGCTCGGTTCGAGGGTACGAGAGTAACACGCTCGGACCCCGCACCACGCGATCACCGAACGATCAATATGGCGAGCCCGACCCTTTGGGTGGGAATGTCTTGATTGAGACGAGTGCCGAGATACTCTTTCCATTGCCGTTTGTTGAGGATCAGCGTCAGTTGAAGTCGGCGTTGTTCGTCGATGCAGGTAACGTTTTCAACACCAATTGCCCTGAAATCGCCGTTTATTGCCTGAGTCCTTCAGACGGCGAGTTACGGTATTCTGCCGGCTTGTCAGTGACCTGGATAACCGGGTTTGCGCCTATCAGTTTTGCGATCTCTTATCCGTTTAATCGACGAGATGGCGATGAGGGTGAGTCATTCCAGTTCGAATTGGGACGAACTTTTTAAACACTCTGTAGTCTAATAATTTGAATCCCGCCTCAGGGTATGACACTATTCGCGACGCGAGAGATATCCCTGAATTTTGGGAAGGGTTGCAACCAACCTGGCCTAGTGACATGGGTCAGAATTTTGAACAAAGCGCTGATGAAATCAGTTGTGCGAAGGAGATACGTTGTGCGATTTAACAAATTAATGAGCTTGGTTTTAGTATTAATGGCAACCTCATTCGGTTCGCTTTCCGTTCAGGCAGAAATGAAAATAGCCGTGGTTGATGTTGATCGAGCCGTCGCTGGATCTGAAGCCGCCCAAAAGTTACTGCGTCAGCTTCAGGAAGAGTTCAAAACGGACGAAGACACGATTAAGAAGATTCAAACTGAAGCGGCTGAGCTTCTGCAGAAAATGCAGAAGGATGCGGATGTGATGAGTGAGGATGAAAAACGTCGAGTCCAGCAAGAGATCGAATCGCTCAATAATGACTTCGTCTATCAGCGTCAAAAGCTTCAAAAAGAAGTCGCTGCCCGTCAGGGTGAGCTGTTTATTGGTACCGAAGAAAAGGTGCGCAAAGCGATTGAGGACCTCGTTTTAGAGAACGACTACGATATGATTTTGCCTCGCGCCGCAGCCTTATATGTCGGTGATCTCTACGACGTCACGCGTAAAGTGACCGAGAAGTTAAATCAAGCTGCGACGGCTCAGTAAGAGGCTTGTCGATAGAACGCCCATTGCTGGAAACCACCCTAGCGGGAATTGGTGAGCAATTTGGACTGACGGTAGTCGGTGATGGGCGTGTCAGAATTACCGGTATTGCAGCGCTTGATGAAGCAGGCCCGGAAGATCTCACATTTTTGTTTAGCGCCAAATACCAGAGTCGACTGCCTGCTTGCAAAGCTGGGGCGGTTGTTGTTCCTCCAAAGTTTGCGACTGCTTTAACCGGGTCCGGCCTGATTGCAGAACAACCGCGCTTAGCATGGGCAAGAATTGCGACACTGTTTGATGTTAGCGAAGCTTGGCCGGATATCCATCCGACAGCACAAATTGACGAAACTGCGGAACTCGCACCGGGCGTCTCGATTGGTCCGAACGCGGTTGTGCGCGGCGGTGCGGTCCTCGGGGCCAACGTGGCTTTAGGGTCTGGTGTGGTCGTGGGCGAAAACGTGCAGATTGGCGATGGCACTCATATTCATGCAAATGTGGTCCTGTATCACCAGATCCATATCGGTCGCCATTGCATCATCCATGCGAACGCCGTGATCGGAGCAGATGGATTCGGCTTTGAGTTTGATCCCGCGACGGGTGGTCTGGTTAAGATACCCCAAGTTTTTGGGGTAAAGATTGGTGACCAGGTCGAGCTCGGCGCTGGCACAACGATAGATAGAGGCGCATTGACGGACACTGAAGTTGGCGATGGTGTAAAGATTGATAATCAAGTGCAGATTGGCCACGGCACAAAAGTCGGTGCGAACACAGTCATATCGGGTGCGACGGCGATTGCGGGAAGCACAAGGATCGGGCGGTATTGTATGATTGGCGGCGCCGTGGGCATCATCGACAACCTCACCATTTGTGATCGAGTTGAAATCACCGCGATGAGTCTTGTGACGCAATCGATCGGCGAGCCGGGGCGGTATAGTTCAGGCACGGGATTAATGTCCAGCAGGCATTGGAAGCGCAGTGTCGTGGTCTTTAGGAAACTTGATGATCTTTATAAGCGGCTGCGCAAATTAGAGTCTTAGTAAACCGCGATTGATCGGTTCCTTCAATTATATAAGCAATGATCGCATCTTAAACAATGGATCGCGTCCTATTCGGCAATGGAGCAGTTATGGAAACAACGGACATTTGGAAATTATTGCCGCATCGATACCCCTTTTTGTTGGTGGATCGAGTCATTGAAATCGTTGATGACAAACGAATTGTCTGCATCAAAAATGTCACTATTAACGAGCAGGTCTTCACGGGTCATTTTCCCGATACACCGGTTTTCCCCGGTGTGATGATCGTTGAAGCGCTCGCTCAGGCTGCGGGTATTCTGGCATTTGCCTCGCGTGGCAGAACCCTTGATGACGGCTACATCTATTATTTGGCGGGCACGGATAAGACGAAGTTTAAAAGTTCTGTGGTCCCGGGAGACCAGATCCGATTGGAAGTTGATATCATCAATCTCAGGAGCCATTGGATGAAAGCTCAAGGTAAAGCGTATGTCGGTGATCGATTGGCATGCTCGACTCTGCTGACGTGCGCTGAACAGAAAGCGAGTTAATCCAAAAGGTGGCGCTCGAGTCGGTGAGCCACTATGTCCTTGTCGCAGGTGAGCCGTCTGGCGATGCGCTCGGCGCAGACCTAATAACGGCAATCAGAGCCGAGCAGCCTAATGCGAAGTTTTCAGGTGTCGGCGGTCAGTTGATGCAAGCGGCTGGGCTCGATGCCTGGTTCGATATTGAAACATTGTCCGTCAATGGCTTTGTCGGGCCGCTTCTGAAATTACCAACGCTTATCAGCCTGCTTTGGCAGCTTCGCCATCGTTGTTTAGCGCTGCAGCCTGCAGCTTTTATTGGGGTCGATTTCAATTTTTTTAATCTTTTGTTAGCGGGCTTGCTCAAGCGCGCTCAAATCCCCACAGTCCATTATGTCTCCCCATCCGTCTGGGCCTGGCGTAAGGGCCGCATCCATTCGATTAAGCGCCGGGTCGACCTGATGCTGACGCTCTATCCGTTTGAGACGGAGATCTATGAGCAGTTCGGTATCCCGGTGCGCTTTGTGGGGCATCCAAAGGCGCAATTAATAGAGAATGACGATCGTTGGGCGCGAAATGCCAACGCGCGCACAGCTCTGGCCATTGCACCGCAAGAGCAGGTAATTGCACTCTTACCGGGCAGTCGGCGTAGCGAAGTTGCATCCATGATGCCCGCTTATTTGGAAGCCGCGAAGCAATTGTTGCTGACTCGCTCAGTTCGATTTTTTGTGGCGGCGGCTAATCCGGCAAGGGCCCAGGAGATACGTGATTTGATTCAAGCCTCTGGTGCCACGGATTTTATTCAGGTCGAGGTTGGCAACGCGTTAACCGTGATGGCGGCAAGCGATGCAGTTATGGTCAATTCTGGTACGGCTACCCTCGAAGCAATGCTGCTTCGAAAACCCATGGTTATGGCCTACCGATTGGGCCCGATGACCTATTGGTTGGTATCAAGGATGGTTGGGGCGAGACATTTTGCCCTGCCGAATATCTTGGCAGGTGAGGCGCTGGTTGAGGAGTTGATTCAGGACAAGGTAACCGGACCCAATCTGGCGACAGCCCTGGAGCGGCTTTTAGATCACCCGGAGCCGATTAAGCTGCAAGTAGCTTTTGATGTTATTCACGAGTCTCTTAAAGGCGATCTGAGGCTGCAAGCGGCGCAACCAATCATCGCGTTAGCGGCGAGTCGGCAAAGCCTATGATGGGCCTGCGGATTGTGGGCTTAGACGAAGTGGGCCGTGGTCCCATTGCGGGGCCTGTCGTGGCCGCTGCGGTGATCCTAGATCGGGCGCGGCCCATCACCGGTCTGAAAGACTCGAAAGCCTTGTCGGAAGGTAATCGTCGTCGTTTGGATGAGCGCATTAAACACAACGCCACGGCTTGGGCAATCGGGCGAGCGGAAGTTGAAGAAATTGATGCGCTCAATATTTTACAAGCCAGTTTGTTGGCGATGTCACGGGCTTTTGATCGTCTCAAGGTGTCTCCAGAATTGGCTTTGGTTGATGGTAATCGGTTGCCGAAGGTTTCATGTGTCGGCCGCTGGATCGTAAAGGGCGATCAGTTTGTTGGCGCGATTCAGGCAGCGTCCATCATCGCCAAGGTTGCTCGGGATGCAGAAATGATTGCCTTAGATGGTCACTTCCCAGGTTATGGGTTTGCAGCCCACAAGGGGTACCCCACTTTGAAACATCGCGCAGCCCTCAGCGTGCTCGGATTAACGCCGCATCATCGGCGGACCTTTGCGCCTTGTCGATCGATGCTTGCCTTGGAGACGCTTTGAGAGGCGCTGCAACGTGATAGTATGCAGGGGCAAAGACGGTGTAGCACAAGGACAATACAATGGAAATTAAACGGCTAAAAACCAACCCAAGAATGAGTCAAGCGGTCGTCTATGGGGGCTTGTTGACGACTGCCGGGCAGGTTGCAAAGCTTACTGCTGGTGGATCGGTCGCTGAACAGGCGCAGGAAATCTTGTCAGAAATCGATGTCTTGCTGGCCGCTGCAGGTACCGATAAATCCAAGTTGTTAACGGCTCAAATCTGGTTGTCGGACATCAACGATTTTTCCGAATTCAACGTGGTTTGGGATGCATGGGTTATCCCCAGCGCGTCCCCAACTCGGGCCTGTGTCGAGTCGAAGCTGGTGGTGCCGGCGTTAAAGGTAGAAGTCGCGGTCACCGCGGCTGTCGAATAAGGAGACCAAAATGCAAGTCGCTGAACAATTAATTGTAGAACAAATCCAAATTGGGCCAATGCAGAATTTTGCGTATCTGATTGGGGACCGCGCGACGCGAGAGGTGGTGGTTGTGGATCCTGCTTGGGATATTCTTGGATTGTTGGGCATGATTGAGGAACGTGACTATAAGTTAACGGGCGCTTTGTTGACGCATTACCACCCCGATCACTGTGGCGGTAGTTTTGGGCAGAATACGGTTGAAGGGGTTAGTCGCTTACTCGAGCATCACAGTGTCCCGATTTATGCGAATGAACACGAAGCGGCGGGCGTTAAGAAAGTCACGGGTATTTCGGATTCGGACATCAAAAAGGTGACGTCAGGTCAAAAGCTGAAGATCGGTGATGTTGAAATCGAATTTCTGCATACCCCGGGTCATACGCCAGGGTCCCAATGTTTTCGGGTCAAAAACACCTTAATCTCTGGCGACACGCTCTTTATCGATGGTTGTGGACGAGTGGATCTGCCCGGTTCCAACACCGACGATATGTTTCGGAGTTTGCAGCAGCTGGCGAGCTTGCCAGACGACACGTTGTTGCTTCCGGGCCACAACTACAGTGCGGTGCCCCATGCTACGATGGGCGAAACCAAACGCAGCAATACCTATCTCAAGATCAAGGACCCCGAAACCTGGAAAATGATGATGGGTGGGTAAGGCCTAAAAATCGGCGTGACCGGGGGTTCTTGGGAATGGGATGGCGTCTCGGATATTGTCCATGCCGGTCACATAGTTCAGCAGTCGTTCAAAGCCCAGGCCAAAGCCGGCGTGAGGCACTGTGCCATAACGTCTGAGATCTCGATACCACCACAAGCTCTCCCGCATCGCCTCATCGGGTATTCTCGCATCGAGGACGTCTAAGCGCTCCTCACGCTGACTACCTCCAATAATCTCGCCGATACCAGGGGCGAGAACATCCATCGCTGCCACTGTTTTTTCATCATCATTCAGGCGCATATAAAACGCTTTAATATCTTTTGGGTAGTCTAATAAGACGACCGGTCGCCCGACGTGGGTTTCAGCGAGAAACCGTTCATGCTCACTTTGCAGATCTCGGCCCCAAGACACGGGGAAATCGAATTTTTGACCCGAGGCCTCCAGAATTGTGATGGCCTGCGAGTACGTCATGCGCTCAAAAGGCTCCTGGACAACGGTTTCAATACGACTTCGAACGGTGTTATCGATTCGTTCGTTGAAGAAATCGATGTCCTGCTGGCAGTGCTCGAGGACTGCCTTCAAGCAGTGTTTTAAAAGCGCCTCCGCGAGATCAGCATTATCAGCCAGATCGGAAAACGCAATCTCGGGTTCAACCATCCAAAACTCAGCTAGGTGGCGTGAGGTGTTTGAATTTTCAGCCCGAAAGGTCGGGCCAAAGGTGTAGACTTTGCTCATGGCGAGGCAATAGGCCTCGACATTCAATTGCCCAGAAACAGTTAAAAAGGCTTCTTTGCCAAAAAAATCATCTTCAAAACTGATATCTTTTTGATTAACTAGGTCTAAAGTGCTCACCCGAAACAGTTCGCCTGCGCCCTCACAGTCGCTCGCGGTGATTAGCGGGGTGTTGATCCAATGAAACCCGTTTTGAAAAAAATAATTGTGGATGGCATTCGCCAGAACCGTTCGGACGCGAGTGATTGCGCCAAAGGTGTTGGTTCTGGGGCGAAGATGGGCGACGCTGCGTAAGTATTCGAACGTGTGCCGCTTCTTGGCGATCGGATAGGTTTCTGGATCATCGACCCAACCATGAATCTCAACGGACGTGGCCTGAATCTCAACCGCTTGGCCCCGGCCTTCTGAGGCGGTGAGTTCACCGATGATCGTGACCGAACAGCCTGTGGAGAGCGCGAGAACCTCGCTGGTATAATTTATAAGGGTTGCAGGAATCACAGCTTGAATAGGATCGAAACTTGACCCATCGTGCACGGCAACAAACGAAAACCCCGCTTTTGAGTCCCGTTTGGTCCTGACCCAACCTTGAACTTGAACCTTTTGACCGAGTGGCGGATTCTCCTGAAAAAGGTGGGAAATTTGCTGGGTTTGCATAGGACAATGACTCTCGATAGAAGGCGCCTATATTAACAGTTTTCGACTGGCGAAGATCAAACGAGTTGGCCTGTAAGGCCCAGCCGACTGGTGGCAATTGATCGTAGTGTACGCTTGTCGATCTTACCCGAGGCGATTCGAGGCAACGGTTCTGTTTGAAGGTGAATGTACCTGGGAATCTTAAATTTCGCGATGTGAGCCGCGAGTTGAGTTTGGATCTCGGCGATGTCTAAATCTGCTTGAGCATACAAGGTTGCACCAACTTCCTCGCCTAAGCGTGCATCGGGCACGGCGTAAACGCTGGCTTCAAGGACCTGATCAAGCGCGAGTAAAGCGGCTTCGACCTCTGCGCAGCCGATATTCTCGCCCCCACGGATGACTAAATCTTTGATCCGATCAACGATGAAGAGATAGCCTTCATCGTCCAAGTAGGCCACATCGCCGGTTTTGAGCCAGCCATCTTCAAAGGCTTCAGCGTTGGCCTCAGGGCGATCCCAGTAGCCATCGATCACCGATGCGCCTCGAATCCGCAACTCGCCGCGTTCGCCAGCAGGGAGTGGCTTGCCCGCATCATCGACAATCAAAATGTCGAGGACGGCTGAGCATCGACCAGAACTGGCTGGCCGCAACAGATATTCTTCGCCACCGATGCCAGTACCGATGGCATTGGTTTCGGTCATGCCCCAACCTGTGCCGGGTAACGCGTTGTTAAAGGCTTTCGGAATGTTTTGAACCTGAGCAGGCGCTCGAGGCGCGCCGCCACCTCCTACCGATAATAAGCTACTGAGGTCAGCATCCGATTGTTTGCCAGCTTCAATGAGATCGCCTGTCATCGCAGCCGGTGCGACAAAGGAGGTAATGCGCTCTAATTCAATCAGTCGGACCGCCTGCAATGGATCCCAGCGATACATCGAAACCATTTTACGTTGGGCTCGATAGGATTGCAGAAAGACAGCATGCGAGCCGGTTGCATGAAATAACGGCACTGCGAGAAGTGTTGCGGGTTGGTCGGCGGCTGGTGGTGGCGAAACGCCCAATTCTAATTGTCGTGCTGCGAGATCAAGCTCCCAAGAGAATAGCGCGCTAATGATGTTTCGATGACAAGAGACGGCGCCTTTGGGATGTCCGGTTGATCCCGAGGTGTAAAAAATTGTGGCGTAGTCATCTGGACTGACCGAGGCCCAACTTAGGTCCGTTGAAGAGTTTTGTGAGAGCAGTTCCGAAAATGACTGACATTGCGCGCTGCTTTCAAGGTTTTGATGACGGGTTACGATAATGCGCAGCGCCAACTTGTCGGCAATCGGTGCAATCCGTTGCAGGCGTTCCTCATCGGCGATGAATACCTTGCTGCCGCTATGGGTTAAACCGTATTCAATCTCATCGGTTTGCCAGAGCGCGTTCATGCAGACCGCAACGCCGCCCATCGCAGTTACCGCCATGAACGAGATGACCCACTCTGGATAGTTGCGCATGGAGATTGCGACGCGATCACCGTGCTCGACCCCGAATTCACGGGCGAGGACATTAGCTAGGCGCATGGCTTGATCATGAACCTCTGAAAATGAAAGCCGCTCATTTTCGTAAACCAAAAAGGTTTTATCCGAGACATTGTCGGCAAAGAGTTGACCAAGGGTGCGCGGCGCATGAGTGAAAAATCGGCAGGGCCTATCATTAATAAATCCCTGTTCAAGGGCGTAGGGCATGCCGGTGGTAGTGAGCGACGCGATGGCCTCAGCGCGGGTTGGGTTCATCCGGTTAGCTCCTTTGAGTGATTCTGGGTAGGGTCATTTGATGAATAGTGGAAGCGCCGATTTTTAAAATCAATTCGCTTTGATTTGAAAAAATGTGGTCAAAGCGTGTCACTGAATAGACCCGCGCGTTGAGCAGGCGCCGATGAAAAGGGTTTGGCATGCTGCAAAAGAGGTTTTGGAATAGTGGTTTGAAATGAGCGCGCTATCAGCCCAGGGCCGCGCTAAGGCCAGGTTAAACACGTCAAAACGATTCACGTCAGAATCCCTCAAAGCGCAGCAGTGGCTTGCAATAGCCAAGGTTTCGCAGCGGGATCGATACGGTCGCCGAGCTTTTCAAAAACGGCTTCATGATAATCATTCAACCATCGCCGCTCTGCCTCGGTGAGAATGCTCTTATCAATCAGGTGGTGATCAAATGGCGCAAAGGTGAGGGTTTCAAACCCCAGCATGCCAGACGCCAGGCGCACCACCACCATGAGATTTTCGCAACGAATACCGTAGTCGTTCGGTTCGTAATATCCAGGCTCGTTGGATACCACCATGCCAGGCAGCAACGAAGCGGTGGGATGTGGTGACTTACCAATACGTTGAGGACCTTCATGCACGCTTAGATAACAACCCACGCCATGGCCAGTACCATGGTCAAAGTCCTTGCCAATCTCCCAAAGGAATTGCCGCGCGAGTACGTCCAACTGATGACCCTGAACCCCTTCTGGGAAGCTGGCCATCGCCAACGCAATGTGACCTTTTAGGACCCGTGTAAATAGGTTTTTATGATCGGCTCTGGGCTCATCGATGGCGATCGTTCGAGTGACGTCGGTGGTGCCATCGAAGTATTGGCCGCCCGAGTCGACGAGATACAGTGAGTTCGGCGTGAGCGCCGCGGGGATGCCATTGGTGTGTGAGTAATGGGCCATCGCTGCATTGCTGCCTGCTGCGGAAATGGTGGAAAACGAGAGGTCTTTAAGTTCTGGCAGGGCACGTCGGAACTGTTCGAGCCGATCGGATAAGACGCCTTCGTCATGGTAGTGACCCTTGGCAACCTCCCCATCAATCCAGCAAAGGTATTCGCTGAGGGCTGCGCCATCACGGATGTGCGCCTCGCGAATACCGCTGACTTCAACGGTGTTCTTTTGCGCTTTTGGCAGCTCAACGGGATCTTTTCCTTCAATTAAGTGGCAGTTAGAAGACAAGCAAGTCAAGGCCGTTAGAGCGTTGGTGCCATCTGGGTCCAGCAAGACTTTCGGTTGCTGGGCCCCATAGCGTTCCAAGAAGCCTGAAAAATCTTCGGCTTCATGGACAAAAACCTGTTTGCCGACATGTTCGTCAAAGCCATGCGGAATCTTGGCAGAGTCAATAAACAAATGCTGTGTTCCGTCATTGAGTAAAATCGATTGACTGAGCAGGACCGGTAAGTGCGGAACATCATTGCCTCGAATGTTCAGTAACCATGCGATGGAGTCCAGTTGGCTGATGATGGCCGCATCAGCGCCTGCCGCTTTGAGATTGTTTGCAATTCGCGCACGTTTTGATGTGCTGGACTCGCCTGAAAAGGCCTCGCTCAAAAGGATTGCAGGCGATATCACAGCCGTTGGACGATCAGTCCAAATGTCATCGATTGGGTTGTGCGTTAACGCCTGCAATGAGATGTTCAGTTCACCCAATTCAGTTTCCACTGTTTTAAAGAACCGGTAAGTTACAACCCGTCCGTCCAGCGCGACTGTCTGACCCGACTGCAGCGTTTCTTTCAGCCAAGCCAGGACCGGTTCATTGATCAGGTGATGATGCTCAAAGAGCGGTGTTGGGCATTGGTTTGAGGCTTGCAAGGTGTAGCGGCCATCCACGAAGAGTGCCGCCCGCTCCTGGGTCACGACCAGGGTGCCGGCGGATCCGGTGAATCCGGAAAGGTAGGCCAGGCGTTGATTCTGCTCAGGAACATATTCCCCGAGGTATTCATCTGTTGTTGGCACGATGTAGGCCGCTATGTTGGCCTCGCGCATCGTGGTTCTAAGTGCCCCTAATCGCAGGGTTATGGTCTTCATGCTGTGAATCCTTGAGTGATCGTGATGTCCGGATGCTAGGCACGTTGGTGGTCAAGTGTGAAAAGCGTCCAAGGTCAAATCATCTCAGATCTCACGCATGGGTAAAAGGCCGTAGCGATCGTGCCTTGCGAAAAAGTTTTGCATGGACGCCACGCTGAGTGACGCGTAATAACGTGGTGATGAGCGGTCCAGCATCAATAAATCTCATCCAAAGCAATCGGTTGGGTGGTAAAGTTTTGGGGATTAATGCATTCTAAAATGACTGGAAACCATTAGGGAAATCGCCATGTTAGATTTTGTTCAAATTGAGCAGCATCAAGGCTGGGCGGAAATTATTCTAGACAGGCCAGCGCGCCGCAATGCGTTAACGCCCGGACTTGCAGCGCAACTCACAACGGCGATAGAAGGCTTATCACGCTCTGCGGATGTTGCGGCGATCATCCTGCGCGGCGCAGATCATTGTTTCTGTTCGGGGATCGATTTAAAAGCCTTGCAAAGCAATGAAGATCTAGGGAGTGAGGATGGTGTCTGGCATCAGGCGTCGATTAGAGCCTTGCATCTCGCGCTCTATCGCTGCCCAAAGCCCCTGATTTGCGCTTTAGAAAAATACGCGATCAATGCTGGTGCCGCGCTCGTTTTCGCCTGTGATTTAGCCGTTGCCGGTGACTCGGCCTTTCTTCAAATCGGCGAGATTCAACAAGGCTCAGATATCCCGATCAATGCGGCTTGGTTGCGTCTAAAAACGTCAGAGCAAACGCTTGCGCGGCTAGCTTTATTGGGTGACCGGGTGGGGGCGACGGAACTTGCGCACATCGGGTTGATTCAATCGGTGGTGCCCGACGACGAGGTGCTAACCCAGGCGCGGGTTTGGGCCGCTCGATTGGCAAGTTTTCCAGTCGGTGCGGGCGATGTCATCATCGATCGTATTCGAAGTTTCAGACCGATGGATCCCGAAACCGTGTTTCCCGTATCGACCAACAATGCTTTGCTGACCGCGGGTCAGGTCAAAAACTGAATGCCGTGCTGGACGCTCAAAGCTAAATTCAATGAACAAAATGGAATGAGACCATGATGCAATCCCCCACGCAATCAACTTGGCTCGGCCATCCGCCTGGATTGTTCGTGTTGTTCGCGACCGAAATGTGGGAGCGATTTAGTTATTACGGGATGCGTGCCCTTTTGATTTTATATCTCACCAAACACTGGTTGTATGCCGATGGCGAGGCGGCAATGATTTACGGTAGTTACGCGGCGATGGTCTACGCCGTTCCGGTATTGGGCGGCATGATTGCCGATCGTTATCTTGGCCTTCGCAAGGCCATTATTTTCGGTGCGGTATTGCTGGTTGCGGGTCATCTCGGGATGGCCTATGAAGGCCCGCCGGCGGTTGTTATTGGCGAGACGGTTAAGCGGTCTGTGGAGCATGAGCAAGCCTTCTATCTTGCGCTTTCGTTTATTATCGTTGGGGTCGGTTTTTTAAAGGCGAATATATCAACCATCGTGGGCGGGCTTTATGGAGAGGGTGATCCCCGGCGCGATGGCGGCTTTACCATCTTCTACATGGGGATTAATTTGGGTGCTTTTGTGGCGACGCTTCTGTGTGCTTATTTGGGCGAAACCTACGGCTGGCGCTATGGTTTTGGTCTAGCCGGGATTGGCATGGTGATCGGGCTGCTAACGTTTTTACTTGGCTCGAAGTATCTCGCAGGGCTGGGTCTGCCGCCAGCGCCGGCGGCTTTGGCGGCTCGGCGGTTTGGCATCTCGCTGGAACATCGAATCTATGTCTCTGCGGTCCTTTTTGTGGGGGTGATTTGGTTTGCGATTCAAAATACTCAGGAGATGGGGGTCGTGTTGATCCTGTTTACCAGTGTGATCACAGCCTACGTTATCTGGTTTTCAATGACCGCGTGTACACCCAAGGAGCGAGATCGGATGTTGTCGATGTTGCTGCTCATCTTTCTATCGGTGGTTTTTTGGGCCTTGTTTGAGCAGGCTGGATCGTCGTTAACCCTGTTTACCGACCGTAATGTGGACCGTGGAGATTTTTTGACAGCCGGTATGTTTGGCAGCTTGAATTCATTGTTTATTATCCTATTTGCACCCATTTTCGCGCTGCTTTGGGTGATGATGGCCCGGGTTCAACGAGAACCGTCTACCCCGATGAAGTTTGGCGTGGCGATTATCCTGGTCGGCCTCGGATTCTACGCCTTGGTGCTGGGTGCGGCTTATGCTGGGCCTAACGGCCAGGTTGCCGTCGTGTGGTTGGTGCTGATGTATTGGCTGCATACTATGGGCGAGTTGTGTCTGTCGCCGGTTGGCTTGTCTATGGTCACCAAATTATCCGTGCGGCGGGTGGCCGCAATGATGATGGGGGTTTGGTTTTTATCCAGTGCGTTTGCAGCGTACGTCGGGGGTTGGATCGCGAGTTTGATGGCCATTGAAGGCTCAGGCGGCGATGTATCTGGGACGGTATCCCTTGCAGTTTATGTCGAAGTGTTTGAAAAGTTGGGGCTGTTGGCGGTTGTCACTGGTATCGGGTTAATGTTGATCGCCCCGAGGATTGCAAAACGAATGCATTAGAGGCTTGCCTGCTCAGGTGAGCGACGCAGCCGGGCAAGCATTAACGTGTTCACCGTGGGGCATTGTGGTGATCTGACGAACAGGGTTGTTTTGCTGCAGTGATGCGGCCCGGTCGATAAAAGTCAGAGGGTCGCTTGGTAGCCGTCCGCTCGCGACTCGGGCCTCGAGTCCTCTTTTTCCGAGAGTGTGTTAAACAGTTTGAAACCTCATTGAGATAGAATTAACACAGTGTCGGGTGTTTTTTTCGGTGATGCGTTCCCCCTCAAAGACATGGCCCAAGTGACCATCACACTGACTACAAAGGATCTCGACTCGATGACCATCGGCATCAACTTCGCGGCGGACCGCGCCTGATATTTCATCGTCAAAGGCGGGCCAACCGCAGTGCGCCTGGAACTTGTCCTCAGAGCGATACAGTGGCTGATCACATTGGCGACACACGTAGACGCCCGCATCAAAATGATCGTCGTATTCACCCGTGAAGGGCCTTTCAGTGCCTTTTTGAAGGATGACCCAAGACTCTTCGGGCGTTAAGGGGTTTTTATGATCTGTCATCAGTGGTCCTTTGTAAGAGCGCTTGAGTATAGCTGCGAGCAGGTTACCAAAGATTTGGTCGGGAATGAAAGCCTCTGAAAATTGGGGACGAGTGTACGGGACTCCACGCGACTCCACGGAAAGTGGGACTTGCCGATACTGAGCTAGTCGCTCCTCATGGCATCAGCCCTGTTTGCCAATACAGTCTGTCGGTAAGGGGGGGCGATAAGCGGAAAGGTGCGCTGGTTGTTTGGTCTGGAAGGCTCCGTTGTTATAACCCTCCTGCGACTCAGCATTGCGTTATCCAATTTGGATTGACTGCAAATAAAGCTTACAGTGTGATTAGCGGAATGCGCTTGACGCGAGGCTTGACCCAATCGGAATCAAGGCTTGGCAAGAGGGGGCCGCGCGATAATTTTTTGTGTTGGGACTAAATTGTCTTTTAACGGACAGTCAGGAGCGCAGTATGACATCATATTCAGGTCAGTGTCTTTGTGGTGATATCACCTATAAAATCTCCGGGGAGCCCCTGATGGCAGGGGTTTGTCATTGTAAAAACTGCCAGCGGCAAGCCGGTTCGGCGTTCTCGACATTATGGGGCGTTCCAAAGACCAGCATTACGTTTTCGGGTGCTGAACCCAAGCTTTATTTAGATGCTGATACCGACAGCGGCAGCCAAGTTGAGCGGTATTTTTGTGGACGTTGCGGATCGCCCTTGTATTCCTTGATTCCAGCTCAGGCCGAGATGTTGTTTTTGAAGACCGGCACGTTGGATCAAACAGACAGCTTTGCACCGCAGTTCCATGTCTGGTGTGATAGCAAACAGAACTGGGTGGAACTGGCCGAAGGAGTGCCGCAGATGGCAACCCAAAGTTAAACCGCGGATATGCCTGGCAGAATTTGATGCGTCTAATTTAGGCCGCGATCAGTGGGCGTGCAGGGCGCCTAGCGAACCCAGCATAATCAAGGAGAAATGACGTGATTCGATTCGAGTATTATCTCCGGCGCCAGTCCTCTGTAAGCTCGGAGGGCTTCCAGGTCGCTTGGCACGAGAGTCTAAAAGAGCCTTGGCTAGACGTCCTCACGAGTCTCGGGTGCCAACGCGCGTTGGCAGTATTAGGGCAGGACAATGACCTGTTCGTTCAGATGAATCGTGCTCGAGGTGGTTCGATGCAAGCCCCTTTTGATTTGGTCCTTGAGCTATGGTGGGCAACCGAGGCAGAGGCGGTTCAGGCTTTGATAGGCGGCGGGCTTGAGCAGCTTGCGGATCTGGTTGCGGCGCAAGCCGCTTGGCTGGATGCCGGGCAGTCTCCCGCATGGCTCGCTATGGAATATCCTCAAGTCAATCCAACCCCTGAAGATTTGGTAGCAAGTGCCGGCAGCGTATTGAAAAAACTGCAGTTCCCGCTTCAGCATCGTCGCGATCTATCAGAAGCTGCGGCACGGCAGTATTGGCTGCAGTCGCATGGCCCCTTGATCCGGCAACATGCACCCGACTCTGGCATCGCGCGTTATGTCCAAGTTCACCGGCTGGATCATCCTGTGAATGCAAACATTGCGGCTGCTTTGGGTTTCGTTTGCCCGGTTTATTTAGGGCATGCCGAGGTTTGGGTGGGGCCGGGCGGTGGCTCTCAGGAAGCGCGCCGGCTAGCCAGTCGTGCAGCGGTTGAGGACGAAGCAAAGTTCATCGACTTTGCTTCGTCTACGCTGTTCACCGGTATTGAATCCCGCCTGATTGAATGAAGGCGGTGCTAGGCCCTTTACAAACCGTAAGCTTTTCTCAGCAGGGTCATAGGATGAGCCGCCAAGTCTACCGATTCAGAAAGATTTGCGATGTGAACCGCAGCCATAGGACAATCGCTGGCAAAGTGCTTGGCTTGCTTTGTATCCACAAAGCGAACCACAGGTTTGGCAATCTTCACGGATTTTGCGCGGGTTTCTTCTTTTACCGCATAGGTCCCATCATGGCCTGAGCACCGCTCAATCGTGAGGACCTCGGTATCGTTCACTAAATTCAAGATATCGCGGGTTTTATTGCCAATATTTTGAACTCTGAGGTGACAGGCGACCTGGTAACTGACCTCTCCAAGAGCTTCTTTAAAGTCTAATTTTAGGCCACCTTCTTTGTGCCTTAGGAAGAGGTATTCGAAAGGATCAAAAAACGCGTTTTTGACCTTTAAGACATCTGGATCATTGGGGTACATTAACGGTAATTCTTGTTTGTACATTAAAACGCAGGACGGGATCGGGGCGATTAGATCAAAACCTTGATCGACGAGTTTCGCGAGCACGGGAATGTTTTTTTCCTTCAGTGCATTCACGCTATCCAAGTCACCCAGTTCTAATTTTGGCATGCCGCAACAAGCCTCTTTGGGTACCAGTTCAATATGAATATCGTTATGAGCAAAGACTTGGGCGAAATCCTGACCAAGATCTGGCGTGTTGTAATTGCCATAACAGGTAGCGTAGAGCGCAACCTTGCCCGTTGTGCGCCCGAGTGGGGTGGCGGATTTGGAGGGTGCTGAAAACTGCTTGCGGAGCGTGTTACGGTGATATTCTGGTAATGGCGCGTCAGCGTGGACGCCGAGGGTTGTTTCCAGCGCATTCCGAAAGAGCTTATTTTTGTTAAGCGCATTAGCCGTAACATCGACTAGGGGTATGGTTGTGAGAGCCCTGCCCATGGCGTCGGTGCTGGTTAATAAATTATCTCGGAAGCTACCACCGTCCGCTTTAAACTTCTGCGCCTTGGCACGGAGCATCAAATGAGGGAAGTCGATGTTCCATTCATGCGGTGGTACATAAGGACACTTCGTCAGGTAGCACAAATCGCACAGATAGCACTGCTCAACAACATCAAAAAAGTCGCTCTTCTCAACACCATCGACTTCCATGGTTTCGGACTCATCGACCAAGTCAAACAGCGTTGGAAAGGCATCACACAAGCTGACGCAGCGGCGGCAACCATGGCAAACATCATAGACGCGCTCTAACTCCTCGTTGAGTAAATCTCGCTCCCAGAAATTATCTTCCTGCCATCCTAAAGGATGACGCGTTGGGGCTTGCAAACTGCCTTCACCTTGTTGAGCCATAACCTGAAATTCCACGATTGTTGAGGATCGTAGTTTAGGACCTTGCTCGTCGACGCGCTAATGAATCTTTTGATTCGTCCCGATTCACAAAATCAATGGCCGGTTCGGCATTACAGCAGATGGGCGCTGCGCGTCAGGTTACGCCTGCGCTTTTATAATAAGCCGGGTTTTTTTGGTGGCAACGCAATTCCGGCCAGAACAGGCGATCAAACTGAGTCAAAGTGTTCCTGTTCGATCGGAATTTGGATCTCAAAGGTTGCACCTCGGCCACGACCATCTGTAACGACGCTGATCCGGCCAGCATGCAGTTCAGTGATGATGCTGCGACTGATCGATAGGCCAAGGCCTGTGCCTTCACCCACCTTTTTCGTGGTGTAAAAAGGCTGAAAGATTTCCAGCGCAATCGCATCGTCGATACCCGGACCATCATCGGATATTCGAATCACGACCTGTTCGCCATCTTGATAACTATCGATATAAAGGTCGCCCGATGGCCCCATGGCTTGTAGACCATTCAGAATTAGATTCGTGAAGACTTGGTTCAACTTGCCCTGGTTGCAGTTGATTAAAGGAAGATCGCCAAGCGCTAAATGAATTTGATGCTGGGCGCTGATTTTGTTTCGAAGCACGTTGAGGGTCGA
>JABGTE010000183.1 GCA_018647445.1 Gammaproteobacteria bacterium
AGTCTACCCTACACCAGTTACGCAACCCGTGGCGATGAGTTGAGCGCGGATAAGGATCGGCCTGTGGTGTTGGTGTGTAAAATAGGGCAACACTCGAGCGCGATTGGCAGCAAGCTGATTAAGGCGGGGTTTACGGATATCAAGCGTCTTTCTGGCGGCATGACTGAATGGGTCGGCGCCGGCCTGCCGATCGTTAAATAACGCTTTTTGCTAGCGGCGGAGATCAATGATGGCTCAAGTTTCCCTGTATACAACCCGGTTTTGCCCCTTTTGTGTTCGGGCAAAAATGTTGTTGGATGCTAAGAACGTGACGTATGAAGAAGTAGCGGTAGACTCTGATGCCGCCGAACGCCGTCTCATGGCGTCTCGTGCCGGATCGAACACCGTGCCTCAGATATGGATTGGGGAACAACACATTGGGGGCTGTGATGAGCTCTATCAACTCGAGCGAGCAGGTCTGCTTGATGGCTTATTAGGAGAGGATTATGAGTGAATCAACCGCCACGCCGGAACAGCAGCCAAAGTTTGCCATCCAGCGTATTTATTTAAAGGATGTGTCGTTCGAGTCGCCGAGTTCACCCGGTAGCTTTCGGTCTTCGCCCAAGCCCTCTGTGAATCTTGACCTGAATGCGCGTCATGTTGCGATCGAGGCGGGTCTATGGGAAGTCATTCTTTCATTAACGCTGACGGCAAAAGATGAATCTGACAAGACGCTTTATTTGGCGGAAGTCCAGCAGGCCGGGATATTCGTAGTCGATGGTTTGGATGAGGCCGCGAAAGATCACATGTTGGCGAGCTTTTGTCCGAATATCCTGTTTCCGTATGCCCGGGAGAATATCGCCTCGCTCATTATCAAAGGCAGTTTCCCGCCGCTGATGTTAGCGCCGGTTAACTTCGATGCCCTGTACGAGCAGGCGAAGTTGGCGCGGGAGAGAGAGGCCGCATCAGTTCAGTAAAAGCTGTCGAAATTCTGCTGTCGAAACGCTTCGAACAAAACAATAGCCGCCGCATTAGAGAGATTGATCGAACGGCTGCCCGTGCGCATTGGGATGGTGATGGCGTCTGAAAAAGCCTCAGAGAACATCAGCGTTTCGGGCAAACCCCGCGTTTCTGGTCCAAACGTTAAATAGTCATTATCTTCATACTGAAATTGGTCATACCGGGTTTCGGCCTTGGTGCTGACGGCGATGAATCGAGCTTGGCCTGCGCTTACTTTGAGCGCTTCAAAGGATGGATGAACTTCAACGCTTGCAAAGTCCCGATAATCGAGCGCGGCCCGTCGCAATAATTTTTCTTCTAAGGTAAAGCCCAGGGGTTCAACAAGATGCAGCCGCGCACCGGTATTGGCGCATAGCCGCATGATGTTGCCGGTGTTCGGTGGGATTTCAGGCTCGTAGAGCACGACGTTTAGCATGACTTTGGGCCTTGTTTCGCAATTGTTTTATCAGTCTTCCGAACCCGTGCTGTCCATATCGAGTTCCTGCATTTTTCGGGTTAGGGTGTTTCGTCCCCAGCCCAGCAACATCGCGGCGTCGCGTTTTCTGCCGGCAGTATGGGCAAGGGTCGCGTCAATCAGAACGCGCTCAAACAGAGGCAGCGCATCACCAAGCAGGCCAGCATCGCCCAAATCATTTGCAAGCAATTGAGTTTCGGCCCAACGGCCCAGCAGATGATGCCATTGATCCGTCCCATTCGTCACGGTCTGTGTTTCGGTATGCCTAAGTTCGGGCGGCAGATCGCTTAAGTGAACGTCGCGGCCGGTTGCCATAACCGTAATCCATCGGCAAAAATTCTCTAATTGTCGAACGTTTCCTGGCCAAGGCAGGCTGCACAGATAATCAAGGGTTTCCGGCAGCATGATTTTGCTCTCTTCACCGAGTTCCTGAGCGGCGGTCTTTAAAAAGTGTGCGAGTAACAGCGGAATGTCTTCGCGACGGTCCTCTAAATTGGGAAGATTGAGCCTGATTACATTGAGTCGATGAAATAAATCTTCTCTAAACCGGTTTTCCGCAACCAGCGATTGCAGGTCTTGGTGGGTTGCCGCAATGATGCGGACATTGGCGGTTCTGGGCTCATGCCCCCCCACTCGGTAAAATTTACCGTCCGATAACACGCGCAATAATCGGGTTTGGGTTTCAGCGGGCATATCCCCGATTTCATCCAGGAAGAGGGTGCCGCCGTTGGCCTGTTCAAACCGACCGATTCGAACTTGATTGGCCCCGGTAAAGGCGCCCTTTTCGTGCCCGAAGAGTTCCGATTCAATGAGGTCCTGAGGGATGGCCGCCATGTTTAGGGCGACAAAAGGGAACTCTCGTCTTAGGCTATGCTGATGCAAGGCTTGCGCCACAAGTTCCTTGCCGGTTCCCGATTGACCGTTAATTAAAACCGTGACGTGTGATCTGGACAAACGACCGATAGCTCTGAAAACCTCTTGCATCGCCGGTGCTTTGCCGATCATCTCGTTCGATGGGTCATCTTCCTGGTCGGTCAGGCCTTGATGTCGATCTTGGCTATTGGCCAAAGCTCGTTTCACAACTGACACGGCTTCGTCTACTTCAAAAGGCTTCGGGATGTATTCGAAAGCGCCGCCCTGAATTGAAGACACCGCGCTGTCTAGATCCGAATGTGCCGTCATGATGATCACAGGTAAGTCAGGACAGGCTTGTTTGATTTCGGCAAGCAAAGCTAAACCATCCATGCCGTGCATGCGGATATCGCTGATGATGACTTCCGGTTTTTCGGTCTTGAAGGTTTCAAGCAGATCTTCTGCTGAGTTGAAGCACGTTACATCCAAGCCTTCTTTGCTGAGGGCTTTGTCGAGTACCCATCTGATTGATTTCTCATCATCGGCAACCCAGACCCGTTTCATTGCAATCATTATCGGGCAACCTCCAAAGGAATGATTAAACTGAATTGGGTCCGGCCTCGGTCTGAGCTGAACTCCAGGACGCCCTTGTGACGATGCACAATGGCATGGGCAACGCTGAGGCCGAGCCCGGTGCCATCCGGGCGTCCGGTAATCATTGGCATAAACAGGTTGTCCCGGAGTGCTGGTGGTATGCCCGGCCCGTTGTCGATGATATCCACTTTTAAAACGTTGCGATGTCGCACTGATGCGATGGTGAATTGGCGCTCGGTGCGGGTAACGAGCTTGATTGTGGCATTCGTAGTTTTCGCAAGCGATTGCATCGCATTACGAATGATATTGAGGGTCGCTTGGAAGATCAGGTCGGGGTCCATCAAGGTTTCTGGAATCGAAGGGTCATAATCTCGATTGATCGTGAGCGCCGTTGAGGTCTCGAGTTCAATGAGTTTTCGCGCTCGTTCTAGAATTTCGTGGATGTTGCCGGGTCGAAATTCAGAGGGTTTGTTCGGGCCCAATAATCGATCCACGAGCGTCTTCAGGCGATCGGTCTCCTCGATAATAATCGCGGTGTATTCTTTGAGTTCGCTTGAGTCGAGTTCTTCGTGCAGTAACTGGGCCGAGCCTCGAATACCGCCCAAGGGGTTTTTGATTTCGTGCGCGAGGCCTCGGATCATTTGCTGGGTGCCCTCTTGATGTTCCCGGTTAAGGTTATCCCGGTCGATTCGAAGATATCGATCGAGTGCAATGACCTCGATGAGCAGTCCAGCTTCACTGGGTTCCGGGAGCGGCGTGACCGTGAGGTCAACGGTGATGTGTGCGCCGCCAAGCAGTTCTATCTGAGCTTGCCTTTGGGTATAGAGCTGATTGTTTTTGAGCGCTTCTCGCAGTAGTGGCTCGAACGCTAGCCAGCCAGGCACCTGAAAAGACAGGGGCTTTTCGAGCGCTCGCTTTTCAGAGAGTTCGAACAGGCTCTCAGCAGACTGATTGATCCGAACGAGATTTAGGTTTCGATCGAGCAGCAAGACGGCCGTGGTCAAGTTATCGATGGCGGTTTGATCCATAAGCTGTCGGTAGTATTGTGGTGATTGCTGGATTGTCTGACTCATGCCAATTAGGAAGCAAGATCCGCACCAATAAGACAATGCCCTGAACGCCTGATTTACGCCTGCAGGCCAAGATGTATCGTCAGCTTACCGCACCAAAATGGTGCGCTCAATGTTATTGACGTGAAATATGACGGCGAACATCGAGGTTGAGGGGCGCTGATCGACTGACCTCACGACCCGTTTTTGACTCTTTTACAATTAAATAAAAGGTGTGAAGGCCGCGCGGGACCGCGTGTACGATGGTTTCACCAGGCGCCGCAGCCGCGCTGATCTGACCATCTTTTGTTTCAATGTGGAGGGTATGGTGTCTTGCAAGCCGTGGTTTGACCTGCACCCTAAACGGCAGTTGGCCGGCAATGGCCTGAACTCTCGGCTCGCCTAAGCTCGACGCCAGGCGCAAGCGATAGGAGGCGTCATCTTGCTGAGCCAGCGTTAAAGGCGCTGTGGTGAGCAGAAGGGCTGTGGAAAAGAGCGTTAAGAGCAGGCTGGTCATAGGGTTATTCGATTCATAACAGCTATAACAATATAAACTATGAGGGCGCAAAGCCAGTCAACAAAAGCCAATCAACAAAAGCCAATCAGTAAAAAGGGGCTGGGACCTGGCGTGCTGGGTGCGTAACCACGGCTTGGAGTGGCCATCATTTGTTAAGGTGAAAAAGTGCTCGGGCACGCCCCTAGTGGGGTGCCCGAGCGGTTGGATCAGGCCAGTGCTTCTTTGCTGGTCTTGATGATGGCTGCGGCAACCTTATAGGGGTCGGCGTTAGAGGCGGTTCTTCGATCCTCTAAGCGGCCTTTCCAGCCATCAACTACGGTGCTGACGGGGATACGAATGCTCGCACCGCGGTCGGAGACGCCATAGCTGAATTGATCAATAGATTGGGTTTCATGCTTGCCCGTCAAGCGCTGGTCATTGTGGGCGCCATAAACGCTCATGTGACGCTCGATGTGACGCCCGAAATTTTCACAGATTTTCGTAAAAACAGCTTCGTCACCGAGATCTCGCATGGCGGCGTTGGAGAAGTTGGCATGCATGCCAGAACCATTCCAGTCGCTATCGCCAAGGGGCTTGGGATGATAATTAATCGCGTAACCATACTTCTCACCCGTACGTTCGAGCAGATAGCGCGCTAACCAAATTTGATCGCCAGCGTCATGCGCGCCCTTGGCAAAAATTTGGAATTCCCACTGCCCGGTTGCAACTTCCGCATTAATACCTTCCACGTTGAGGCCGGCCTCTAGGCAGATGTCTAAGTGTTCTTCGACAAAATCTCGACCGAAGGTGTTGCTCGCGCCAACGCTACAGTAGTAGGGGCCTTGGGGGCCAGGAAAGCCGCCGCGGGGAAAGCCGGGTGGTAAGTCAGTGTCGGTATCCCACAGGAAATATTCTTGTTCAAAGCCGAACCAAAAATCAGAATCATCGTCATCGATTGTCGCCCGTCCATTAGAGATGTGTGGGCTACCGTCGGGGTTGAGGACTTCCGTCATCACGAGATAGCCATTGTTGCGATCGGGATCAGGGATGATGGCAACGGGCTTAAGTAGACAGTCAGAGCTGCCGCCCTCTGCTTGTTCGGTCGAGCTGCCATCGAATACCCACATCGGGCAGTCTTCAAGCTTGCCTGAGAAATCAGATCGAACCATTGTTTTGCTGCGTAGGCTTTGGGTGGGCTCATAGCCGTCGAGCCATATATATTCTAGCTTTGCCTTCATCATTGAGTTAACTCCTTAGTTTGTAACGAAGGCTCTGCGCTCGCAACGTCGCCAGACACACCCTTCGCGGGTTGAAAACGGTAAAGCCTCAAGACTCGGCTTTGCTCGGGTAATCAAGAGCAAGGACTATGCCATGAGCTAAAAGGCAATAAGTAACTGATAAGTAGCGTATTTAATTAACAAAGCGTCTACGCGGCAGCAAGATTGCACCAATATGGCGCATTAAATAGCAACCGCGCACCAAAATAAAGCATTTGTCGCAATCAGCAGATTAGGCAATTCCAAACGAGGGTTGATGGCCTTGAAGGGCCATAAAATCGCTTATCCCAGACGCCAACCTGCTACCCATTGAAATCCTTGATGGCCTTGTTGCTTAGAATCCTCGCACCGAAGGCGGATTTCAGTATAATCCCGCTCCTTCGGCCGTTAAGCCCTATCGGATTGCACGTTATGTCTCAAAATCTACGCAATGTCGCTATCATAGCGCACGTTGACCATGGAAAAACAACCTTGATCGACAAGTTGTTATCTCAGGCTGGCGCGTTGCAGCGGGGGGATGAAAGCGGCGATCGTTTGATGGATTCCAACGACCTCGAAAAAGAACGTGGCATCACTATCCTTGCGAAGAATACAGCTTTAGATTGGCGCGGCGTTCGCATCAACATTGTTGATACGCCGGGTCATGCTGATTTTGGCGGTGAGGTCGAGCGGATCTTGAGTATGGTCGACTCGGTTCTGTTACTCGTCGATGCTGTTGAAGGTCCTATGCCGCAAACCCGGTTTGTGACGCGAAAAGCATTTGAAAATAAACTGAATCCTATTTTAATGGTCAACAAGATAGATCGCGACGGTGCTCGGCCAGACTGGGTGGTTGATGAAGTCTTTGAGTTGTTCGATCAATTAGGCGCAACGGAAGACCAGCTCGACTTTCCCGTTGTTGTGGGCTCTGCTATGCAGGGCGTTGCGGGTCCGAATCGCGATGATTTAGGGGCAGATTTAAGCTATCTGTTGGACCTTATTGTCGATCAGGTGCCACCACCGCAGGTTGAAGAAAGTGGTCCACTCCAAATGCAAATCAGTGCACTGGACTACAATAGCTATGTTGGCCTCATCGGCCTTGGTCGGATTACTCGGGGTGAGATTCGAAAAGGCCAGAGTGTGTCGGTGGTAAATGCGGAAGGCCAAGTTAAAAAGGGTAGGATTCTTCAGGTAATGGGCTTTTCTGGTCTAAGTCGCGTTGAAATTGAATCCGCCAGTGCCGGCGATATCGTTTGCGTTTGCGGCATAGATGGCTTGAAGATTTCAGACACCTTGTGCCAGGTCGATCAGCCTGAGGCGTTGCCGGCGCTGGTGGTTGATGAGCCGACCATTTCGATGACGTTCCAAGTCAATACGTCGCCTTTTTCTGGTCAGGATGGGAAGTTCGTAACCAGTCGAAATTTAAAGGATCGTTTAGAACTTGAGCTGCAATACAACGTCGCGTTGCGGGTTGCCCCGGGGGATACGGCAGATAAGTTTGTGGTTTCTGGTCGAGGTGAGCTGCATTTGGGGGTTCTCATAGAGACCATGCGCCGGGAGGGGTATGAACTCGGTGTGTCGCGTCCGGAAGTGATTCTCAAAGAGATCGATGGCGAGATTCATGAGCCCTTCGAAAATCTGAGTATCGATTGTGAGCAAATCCACCAAGGCGCCATCATGGAAGTGATTGGCACCCGAAAAGGGACGCTCAGCAATATGGTTCCGGACTCAAAGGGTCGGGTTCGACTGGACTTCGTCATTCCAACCCGCGGGTTAATTGGCTTTCGGTCGGAATTTATGACCTTGACCTCCGGCGGCGGGATCATCAGTAGCGTGTTCTCCCACTACGACTTGCGTTCAGGAGAGGACATTAACTCAAGACGCAACGGCGTTTTGGTGTCCATGGTGAGCGGCAAGAGTTTGGGCTTTAGCTTGTTTAACTTGCAGCCCAGGGGAAGACTTTTTATTAACCCGAACGAAGCGATCTATGAAGGCATGATTGTCGGGATTCATTCCCGAGGAAATGACCTGCCCGTCAACCCGATTAAGGGCAAACAGTTGACCAATGTGCGGGCATCAGGCACTGATGAAAATATTGTTCTGACGCCGCCAGTGAAGTATACGCTGGAGCAGGCAATTGAATTTATTGATGACGACGAACTGGTTGAAATCACGCCGAATCATATTCGGCTTCGAAAGAAGCTGCTCACTGAAAATGAGCGAAAACGCGCGTCACGAGCCAAAGTCGAATAATTCATGCAGCCATTGTTCCCGGAAATAAAACCGTACGCGCGGCATCGGTTACAGGTTGATGCGCTGCATAATCTTTATGCCGACGAAAGTGGTAACGCGGCGGGGCTACCGGTTGTTTTCCTCCACGGTGGCCCTGGCAGTGGTTGCGAGTTTGACAGCCGCAGGTTTTTTGATCCCGCGGTGTATCGTATTATTTTAGTTGATCAGCGTGGGTCGGGTCGTTCAACGCCTCAGGGTGAGACTGAACACAACTCGCTTCACAACCTAATAAAGGATCTAGAGCAGATCCGTGAGCTGCTTGCAGTGCCTGCATGGGTGGTCTTCGGCGGTGGGTGGGGCAGCACCCTCGCGTTGGCGTACGCAGAGCACCATCCTGCGAAAGTCCTTGGCCTGATTCTACGAGGCGTCTTTCTCGGTCGCCAGGCTGACATTGACTGGATTTATAAAGATGGTGCGAATGCTTTCTTTCCTGAGCATTGGGCGGATTTTATGGCGCCTATATTGAGCGGTGAGCCAACGGCGCCGTGTGAAAGCTATCGCCAGCTCATGGCCTCAGACAATGATTTGGTCCGTATGACGGCCGCGAAGGCTTGGTCTGTCTGGGAGGCGCATTGCTCCAACCTGCACCCCAATGCGCGACTGCTGAATCATTATGCCGCGCCTCAGCGGGCTCTGACGCGATGTCGTATCGGCACGCACTACATGGTGAACGGGTGCTTCCTCGAGCCAAACCAAATCTTGGCGCAAGCCAGTCAGCTAAAAGACATCCCTGGGATCATTGTGCAAGGTCGATTTGACGTGCTTACGCCGATGGGTGCGGCGTATGCCCTGCAAGAGCATTGGTCAAACAGTGAGATCATGGTTGTTAGAGAGGCAGGTCATTCGGCAACCGAGCCTGCGATGATTGATGCGCTGCTGCGCGCAACTAAAACGGTTGCTCAGCGTCTTAGGAAAGACAGTCTGTGAAAGCGCTGATTCAGCGTGTCAGCGCCGCATCTGTCACAGTTGCAGGCGAGACGGTAGGGGAAATTGAACACGGGCTGTTGATATTTCTCGGTTTGGATAAATCAGACACGCAAATGATCGCGCAAAAGTTACTGAGCAAGATCCTACGCTATCGTGTTTTTAATGATGCTGCCGGGCACATGAATTTGGACGTTGCCAAAGTTAGTGGCAGTCTTTTAATTGTTTCGCAATTTACACTGGCAGCCGATACTCAAAAAGGACTGAGACCCTCATTCTCTTCCGCGATGCCGCCGAAGGAGGCCGAAGCGCTGTATGATTTTTTTGTCGCTGAAGCGGCCTTGGTGCAGTCCGTTGCAACTGGTCGATTTGGCGCGGACATGCAAGTGAGTCTGGTCAATGACGGGCCTGTTACGTTTTTACTATCGGCAGATTAGCGCGCGCCCTGGCCCGGGGTGCGTCTAGACCTCTGGTCCTGATTCTGAGTCTTTGGGGACCAATAGGTTCCCAAATATGATGCCGGCTTCGAACAAGAGCCACATGGGGATGGCCAATAAAACCTGCGAGACAACGTCCGGCGGCGTTAGCAACATGCCGATAATAAAACACCCCACTATCACAAAGGCCCGTTTCTCTTTAAGTTTTTTGGTTGTGGTTGCGCCGGACCAGATGAGTAACAAGGTCGCGATCGGGATTTCAAACGCAATACCAAACGCAAAAAATAGCTTGAGCACGAAATCAAGATATTGATTTATGTCGGTCATGATCGTGACCCCTGCCGGCGCGATGCTGGTGAAAAAAGCAAAGATCAGCGGAAATACAACGAAGTACGCAAAAGCCATGCCGGCATAAAAAAGGACAATGCTGGATGCGAGTAGCGGGCCTGCTAAGCGTTTTTCACTGGCATAGAGGCCTGGCGCAACGAAGGCCCAGATCTGATGCAGGATAAACGGAATCGCAATAAAAATGGCAAGGACCAAGGCGAGTTTGAAGGGCGTTAAAAAGGGAGATGCCACTTCGGTTGCAATCATGGTTGCGCCTTCTGGTAAGAAAGCGCGCAAGGGGGATGACACGTAGCTGTAAAGGTCGTTGGCGAAAAAAAACAAGGGTATAAAAATTACTAAAACAAAGCCTGCGATTTTGAGTAAGCGGCTTCGAAGTTCGATGAGGTGTTCGATTAAGGGCTGGCCCTTAGTGCTGTCCGCGGGATCACTCTGCTCTGTCATTGTGCGTCCGCTGGCTCTCGGTATCTGAGGTGGTTGGGCGAAGTGCAGACGCCTGTTTGGCTGCGAAGGCGGCGGCGTCTTGAGTGGTCTGGGCGATCGCGGCTTTTGATTTTTCTATTTCCTTAAGAATGGCTTCGTTGTGAAGCTGCTGCTTAATGTCGTCAGCACCGATACCGCGTTCGATCTCTGATCGGAGATCGCTGAAGCCTTTTTTGAATCGGCCAATCCAAAGTGCGATTGAGCGAATGGTCTGGGGCAGTTGCTCTGGGCCGATAACAATGAGGCTTACGACGCCGATAATTAGTAATTCGGGAAAGCCAATATCAAACATGGGTTAAGACTTTTCTTTATCCGCCGCGTTGGGGGCTAAATCGGTTTCCTCACCGGTATCAGGCACTACATTTTTGGCCTCGTCGGTATCGGGTTTGTCCTCGTCTGAGACGGCGTTCTTGAAGCCTTTGATGGCGGACCCAAGGTCAGACCCCATGTTTTTCAGCTTTTTTGTGCCAAAAACAACGAGTAAAATGATAAGGATGATAATCAGTTCTGTTGGTCCAGGCATACGTTACTCCGCACTCGTTAAGGGTCGAGATTTTTTTTCTTCGATGCCAGAGGTGCCTTCTCGGCGTTGTAATTCAGTCAATACGGCCTCTGGCGTGAGGTCATTATGCGCCAGTAAAACCAGCGTGTGAAACCAAAGATCCGCCATCTCTGAGATCAAACGATCTCGAGCGTCATCGGGTCCATGATTTTTTGCCGCGAGAATCAATTCAATACTTTCTTCACCGACCTTCTCCAGGATCTTATCGAGTCCAGCTTGATGCAAGCTGGCAACGTAGGAGTGCTCAGGGTCAGCAAGTCGTCTTGAAACAATAACCTTAAATAGTTCTGAAAGCGTGTCAGACATCCGGGTAGATCTCCGCGGGATCTTTGATCATGGGAGAGGTTTCAATCCACTCGCCATCTTTATATTGTCGATAAAAGCAGTTGGCTCGCCCTGTATGACAGGCGATACCGCCGACTTGCTCGACTTTCAATAATAGCACATCGCCATCACAGTCTAAGTGCAGGCTCTTGATTTCTTGAAAATGACCTGACTGTTCTCCTTTGTGCCAAAGGGCTTGCCGCGATCGCGAGTAGTAATGAACATGGCCTGTTTCGAGGCTCCGCTCCAACGCCAGCGCATTCATCCACGCCATCATTAGGACTGATTCGGTTAGGTGGTCGACTGCAATGGCGGCGATGAGGCCGGCTTCGTTAAAACGTAATGCAGATAAGAGGTTGGTTGCGGTCATGGCGTTAGCCTATTCCTTTGAGTATTTGTTGGAGTCCGACGGCGCCAATGATGAGGCTCGTTATAGACAGCCCTGAGGTGAAATCGTTGCCCAAGCTCGGGTTAATGACAAGGCCGATCGCAGCGATGCTCAGAAGGATCATACCGAACTGCTGGTTTTGGCGCTGGCCTTGTTGCGCAAGCATGCGTTGAACGTCCGTGAACTTTCGGCTCTGTCTTTTTTGGGAGGCCGTTATCAGGTCTATTCGGCCGGGGGCGAGCAAGAGATTTCTCGGTAAGTTGGGTAGGGCTTGGGCCAAGTCCGGGGCGAGGTCTTGGAGTTCTGCTAAAAGGTCCGGCAAGCTGGTTTTTTTTGCACGCCAGCGCTGCATAAAGGGTGCTGCGGTTGCCCAAAGATCTAATTCGCCATAAAGGTGACGGCCTATGCCTTCAATGTTGAGTAGCGTTTTTTGCAATAACACCAGCTGAGGCTGAATCTCCATTTCAAAATCTCTTGCTGCACTAAATAGCGTGATTAGAAGCTTGCCGAATTCAATTTCTGACATGGTTTTACCAAAAAGCGGCGCGCAAACCGCTTTGATAACGGCCTCAAACGCATCCACATCAATGTGATCTGGGACCCATCCGCTGTCAATATGAGCCTCTGCAATATCGCGGTAATTTTCATTAAAGAACGCAATCAAATTGCGACCGAGGTAGTTGCGGTCGTCCCGAGTGAGTGCGCCAATGATGGCGCAGTCCAAGGCAATGTACGTTGGGTTTTCAGGATCTGTGACATTCACCAAAATGTTGCCTGGGTGCATGTCAGCGTGGAAAAAATTGTCGATAAAAACTTGGGTGAAGAAAATTTCAACGCCCAAATTGGCTAGGCGTTCGAGATTAACATTGGCCTCAACCAATCGCGCCCGATCGCTTATCACGATGCCGTGAACGCGATCCATTACAATCAGATTGTCACGGGTAAAGGTTGTATGAACCTTAGGTACCGACAGTTTGCCCCGAGGTAGCCAAAGCGCGCGCAATTTGATGGCATTAGCGGCCTCTTGCACAAAGTCTAGTTCTGCGAGGATGACGTTACGATAGTCTCGAACAATCGGAAACAAATGCAAGCGTTCCGCGTCCGGCAGGGCTTTGTGGAGCAGAGCCGCGAGGCTTTCAAGGAGCATAAGATCTTTAAGGATTAGCGCTTTAATACCCGGGCGTCTGAACTTGATGACGATTTGAGTGCCATCGATCAGCGTGCCTTCATGGACTTGGGCGATTGACGCCGCGGCGAGTGGTTTTGGATTGATCGTTTGAAAGTGTGACTCAAAGTAATCGCCAAGTCCGGCCTTGATGGTGTCTACAGCTAGTGATGAATCGATGCCGGGAACCTGATCCTGAAGGCTCGCGAGTTCATCACTGACGGAATCCGGCAGTAAATCTCGGCGAGTCGACAATAACTGACCGAGTTTGATGAAAGCCGGCCCCAATTCTATGAGCGCTAATTTTAAATCCGTGCCGATGCTGGGATTCGGCGGGGGCTTTAGGCGCAATGGAAGGAGTAATAATGTTAGCCAAAACGGTAGCCGCAGGCCCAGAGTCGTTAATCGATCAAGGCGATATTTGCTGGCAACACGGGCAAGCCTTAGAAGGCCCCTTATCGAGATACTAGCGGGTTTCATTCACGGCTCGGACTCGAAGGCGGGGTCTGTTGCCGTCTTTTCATCTTCAAAAGGTGCCTCACCATAATGAATTGCCGCTACGCCCCCCAATAAATTATCGTATCCAACGCCGACAAAGCCTGCGGTTTGGAGCATAGCTTTTAAAGTTTCTTGGTCTGGGTGCATTGCGATGGATTCCACCAAGTATTGATAGGGTCTTGCATCCCCGGTAATCCATTCCCCGACTTTGGGCCATAAACCTGAAAAGTTTTGGTACAGCGGCGCAAGCACTGGATGGGTCATCTTGGAAAACTCTAAAACAACTAGGCGCCCGCCAGGTTTAAGGCTCAAGCGCATCGCCCTTAACGCCTTTTCCTTATCCGTTACGTTGCGAAGGCCAAACCCAATGATTGCGGCGTCTAAACTTTGATCCGGCAGTGGCAGTTGTTCTGCATCACCCTGGACAAACATTAAGCTTGCGTGACCCGCATCGATTAGGCGGTCCCGCCCGACGCGCAACATGTCTGCATTAATATCACATAACAGGACTTGCCCTGATGGGCCGACCCGCTTAGACAGCAAGATCGAGAGATCGCCTGTTCCCCCGGCGAGGTCAAGCACGGTGTCGCCAGGCCTTGCTCGGGTCATCTCGACCGCCATCCGTTTCATCAAGCGATGACTGCCAAGTGACATCACATCATTCATAATGTCGTACTGGCCAGCAACCTGTCTGAAAACATCGGCAACGCGGTCGGCTTTTTCCGATTTCGGGACCTTTTGAAATCCGAAGTGTGTTTGTTCTTCTGACATGACGTTAAGACTTAAGACGAAGTGGCATTATTGTACACCCTAGAAAACTGCCAGGGTTAATTGAGGGCAATAAACAAAGGCTCTCGGGAGGCGTTGGCGGCGCTCAATCGGTCAAGGTATACCTGCCAGTAGTCCCGCTCGTGCGCTGCGAGATCATAAAGGTAGTCCCAGCTGAATATGCCGGAGTCGTGGCCATCCGAGAATTCGATGCGAATCGCGTAATGCCCTTGGGGAATGATGTCCTTAAAGGAAACCAATTTCTTACCGGTCTGCAGAACTGACTGGCCGGGCCCATGCCCCTGAACTTCGGCCGAGGGAGAATGCACCCTTAAGTACTCTGCGGACAAACTAAAGGTGTCAACCGCGTAACGAAGTTCTAAAAGAGCGGATTTACGATGAACTTTTATCTCTAGCGGCTGCAAGGGAAATCCTTTTAATTAAAGTATATAACGGCTGAGATCATCGTCCTCAGCAAGGTCCGATAACTGCGTCCGGACAAACTCAGCATCAATTGAAATTTGCTGCTGGTCGTTATCAAAGGCAAATTCTGGACCGTCAAAAGACACGTCTTCGAGTAATTTTTCGATCACGGTATGCAGCCTTCGAGCGCCGATATTTTCGATGCGCTCGTTCACTTGCCACGCAATGGTTGCAATCTCTCGAATACCGTCTGCAGTAAAGATAAGCTTAACGTTTTCCGTTTGCAGTAAGTGCTGATATTGCTCGGTAATGGAATGATCGGGCTCCTCCAAGATTCGCTGAAAGTCGTCAATGCTCAAAGGCGAGAGCTCAACGCGAATCGGCAACCGTCCCTGCATCTCTGGAATCAAATCAGATGGCTGGCTGAGGTGAAACGCGCCAGAGGCAATGAACAGAATGTGGTCAGTTTTGATGATGCCGTATTTGGTCGTTACGTTTGATCCTTCAATCAAGGGGAGTAAATCCCGCTGAACGCCTTCTCTCGACACGTCGCCGCCAGAGTGGGCCGCGCTTTTTGCGATCTTATCGATTTCGTCAATGAAAACGATGCCAGTTTGCTCCACCGCCTCAACGGTTGCTTGCCTAAGTTGGTCGTCGTCAATAAGGCGAGCGCCTTCTTCTTCTTGAAGTTGTTTTAAGGCGGCTTTGACCGACGTCCTTTGAGGTTTCGACGTGTTGGGCGAGAGGCTAGAGAACATGCTTTGCAGTTGGCTGGTCATCTCCTCCATGCCAGGCGGGGCCATTATCTCGACACCTACTTTAGGCGCCTGCAACGTGAGTTCGATTTCTTTATCGTCTAATTCGCCTTCTCGGAGTTTCTTTCGCAGTAGTTGTCGGGTCGATGAGTCTTTGGTGCTGGCATCTACGTCTGCTCTTGCTGGCGGTAGCAAAACATCTAATATTCGCTCCTCTGCCGCATCTTCAGCCCGAGGTTTTGCCTCCCTGATTAAGCGCTCACGCAGCATTTTAAACGCTGACTCTGTCAGATCTCGGATGATTGATTCGACATCTCGACCAACGTATCCGACTTCCGTGAATTTGGTTGCTTCAACCTTTATAAAGGGCGCCTCGGCTAAGCGCGCAAGCCTTCTTGCGATTTCGGTTTTGCCAACTCCGGTTGGACCAATCATGAGAATATTCTTGGGTGATATCTCCTGCATTAACGTTGGGGACAACTGCTGCCGACGCCATCGGTTGCGCAGAGCAATTGCAACAGCCCGCTTTGCGCTGTCTTGACCAATGATGTGCTTGCCTAATTCGTGCACAATTTCCCGTGGTGTCATGCTGGTCATAGCGTTCCTTTAGATTGATGACTCGCCGTCAATCTTTTCAACGGTAAGGTTAGTGTTGGTATAAATGCAGATCTCGGCGGCAATTTCTAGGCTCGATCGAACAATCTCCTCGGCGGTCAGCGACGAATGCTTTACTAAGCTGAGCGCGGCGGCCTTGGCATACTGCCCGCCGGAGCCAATTGCCATAATATGATCACTGGGCTCGATTACATCGCCGGTCCCGGTGATGGTCAATGAGTGTTGTTTATCGGCGACGATGAGTAGGGCTTCTAGGCGACGCAGGGCTCGGTCACTTCGCCAGTCTTTGGCTAACTCGACTGCGGCACGAACGAGATGGCCCTGGTGCTTTTGAAGCTGCGCCTCAAAGCGTTCAAATAAGGTAAAGGCATCGGCCGTCCCGCCGGCAAAACCCGCAATCACCTGGTTGTGGTGCAGACGCCGGACCTTGCGGGCATCCCCTTTCATGATCGTGTCGCCCTGAGTGACCTGGCCATCGCCGCCGATGACCACGCTTTGTCCTCGGCGAACGCACAAAATCGTTGTGCCTTTGATTGGTTCCATGGACGCGCTCCTAATCGTTAGGTGGGAGATGGTGGTGAATGGGGCGGAAATCAAGGCTTATTTGAAATGGGGATCGACTCAAAATTATTAGCCGCTAATAGCGATTGCGCTCGGCCTAGGTCCGTATCGGAATCGAAGGGGCCAATCATGACGCGATGCCAGGTTACGCCGTCAATAGGCTTGGTTTCGATAAAGGCCGTTAAGCCCAGCAGCAATAGTTCTGCGCGGCGTTCATCAGCATCTCTTGGGGTATTAAAAGATCCAGCTTGAAGGTGGTAGGTCGGTTTTGGATCGTCTGCGCGTTTAGCGCGCTGATATCCGCCGACATTCGCGACTTCTGCCTTTGGAAACAGATCATAAAACGACCAGTCTATGCGTTCGGTTTTTGCTTCAATGTTTTGAGCAGGAACCGGTTCAAGGTCAGCCACGGGTGCTTCAGGCGGTGGCTGGCTGGTTGCTAGCGAATACAAAAAAGCAAGGAAGAGCCCCGAGGCAAGGCCGGCAAGGTAGCTGAACAAACGGCTAATGGGTTGTCTGGGCACGGACGGCTTTCGATTCATGCAGGGAGTTTAAAAGATGGCTTGGTATATTGCACAACGTTCTTGGTCAATCTTTGTTTGGCGGATTAAAAAAGGTCAACCGGGTCGACATCGATTGACCACCGCACGGCCGGCTGTCGATGTCGGGTGAGGTAGTCGCGTAACTGTTGTAGGGCGCGGTGTCGCGACTGACGCGTTTTTGCGCTCACCAGTAGTTGTGATCGGTACCAGCCGGCCCGCTGCTCCATGACGGGGCTTGTGGGGCCTAGTACCTCGCAATCTGTGTCGAGAGCCTGATATTGGCCCAGCAGCCGCTGAAGGAACTGATCAGCCTGCTGCGGTTGTCGTGCGTCGGCGCGCACGAGCCCTTGGTAGGTAAAAGGGGGGAGCTGATATGTCTCACGCTGCGCCATGAGGCTTTTAGAGAAAGCAAGATAGTCATTCTTGATGAGCGCTCGCAGTTCGGGGAGGGCTTGCAATCTGCTGCTGAGGTACACCTTTCCAGGAAGCGTTTCCCGGCCGCTGCGCCCGCCGGTTTGTAAAATCAGCTGCGCCGTGCGTTCGATGGCTCTAAAGTCAGCGCTTAAAAACCCCTGGTCGATCTCTAAAATAATGGCGAGTGTTACATTGGGGAAGTGGTGGCCCTTGGCGATCAATTGTGTCCCGAGCAGAATGCTGGGCTGGCCTTGCTGGATGGTGTCGATCATTTGGGTGAGCGCTGCGCGCTGTTGGGTACTGTCGCTATCGATTCGAATCACTGGGTAGCTTGGAAAGCGGTTTTGGAAAGTTTCCTGAAGTCGCTGGGTGCCATCGCCGACTGGCAGAAGACTGCTTTGTTGGCAGGCTGGACAACGTTTTGGGATAGGGTGTTGCTGCCCGCAATGATGGCATTTGAGACCTGCGGTTTGTTTATGAACGGTTAAGCGCGCGTCGCAAGCATTGCATTGGGCGATCCAGCGGCAATTCGAGCAGAATAAAACTGGGGCATAGCCTCGTCGGTTTCGCATCACCAGAACCTGCTCCCCGCGATCCAGGGTTGCCGCGATTGCTTCAAACAAACGGTTGTCAGGCAAGGCCTCTTTTTGATTGTCGGGTATTGGAAAAACTTCGTAGCGCTCGCGAGCGGCTCCATTGGCTCGAGATTCAAGTAAAAGTTGGGTGTATTTTCCAGTGGTGACATTGTGCAAGGATTCTAGCGAAGGGGTTGCCGAGCCCAGGATGACGGGAATGTTTTCTGCAACGCCCCGAACCGAGGCAAGATCACGGGCTGAATAATGGAAACCATCTTGCTGTTTGTAAGAGCTGTCGTGCTCTTCATCCACAATGATGATGCCGGGCCGTGCGAGTGGGGTAAATATGGCGGATCGAGTGCCAATAATAATGGGCGCCTGACCGCTGCGGGCTTGCCGCCAATGTTCGCTTCGCTTTTGATCTGGAAGGTTCGAATGCAAGGCGACGACGGGCCTGCCGAACCGATATTCAAACCGGGTTAAGGTTTGCGGGGTTAAGGCAATTTCTGGCACGAGGATCAGAGCTTGGCGCCCGGCGCTGAGCACTTGGTCGATAAGTCTTAAATAAACCTCGGTTTTACCGCTGCCGGTTACGCCATACAACAAATAGGTTTTGTGTTCTTGAAGCGCCACTGAGTCGATTGCCAGCTGTTGCTCAAGCGTCGGTTGAATCTCTGAAGGCGGTGGGTTGTGGGGAGGCTGATCGGGGTTCACCTCGATTTTGTCTCGCCAGCGGGCCAGCCCTTTGTCAATTAAAGATTTGATGACAGCAGAAGACCACCGGGCTTGATTGAGCTCGTCTCGAGAGAGTGTCGTGCGTTCAACGAGGGCGCGCAGCAAATCGCGTTGTTTTGGGGATCGTTTAACGGTGTTCTCGGCAATGAGGTCCGGCTCGGGTGATGTCAGCACGAGGGTCCTGATAGTTTGGTGCAGGGCTGCGCCCTGTTTAATTTTTCCGGGTAGCGCAGCCGCAAAGACCTCGCCGATAGGGTGTAAATAGTATTGGGCAGACCAAAGACACAGATCGAAAATGGCTTGCGGTAGAACTGGCTCTGAGTCGATGATCGAAAGAACAGATTTGATTTTTTGAGGGGCAGTGGATGGTTGCTCGCAGTGGCTGACAACAATGCCGATGAGTTCTCGGCCGGAGAAGGGGACTTTGACCCTTAGGCCGATCTGAAGGCTCGTCGGATGGCGATATTCAAACGTGCCCTGTAACGGAACAGGCAGCGCAATGTTGTAGAACTCTGGGGCGGGGCTTTTTGTCGGTGTCATGGCCATTCTAGATCGCTTGCTTCTGTGGTTTTCTCTGGTATGATTTGCGCCTTTTCGCGAACACAAAGCCAGGTAAACCCGATGAAGGCCGAAACGCATCCTAATTACGAGTCGATAAAAGCAACATGCAGTTGCGGTAACGTGATCGAAACAAAATCGACTATTTGTAACGATATTTCAATCGAAGTCTGTTCTCAGTGTCACCCATTCTACACGGGTAAGCAGAAAACTATCGATTCAGCTGGTCGAATTGATCGCTTTAATAAGCGGTTCCGTCGAGGCGGCAGCAGCAGCTAAAGCGCTTTGGGCGTTACTGCTCTTAGTCTCTAAAAAAGCTGCACGTTAGACCCAGCGCATGACGCGTCGTGCTGCAGGCAAGATTGTCTGCTGGTAAGAACCGTCTTCTGTAAGCGTTGTGGTGAAGGATCTGCAGTCAATCAGCCCCACTTAACACCTGTTTTGAAGTCCTCGCGGCGATCTAGTCGGCACCCTGGGCGCCCGCCACTGAGCGTGACCCTTGCTAAGCCCCTAGGCGCGCGCCAGAAGGAAACAGCACCCCTGAAAAGAAGCCATCGTTAAGAGACGCTGTGGCGAAAAAACGCTGTAGCCAAAAACGCTGTAGCCAAAAACGCTGTAGCCAAAAACGCTGTGGCGAAAAAAGCTGTGGTAAAAAAACTTTAGCGAAAGGAAGGTGCTGCTAGAAACAACGGTGGCTATAAACGTCTGCGGTTACAAATAATTGTGGCTAGAAACAATTGTGGCGCAAAAACACTGTTGGTTTTGGATGGTTTGCAGTTGCCGCGGTGCGATCTGCAGCGCCTAGAAGATATCCTGGTATTGCGGCGCTTGGTCAGTTGTGCCAGAACTGTCAATGGGCTCCGGCGCAAATTCCACTCGGAAATACTCAAAAATACCATTCGGGTCAGAGGGCCCAACGCGCTTGCCGGTCTCCGGATCAATTTTGATGGAAACGATGCCATCAGGAACCGTAAGGGCATTATTTGTGTCGGCTGGCAGCGCTTCTTTGGCAAATTCAATCCAAGTTTCGATGGGTGTGGTTGATCCCCATTCCCGATTGCCAACGGGGGCATTACTCGAAAAGCCTGCCCAGGCGGTTGCAGCAATGTCTGCGTTGTAACCAGAGAACCAAATATCGGCGTCATTGGTCGTGCCCGTTTTGCCCATCAGATCGCTACGGCCCAGTGCTTTGAAGGCTTTTCGACCAGTGCCCTTTTGGATCGTATCTTTGAGGATACTGTTCATAATAAACGCGATTCTGGGATCCATGACCTGTTCGGGAGGATTTGGCGCGCAATCCGTTGTGCAAGACTGGGGGGTCAGTGCCGGATGGTCGTCGGTATTAATTGAGCTGATGGACTCGATCAAGTAGCTTGATACTTTTTTGCCACCATTTGCGAACATTGCGTAGCCAGTGGCTACTTCGAGTGGCGTCAAGGCGATGGTCCCGCCCCCGAAGGCAAGCTGGACATTGCGCGGGAAGCCGTCAGTGTTAAAGCCAAACCGTTTTACGTAGTCAATGGCGTTATCAGGACCGTAATCCAGCAGGACTCTGAGTGAGACTAAATTGATGCTGCGGTAGAGGGCCTCACGCATGCGAATATCGCCCCGAAACTGGCTGCCGGAATTCTTCGGACGATATTGCTCTTCAAGTTCGCCGCCCGGCAGTACAACGGGGGCATCATTGTAGATTGAGGCGGCGGTTACTCCCCTGCCCATCGCGCCGGCATAGAAAAAGGGCTTGAAGTTAGAGCCAGGTTGCCGTTTTGCCTGAGTGGCATGGTTGAATTGATTTAAATTGAAATCATAGCCGCCGACCAGGGCCTTGATACCGCCACCGATCGGGTCGACTGCAACAAAAGCGCCTTGAATCGACGGCACCTGACCGAGTTGCCAGGTCGTGCCGTCGGTCGACTCGATTCTGATCAAGTCTCCTAGATTGAGAAAGCTGCTCGGGGATTTGGGTTGGGGCCCGCGTTGGTTAACATTAAGGTAAGGGCGCGCCCAGCGAAGATGCTGCCAGTCGATGGTGATTTCTCCGCCAGACTTGGTGAGGGCTGTTATTTTTCGATCACCGAGGTCTGTCACGATGGCGGGGTGTTGATTGCCGATAATGGGGGTATCTTCCAAGGTCTTAAGCCAGTAAGCGGGGTAAATTGCCTTGTTATTGGCCAAAAATGTTCTGGTGCCGGCAAGGGCCGCAGCTTCGGGACCGCGATAGCCATGGCGACGATCATATTCGTTCAGTTTTTTAATAAGTGCCTTCTCGGCAGCATTTTGCATTCGGCTATCAATGGTTGCTTTAACCTCTAGGCCGAGCGTGTAGGCCTTGCGACCAAAGGTTTCGATAATTTCACTGCGAATGAGTTCGGCGGCGTATAACGCTGGGAGTTCAATCTGGCGCTCAAAGACTTTTGCAGTGATCGGTTCGCTTTGCGCTTTTTGCAATTGTGTCTGTGTGATCGATCCTTGCTCGAACATGCGATCTAAAATAAGGTTGCGGCGCGCAAGTGCCCGTTTGGGGCCGTTGATGGGATTGCCAGCCTCTGGCGCTTTCGGAATCCCAGCCAGCATCGCCATTTGCGCGAGCGAAAGCCCTGACACGGGCTTGCCATAGTAAGTTTGAGCTGCTGCTTGAATACCATACGCGTGCTTACCAAAGGGAACAATATTGAGGTACAGCGTGAGGATCTCTTGTTTGGTCAGCGCCTGCTCGAGTTTGATTGCCAGTAACATCTCTTTAAATTTGCGAATAAATCGAACTTCTGATGCACCCGACACGTTTTTAACAACTTGCATGGTTATCGTGGATGCTCCGGTTTTGATGTCCCCAGCGTTTGCCAGAAGTTGCCAGGTCGCATTCGCAACCGTTATAAGGTCAATGCCGCTATGCTCAAAAAACCGTTTATCTTCAGTATCCAAAAGGGCATTGATAAAGTCCCTTGGGATTTGCTCGAAGGTGATCGGTATGAGGCGCTCGCCATATTCCTGTATCAGCTTGCGGTCTTGGCTCAAGATTTTAAGCGGGGCTTTCAGATTAACTTCGGTGAAGGTCGAAATGGCAGGAACCTGAGGGTTCAAGTATAGGTAGGCGGCGGAAAGTCCCATGCCCAAGGCGGTCAGGGTCATGCCGGTTCCAAAGATAAAAAAAGTTAAAAGGCGTTTCATGGCGTTGCTATGATGAAAGTTTGAAATCTAAGCACTTTTGATCAACTAATCGGCATCTTAAAGTCACTGAAAACGTCATAATTATGACTGTCCAGCGGGAGCGAGTATAGTTTATTCGGGTCTTTTGAGTGATACTGGTTGTAGACGTCCGGTTCACTGGGGTGCCGCTGAGGTGTTTATCGTTCAGGAAAAACAATGTTGAAACTTTTTGGAGGCCGAAAGCTAGGCTTGGTGGGGCTAGATATTAGTGCCTCAGCGATCAAGCTGCTTGAGCTCAGCCGCGATGACGGTGGTTATGTTGTTGAAAGCTACGGCGCGGAACCGCTTCCTGAAAACACGGTGGTTGAACAAAATATTGTCGATGTTGATGCCGTAGCCGAGGCCATTAAACGGCTGCAGGCATCGACTCAATTTAAATCAAAACTGGCGGCTGTTGCAGTGGCCGGATCAGCTGTTATCACTAAAACCATTGAGGTGCCTGCCTCATTAAAAGAAAATCAAATTGAAGAACAATTGCTTATGGATGCGGATCAATATATTCCGTATCCGCTGGATGAGGTCGCCTTAGACTTCCAAGTTTTGGAGACGACCGCTCGATCAGAAGACATGGTCGATGTGTTGATTGCTGCGTGTCGGCAAGAACATATAGAGTCTCGACAGGCGGCGGTTGAAGCATCGGGCCTGAGTCCTGAAGTCATCGACATTGAAGCCCACTGCGTGCAGCGGGCAATTGCCTTGGATTTAGAGTTGTTTACACGAGATCCGGCGCTCGGGGTGCCAGATGTTTTGGCAATTCTGGATATCGGCGCCGATATGACCACACTATCGGTCGTATCCGGCAGTCAAGTGCTTTACACCCGGGAACAGAGTTTTGGCGGCAAACAGTTAACCGATGATATTCAGCGAAAGTATGATTTGACTGCTGCTGAGGCGGGAAAAGCCAAAAAGTTTGGTGGGCTGCCGGCTGACTATGAAGAGACGGTCCTCAATCCATTCAAAGAGGCGTTGTTGCAACAGATCATGCGGTCTTTGCAGTTTTTTTATTCTGGCACGACCTACAATGATGTTGATCGAATCGTGTTAGCCGGTGGAACCGCGAATTTGGCGGGGCTGGACACACTCATCGAGACCCGGCTGGGCACGCCTTGTAGCGTCGCAAATCCTTTCGATAACATGAGAATTAGTGATCATGTGGATGCGGATCGGTTGATGAAAGATGCGCCATCGATGATGATCGCGTGCGGTTTGGCAATGCGGCGCTTTGATTAGGCGCTTTTGTTAACGCTAAAAGCGTTGGGCAGACTGACTGCCAGGGGAGCGCGTTCTTTGAGCGCGTAAAGGCTTGAGAACGTAATGTTTTGAGCGCGTAATGCTTTGAGCGAGTAATGTTCTGAGTAAGTATTCATTGTAATTAGTCATTGTTAGTCGTGATGATAGCGAGTGACAGTAAACAGTTAAACCGTCGGTAGATGCCGGGTATTGGACGAATTCATGGTGAATTTGAAAATTAATTTGTTGCCTTGGCGCCAAAAGCGGCGCGATCGTTTGCAGCGAGAGTTTCTGAACGGTTTAGCGGCAGTTGGACTGGTTGCGGTGTTTTTGTTGGTGGGTGCCTGGCGGATCTATGAGGCCGCAATTGACACCCAGAAAGCGCGGGTCGCGTTCATCGCTTCGGAAATTGAAAGTCTGGATGCGCGGATTGCAGAAATCAGAGTCTTACTGAAAAAACGCAAAGAGCTACTAGATCGTATGCGTGTGATCCAAGAGCTCCAGGGCAATCGACCAGTTAGCGTACGATTGTTTGATGAATTAGCACGTCAGTTGTCCCGGAACGTGTTTTTTGAGCGCCTAACGCTACGGGGCGCAGAGATCTCTGTGACCGGTGTCGCGGAAGACAACAGCCGGATCTCGGATCAGCTTCGAGCCTTCGATCAATCCTTATGGTTTACTGGGGGCAATGTAACGAGTATCAACGCGTTTCCTCAGGCCGGCCCTGAGGCAAGTCGATTTGCCCTCTCGGTCAAAGTGAGCGCGCCCAGCGCGGGAGCGGAGGGCAACTGATGGCACTGAAAGATACCATCGACAAACTCAATAACATCGATTTAAGCGAAATTGACCTAAGTGATCTGGACCTTAATAGTGCAGGGCTTTGGCCTACGCCGATTAAGGTGATCGCGGCACTGGGGGTATTCGTTCTTATCCTGACTTTAGGCTACTTCTTCCTTGTAACGGATCTGCAGCAGGATCTTGCTAAAGCAGGGCAAGAAGAAGCGAGCTTGAAAACAAGCTACCGTGAAAAATATGCGCAAGCGGCAAACCTAGAAGGGTATCGGCTGCAGGCTAAGGAAATGGAAGCCAACTTCCAAAAGATTCTCAGTCAATTGCCCCTCGATACCGAGATTCCAGGGTTGATTGAAGATATCTCAACGGTTGGCTCGAACAATGGCCTGGTCTTTAATCGGATTGATCTACAGCCCGAACGGATCTTAGAGTACTACGTTGAAAAACCGATCAGAATGGAAGTGGTTGGGGGCTACCATGATTTAGGCGCCTTTGTGAGCGATGTTGCAGATTTATCTAGAATCGTGACGCTCCATGACTTCGAAATCACCCCACAAGGTAGCGGCGCGGAACAGGGAAAGCTCCTGAGAATGGGCATTACGGCCAAGACCTACCGGTATAAAGATGGAGTCTCGAAATGAAATTTCGAGCATCGTTTTTGAGTCGGTCTGTCCCTTTTAGCCTGATGCTAGCCCTTGTCGCTGGGTGTGCAGGCAGCAATGAGTTCTCCGATTTGCGCAGTTTCTTCGATGAGGTAGCCGCCGAGCCGGTTATGCCCGTGCGGCCGCTCCCTGAATTTAAGCCGTACGAATCGTTTAAGTATGGTGCGGCGAATCTTAGAAGTCCTTTCCAGGCGCCATTGGTGATCGCAAGCCGAGCGGACAAGCCGCCACCCGGGTCGATTCGGCCGCCAGCAAATCATGTGAAAAGTTATTTGGAAGAGATGAACCTTGCGACGTTGCAATTGGTGGGCTCGCTTGAACTTCGTGGGCAGTATTACGGGCTCATAAAAGATGGTGAAGGTGTGGTGCATCAGGTCGGTGTGGGGGCTTATTTGGGTACTCAGTGGGGCCGGGTTGAGAAGATTGAAGAGACTCGATTAGAGCTTGTGGAAATTGTCAGCAATGGCGGTGGCGGTTGGTTATTACGGCCCAGAACCATCGAACTCCTTGGGACTTCAGAAGGCTAACGCGGTAAGGATTGTTATGAACAGCAAAATGATGCCACACCAACGAATGCTTATGGCGAGCGTTGTTTTGACGATGCTCCATTTTATGTCAGCCAATGCACTTGCACTTGAGCTTCAGGACATTGCGTTCTCGATGGCTGGCGGTGACCAGACCGATATCACCTTGACCTTCGACGGGGTGCCTCCGGAGCCCACGGGCTATGCCATTGCTGAACCTGCGCGTATATCCCTGGATTTGATGGGCGTCAGCAGCGGTCTTGCAAGCAAGTACCATAGCCTTGGCTCAGGCAACGCGCAAAATATGACTGTTTTAGAGACCCAAGACCGAACCCGAATTATTATTGCCTTGTCTGAGCTGGTTGGTTACAGCACCCAAGTCCGGGGCAAAACGCTTCAATTGTCCGTTGGGCGTGATTTGGACTCGAACGCGGGATCGGCCAGCGGCGCCCGCTCTGTGTTCGGCAAACAATCGCGTTCCAGTGTCGATAATGTTGATTTCAGGCGGGGCTCGGAGGGTGAAGGTCGGGTTATTCTAGCCTTGAGTGAACCGAATATTACGATTGACCTGGATCAGGTTGGCGGCAATATCGTGCTGACGATGCCAAACACAACCGTCCCGCCGGCCCTCGTCCAGCAACTGGATGTGACGGATTTTGCGACGCCGGTCCAGGCCATTGAGATTTATCAGCAAGGTGATCAAGCGGTGATTGAAGTGGTCCCGAGTGGTGAGTTTGATTACCTCGCATATCAGTCAGATCAGGGTTTTGTGCTTGAGGTGAAGCCGGTTGTCGAAGACGCGGACACAGGTGGGTCTCGAGGCGTAGACTTTCTCTACGAGGGAGACAAGTTGTCCTTAAACTTTCAGAACATCGAGATTCGAGCCATTCTGCAAATCGTTGCTGACTTTGCCAATCTAAACCTCGTCGCGAGCGATACGGTGGCCGGCGCGATCACGCTGCGACTGAAAGACGTTCCGTGGGATCAAGCGTTAGATATTGTTTTAAAAACCAAAGGCCTCGATAAGCGCGTTCAAGGGAACGTTTTGTTAGTGGCGCCTGCGGCAGAACTGGCCGATCAAGAGCGTGCGCAACTCGAAAACCAGCAAGAAATTGCCGAGCTTGCGCCGCTGCGGACGGAACTCATTAAGGTGAAGTACGCCAACGCATCAGACATTGTTGCTTTATTTTCCTCTCAGGGGGAGCGTGATACCGGTGAGGCGAGCGAGAATTCTGCTGGGGTCGTATCGGATCGTGGGTCGATTCTGGTTGATGATCGCACCAACGCCATTATTGTGACCGAAACCCCTAATCGGATTGCGCAACTTAGAACGCTTTTGAATCAGCTGGATATTCCCGTTAGGCAGGTGATGATCGAAGCTCGGATTGTGAAGGCGAGCGATAGCTTTAAGCGAGAGGCAGGTATCCGCTGGGGAACGGCGGGCAATATTTCTTGGGGTGATAGTCCAAACGGCATCCAGTACGGTAGTTCGATGGAGACCTTAGGTGGGGCGGCCTCTGAGAATCTGATTGTGGACCTCGGTACAAGCTCAGGCAAGACCGGCGGGATTGCTTTTGGCCTGGTAAATAATGATTTGTTGTTGGATCTCGAACTGCAGCTTTTTGAAAGCGAAGGGATGGGCGAGACGGTTTCAAGACCAACCATTATTACTTCCGACAAAAGCTCTGCAACAGTCAACTCGGGCAGTCAGATCCCGTATCAGTCCGATACCGGTGGGGGCGCGACAGCAACAGCATTTGTGAATGCAACGGTTGGGCTGACCGTCACGCCGCAAATTACAGCCGATGACCGGATTATATTAGAGCTCGATGTGACCAACAATTCTCGTGGGGATCCAACGCCAGGCGGCCCACCGGCGATCGATATCGAGAGCATTCAAACGAAGGTGATCGTAAGTGATGGGGAAACCGTTGTATTGGGCGGGTTGTATCAAACAAGAACCGATTTGATTCAGCTGAAAACGCCTGTTTTAGGGAACTTACCGTTCGTTGGCCGATTGTTTCGCAATTCAGCGCGCACGAAAGACAAAGATGAGCTCTTAATTTTTATTACGCCTAAGATCATTCGTGAATCTGGCGACCGCGTTCGATAGCCTGCTTGCATTCAATGGAACTGCACCAGCACGCTAGTATCTTCTTGGTAGGACCGATGGCTTCTGGGAAGACAACGCTCGGTAAGTTATTGGCAAAGCGCTTGGGATTACGATTCATAGATACAGATCACGAGATCGAAAAAACAAGCGGGGTGAGTGTTCGACTTATTTTTGAAGTCGAAGGCGAGCCTGCTTTTCGGGATCGAGAATCAAAAACTCTTGAGGCGCTTTCTCATCAGCCCGGTCTCGTGTTGGCGACGGGAGGGGGCGCGGTACTAAGGCCAGAAAATAGGCATGTTTTGACAACCCGAGGACTCGTTATTTATCTCAAGCCTGATATTGAAACCCAGCTCAAACGAACCGCGGATGATCGCAAAAGACCGTTGCTCCAAAATGTTGACCGTCGGGCTTTCTTTCAAGAACTTCAGCGCACTCGAGACCCGCTCTATCAGGAAGTCGCTGATGTGACGATGCCTGTTGATAATCGGCCCGGAAAAAAAATGATTGAGGCGATGCTTGCGCGGCTCCAACGCCAAAAGTGGATTACAGCAGAATGAAATCGATTACAGTTGAACTGGCTGATCGCAGCTACCCCATCGTTTTTTGCCCAGGTCTGGTGACGGGGGCTGACGGGTCCGAGCAAGCACTGTTGGCTTCCGAGATGGGAGATTCGGTCTTTATCGTCAGTAATGAAACCGTTGCGGGTTTGTATCTAGAGCCCCTAAAAAGGCTGCTCGGTGATCGAAAAAGTGACGTCTACATCATGCCCGACGGGGAAATGTATAAGACACTGGATCAGATTCAGGCGATTATTGGAGAACTGTTGGCGGCCGGACATACCCGAGAAACAACACTTATAGCGCTTGGCGGCGGGGTCGTTGGCGACATCACCGGGTTCGCAGCAGCGGTTTATCAGCGCGGCGTTGCGGTGATCCAGATACCAACGACGCTGCTGTCTCAGGTTGATTCATCGGTCGGCGGTAAAACAGCAGTGAACCATCCACTTGGTAAAAACATGATCGGGGCCTTTCACCAACCCAAGATGGTCGTGATGGATGTTGAAACGTTAAAGACGTTGAGCGCACGAGAATTTTCGGCGGGGCTCGCAGAGATCGTTAAACACGCAGCGCTTGCCGATCGGGATTACTTTCAATGGTTGCAGGCCAATCAAGACAGCATCATGGCGCGCGATAGTGCTTGTCTAATGACAATGATTGAGTGGAGTTGTCGAATAAAAGCCGTGATCGTTGCCTCTGATGAGAAGGAGCAGGGTAACCGGGCGCTCTTAAATTTGGGTCATACCTTTGGGCATGCGATTGAGACGCTATCGGGTTATGGCACTGTACTGCACGGCGAGGCGGTTGCCATGGGCTTGATGATGGCGGCAGATTATTCGGTTCGGTCAAGGACTTTGGTTGAATCCGCGCCGGCGCAGATGGCGCAGTTGTTGACGGCTTTTTCGCTCCCTACGGCTGTGCCAAAGGGCTTGATAAGAGCAACGTTTCTGCAGGCAATGGGTCGCGATAAAAAGGCAACAGTCGAAGGATTGCGGTTGGTGATCCTGCGGGATATAGGCCAAGCAGAGGTGACGAGCCAAATAGATGAGGATGCGCTCGAGGAGACAGTAGCCTATTTTCTTGATAGCGCCTAACGCACAAGCCTAAATCGTTCGGCCGATTAGGCTAAGGCAGTTCTGTCGAGCCCATTAAGTCTCGATCAATTTCTCTTGCGGCTTCTCGACCTTCATTAATCGCCCGTACCACTAAGTCTTGTCCCCGCCGGCAGTCGGCTGCGGCATAGACCTTGGCAACACTGGTTCTGAAGTCTGTTTTATCCGCAATGAAATTGCCTCTCGGGTCGATGTCCATGGCGAGCGAATCGTTGAGGTAATGTTCTGGCTGCAGAAAACCCATTGATAATAAAACAAGGTCGGCTTCCCAGGTTCTTTCTGAGCCGGGGATCTCCTGAAGTTGCTCATCAACGTCGATCGTCACAACTCCTTTGAGCGTTCCGTCTGGTCCGCGCAGGAAGGATTTGCTCAGTACGGAAAATTGACGCGGGTCAGCGCCAAACCGAACCTCGCTTTCGGCGTGACCGTAATCGACGCGAAAAATCTTCGGCCAAAGCGGCCAGGGGTTATCCGCTGCTCGAGTCTGAGGTGGCTGGGGTAGCAGTTCGAAGTTAACCAAACTTTTGCAGCCATGCCGGAGCGAGGTCCCAATGCAATCTGTACCGGTGTCACCACCGCCGATAACAATGACATGTTTATCCTTTGCTGAAATATATTGACCGTCAGCAAGGTTTGAATCGAGCAAACTCTTGGTGTTTGCTGTCAAAAATGCCATGGCAAGGTGTACGCCATCCCCATCGCGTCCTGGGATGTTCAGGTCCCGGGCAACGGTTGCACCGGTTGCCAGTAAGACAGCATCGTAGTTAGAAACCAGATCCGTCGGGCTAACTGTTTTACCGACGTCCTGATTGACCCGGAATTCGATACCCTCTTCTCTCATGATTTGTATCCGGCGCTCGATCAGATTTTTCTCCAGTTTCATATTGGGAATGCCGTACATCAACAAGCCACCCAATCGATCTGCACGTTCAAAGACAGTGACCAGGTGCCCGGCTTTATTCAATTGTGCTGCTGCGGATAGCCCGCAGGGTCCGGAGCCAACGATCGCAACCGTCTTTCCGGTCCGTTGCTCGGGAGGCTCAGGTTTAACCCAACCTTCTTCGAACCCGCGATCGATGATGGCGGCTTCGATGTTTTTGATGGTAACGGCTGGGTCATTAATGCCAAGCACGCAGGCGCCTTCGCAGGGTGCAGGGCAAACGCGACCGGTAAATTCTGGGAAATTATTCGTCTCGTGCAACCGGTCTAACGCTTCTTTCCACTGACTCTTATAAACCAGGTCGTTCCATTCTGGAATCAGGTTTGAGATGGGGCAACCGTTGTTGCTTTGACAGAATGGCACGCCACAATCCATACAGCGGGCGCCCTGGGTGCTGAGTTGTTGGTCATCGGGTTCGGTATAGATTTCTTTGAAGTCTAAAACGCGCGCGGCGGCATCGCGATAAGGTACCGTCTCGCGCTGGAATTCTATAAAGCCGGTTGCTTTACCCATGGTGGTCTATCCTATGTTGCTTGTCTTTAATAAGGCTTGCTGCGCTTCAAGCACCCGCTTGTAGTCGCTTGGCATGACCTTGATCAATGATTGTTTCTCGTTTGCCCAATCCTTGAGTAGGCGTGCTGCAACCGTTGAGCCGGTAAGCCGCTGATGTTTTTCAATTAAGACCCTGACATGGTCTTCATCCGTTGGGCTGAGTTGCTCAAGCTCGAAGGTCTCAAGGTTACATTGGCGATGGAAGTCCCCTTGGGTGTCCAAGACATAAGCAACGCCGCCGCTCATGCCCGCGCCAAAGTTGCGTCCGGTCTTCCCTAAAATGACGACGGTGCCCCCCGTCATGTATTCGCAACCATGATCACCTACCCCTTCAACCACGGCGGTTGCACCACTGTTTCTAACACAGAAACGTTCCGCTGCAATTCCCCTGAAGTAGGCCTCGCCAGATGTCGCGCCATAAAGCACAACGTTACCCAGCAGGATATTGTCCTCGGCTGGGAAGGTTGCATCCTTTGGTGGGTAGATCACCAGCTTGCCGCCTGATAGGCCTTTACCGACAAAATCGTTTGCATCACCTTCGATTTCGATTGTAATTCCTTTGGCGAGAAAGGCGCCAACACTTTGCCCGGCAGAGCCGTGTAATTGAATAGAGATCGTATCATCAGGCAACATGGCGCCTCGGGTTGCTTTAGCAACCTCATGCGAGAGCATGGTCCCAACGACCCGGTTAATGTTTAAGATCTCGTGGTTGATCTCCACCTTGGCGCCGGTCTGGAGTGCCGGTTGCGCGAGTTGAATTAAGGTGTTGTCGAGGGCTACATCCAAACCATGATCTTGGGTTTGTGTGCAATAAATTTCTGTGCCTTCGTAAATAATAGGGGCTTTTTGCAAAATACCTGATAAATCGAGTCCCTTTGACTTCCAGTGCGCAACCGCTTGCTCGCTGTCTAAGTACTGGGTTTGGCCAATCATGTCTTGAAGGCGGGTGAACCCCAACTGGCTCATAATTTGTCGGACCTCTTCTGCGAGCATGAAAAAATAGTTAACGACGCTTTCTGGTTTGCCGGCGAACTTCGCACGCAGCTCGGGATCTTGCGTTGCAATCCCCACAGGGCAGGTATTGAGGTGGCACTTTCGCATCATGATGCACCCAAGGGTGACGAGCGGTGCGGTCGCAAATCCAAACTCCTCGGCGCCGAGCAATGCCGCGATCACAACATCGCGACCTGTTTTGATTTGGCCGTCGGTTTGTAGAACGACCCGAGATCGAAGATTGTTCATGACGAGGGTTTGATGCGTCTCCGCTAAGCCCAACTCCCAAGGTAGCCCGGCGTGCTTAATTGACGTGAGCGGTGAGGCCCCGGTGCCGCCATCATGGCCCGCAATGACCAGATGATCGGCCTTAGCTTTGGTAACACCTGCGGCAATTGTGCCAACGCCAATTTCAGAGCCGAGTTTGACGCTGATGCGAGCATCTCGGTTCGCATTTTTAAGATCGTGAATGAGCTGCGCCATGTCTTCGATTGAATAAATATCGTGATGGGGTGGTGGGCTGATTAAGCCAACCCCCGGTGTGGAATGACGGATCTTGGCAATGTAGTCATCGACCTTACCTCCGGGGAGTTCACCGCCTTCACCGGGTTTTGCGCCTTGAACAATCTTGATTTGAATCTCGTCAGCATTCGCCAGATACCAAATGGTGACGCCAAAGCGGCCGGAGGCGACCTGTTTAATCGCCGATCGCTTTGAGTCGCCATCCGCCATCATGGTGAATCGAGTGGGGTCTTCTCCGCCCTCACCCGTATTGGACTTACCGCCCAAGCGGTTCATCGCAATCGCCAAAGTTTCATGACTTTCTGAGGAAATTGACCCAAGACTCATGGCGCCCGTGCAAAAGCGCTTGACGATGTTAGCGGCAGGTTCGACATCCTCGATCGCGACCGCGGGGGTCAGGCCCTCATTAAAGGTCAAAAGGCCCCGAAGCGTGGCTTTCTTAGTGGCTACCTCGTTGGCGTGCTTCGCGAAAGCCGAATAGGCATCTTTGCTGTTGGTTTGCGCGGCGATTTGGAGATTTGTAATGCTGATGGGATCCCACATGTGCGTATCGCCGCCGCTACGCCAATGAATATCGCCGGGGTTTGGTAGCTCGCTTGAAGATTCTGTAGATCGCTCTGGGAACCCCAGCTGATGTCGTTGCAAGGATTCAGCAAACAACGTGTCGAAATTAATACCGCCGACTCGGCTGGTGGTACCGCGAAAACAGCGATTGATGATGTCATCGGCAAGTCCAACGGCTTCAAAAATTTGCGCGCCCTTATAAGATTGCAACGTGGAGATACCCATTTTACCCATGACCTTAAGCATGCCTTTGCCGACCGCTTTGCGGTACTTCTCGGTTAAGACATCAAGGGTGGGGATATCGGTTTGGCTCAACAAGCCCTCCTGTCGGGCCTGCCACAGCGCATCGATCGCAAGGTACGGATTCACAGCGTCGGCGCCATAGCTGGTGAGCAGGCAAAAATGGTGTACCTCTCGGGCTTCAGCGGTTTCAACGACCAAGCCGATTTGGGTGCGTTGATGGGCTGAAATGAGATGGTGATGGACCGTGCCGCAAGCAACCAATGCGCTCAGAGCGATCTGATCTTTCGTAACCGCCCGGTCGCTTAAGAGGACTAACGCGTAGCCGGCTTCAATCGCTGCACTGGCTTCAGCGCAGACCCGGTCCAGGGCTTCCTGCATGCCAGCGGGGCCATCATGACGGTTGTAAGTGATGTCGATCGTCTGGGTCCGCCAATCGTGTTCGTGCGCAGCTTTCAGCTTTGCCAGATCATCGTTTGATAGAATTGGATGGGGAATGACCAAGCGCCTAGCTTGTGCTTCGGTGGTTTCAACCAGATTGCCTTCAGGTCCGATAAAACAGGCAAGAGACATCACGACTTCTTCGCGAATGGAGTCAATTGCGGGATTGGTGACCTGCGCAAATAGCTGTTTGAAGTAGTCGTAAATAATCCGAGACTTATCGGATAAGCAGGCCAGTGCAGAATCGTTTCCCATTGAACCTAAGGGATCTCTTAAATCCGTAATCATGGGCTTGAGCATGAACTGCATTGTCTCGGTTGTGTAACCGAAAGCGCGCATTCTTTGTTGTAAGTCTGTGTCAGCATAAGGGCTTTGCGCCGCCACAGGTTCGAAATGATCCATTGTCAGTTTTTGCGCGGCTAACCAGTCGCCATAAGGTCTTTGCGCAGAATAGACTGATTTTAATTCTTCATCAGGGACCAAGCGGCCGGCATCGAAATCCAGCAGAAACATTTTCCCAGGTTGCAGCCGGCCTTTTTGAACAACCTGTTTCGGATCGATGGGTAGAACCCCCACCTCGGAGGCCATGATGACGCGATCATCCGTCGTCACATAGTAACGCGAGGGCCTGAGGCCATTGCGATCGAGTACAGCGCCAATGGCATGTCCATCGGTAAAGACTATCGAGGCTGGGCCATCCCAAGGTTCCATAAGCGCTGAATGGTACTCATAGAACGCGCGCTTTTCTGGGCTCATGTTCGCATCAGCCTGCCAGGCTTCTGGAATCATCATCATTATGGATTCTTGAAGGCTTCGGCCAGAAAGGAGCAAAAATTCTAAAACATTGTCAAAGGTCCCAGAATCCGAGCAGTCTGGTTCAACCAACGGAAAGATTTTTTCAATGTTATCGCCAAAGAGCGGCGATGAAACGGTGCCCTGTCGCGCCGTCATCCAGTTTTGATTGCCTCGCAGGGTGTTAATTTCACCATTGTGGCTCATGTACCGATTGGGCTGCGCACGATCCCAGGATGGGAAAGTGTTGGTGCTAAATCGTGAGTGCACCATAGCCAAATGGGTCTCATAGTCTGTATTGGTTAGATCTGGATAAAACGGAAACAACTGGGACGGCGTCAGCATGCCTTTATAAACGATCACACGTGGCGACAAACTGCAGGCATAAACCAATTGGTCATCCGGAACTGAGGGCTGCAAGCGGCCTGAAAATTGTTTGCGGGCAATATACAATTTTCGAGCGAATTCAGCCTCTGAATCACCCGTTGGGCTCGCAAGGAACAGTTGCGCAATAAATGGCATTGCGGCTTGTGCTGCCGGACCGATGTTCGCCGTGTCAGGCGCGATCGGAACGGCTCGCCAACCGAGAAAGGTTAGGCCTTCTTCGCGTACTATCTGCTCGATCGTTTCTTGGCAGCTTAAGCGGAGCGATTCGATGGTCGGCAGGAAAAGGTTGCCAACACAATATAATCCAACCTCGGGCAACTCGAACCCCAGCTGCCCCGCAATCGCTCGAAAAAAGGTGTCGGGTGTCGCAGTAAGAATGCCCGCGCCATCGCCCGTATTTTCTTCAAAACCGCAGCCACCACGATGATCCATACGGCTATTGACGTGATAGGCATCGGCTAGGATGGCGTGACTGGGAACGCCTTTAATGTTGGCGACGAACCCAACCCCGCAGGCATCGCGCTCCTGGGAGGGATCATACAAACCCACCGCATCGGGGAAGCCAATTTTACCGTCAAGTCTGTTTGCCATCTTCTTTTTCACCAATTTGTTTGCCGGATCATCTAACAAAAACCATCAACGCCAAAGGCATTGCGATCTTGAGTGCTTTATATCGATTTGCTCAAGTCGTGCGCTGCAGCGCTTGGTTCGGGTGCCGAGGCCAAGGGTTGCAAAATCGCGCGCGCCGGTAGCCGCGAGGCTCAGCATCACATCGTTTTGCATTGGGTCTTATGAACTTATGGCAAACGAGAACCAGGATAATGGTTGCTGTTGGTCTAAATACGTCTAATCACTTCAAAGTTATAGTTTGACGGATTGCGAAGTTGTCTTGCTTCTGCCTGCGCCAAACTGTCGTCTTGTTATCTACTGTCTTGCATCTTTTACGCGTTTATCTTTTACGCGTCTATCTTATATAGGCCTGTCTTATGGGTGTCTAACTGATTTAGGTCTAACTAATATACTTCTATCTGATAAACGTCTGTCTTATGCACCTGTAATCCATGTAGGTCTGCTCTATGTGCGTATGCTCTATGCACGTTTTCTCTATGCGCGTTTTCTCTATGTAGGTCTTCTCTATGTACGTCGCGATGTTTCTGGCGGCGCGTTTTTAAATTCAAGCTTTTATCGCGTCATTCATGCTTTAAATAGACAGCGTCTCGCGCCAAATCATGCTTCAACACTAACGCTAGGCTAAAAGCACTTTGGCATCATTTTGCTTAACAGATTTATGTCTAAGCCGGATCCCGGAAAGCTGAGCGCTAGGACCGGAGCGCCTAATATTCGTCAAAGCCTCTTGATGCGCGAAACAGCACTTTTCTGCTCACAATCGTGTTTCTGCCCAAGGGTCTGTCGCGGTGACCCAAATGGGCGCAAACGATAGCATTGAGTCAGTTAAAGTCAACCCTGCCAGGATTTTCTAAAAGATTTTATGGTTATAACCTCATGTTTTTAATCACATATTACGGTTTCTCGATAACAATGGAGATATCCTGAAACTTTGCTCCGACCGCCTAAAGGACCCATGCCCGTTAGACCAGGGCAGGTGGCGGTATTTGATCTCGGTAATGTTTGCATGGACCCTGGAAACTGGCGGGAAAAACGGTGCTATACTGCGTCGCGCGCGATTGCGCGCCCAAAAATAAGTGAATTAGGAGTATATGACGCATGAAACCCGCCGTTAAAGTCGCAGTCACTGGCGCTGCTGGACAAATCAGTTATTCCCTGTTGTTTCGCATCGCATCGGGTCAAATGCTTGGGGCAGATCAGCCCATTATTCTGCAATTACTCGAGATTCCGCCTGCGATGGGTGCACTCAGAGGTGTGGTGATGGAGCTTGAGGATTGCGCTTTCCCTTTGGTTGAGAGCATTGTGCCAACGGACGACCCCAATGTTGCCTTCGATGGGGTCTCATATGCGTTACTAGTCGGTTCTAGGCCGCGCGGCCCGGGGATGGAGCGTAAAGATCTTTTGGAAGCCAATGCGCAGATCTTTTCTGTTCAGGGTAAGGCGTTGGACGCGCATGCAGATCGCGCAGTAAAAGTGTTGGTGGTCGGTAATCCGGCGAATACGAACTGCCTGATCGCTCAGAGAAACGCGCCGAGCCTTGATCCGCGACAATTTACCGCAATGACCCGTCTGGATCATAATCGTGCGAAGACACAATTGGCCCAGAAAGCAGGGGCCCACGTTACAGATATTGCAGGTCTTGCGATCTGGGGCAATCACTCAGCAACGCAATACCCGGATCTGTTTCACGCAACGGTCGCTGGCCGTGCTGCGACTGATTTGGTGGATGAGGCTTGGACATCAGAAACCTTTATTCCAACGGTGCAGCAACGTGGGGCCGCCATTATTGAGGCTCGAGGTTTGTCAAGTGCTGCCAGCGCTGCTAATGCGGCGACCGAGCACATGCGGGATTGGGCGTTGGGGGCTCAGGACGCGATTGTTTCAATGGGCATCTATTCAGATGGCAGCTACGGCATTGAGCCTGGCCTGATTTATAGTTTTCCGTGTCGTTGTGAAGCGGGTGATTGGGCGATTGTTCAAGGCCTTGAAATCAACGACTTTTCCCGTGCCCGAATGACCACAACCGAGCAAGAGCTTATCGAAGAGCGGGATGCAGTGGCGCATTTGCTGCCTTAAAACCTCAAACTGAGGTTGCACTCAGCCCTTCAAAAAGGGCCGAGTGTTGCGGTCTACAGGTTTTGGTTCAGCGTAGGCTGAGGGATTCGAAGATTCTGAAGTAGTCTGGAACGGTTTTAGACGTCACCTGAGGATTTTTAATGATAACTTGGGTGTCACCTAAGGCTACGAGTGAGAAACACATCGCCATTCTGTGATCGCCATAGGTTTCAATGCTGGCGGGTAGCAGGGTCGCTGGTGGAGAGATGGTAATACTGTCCGAAGTGGTCGCAACCCCAGCGCCAACGCGCTGCAGCTCTGTAGCCATCGCCGTCATTCGATCCGTTTCCTTGATGCGCCAATTGTAGATATTTCGGATCGTGGTTGGTCCGTCCGCAAATAGTGCGAGGATGGCAACCGTCATGGCCGCATCTGGTATGTGATTCAAATCAATGTCAACGCCGCGAAGTCTGCCAGTGGATTGCACCCGAATGGTGTCGTCCTGAACATCAACCGCGGCTCCCATCAACTGAACAACCTCTGCGAAAGCGACATCGCCTTGCAGTGAGCGCCGGCCGACACCGTGAACTGTAACATCGCCACGAATCGCAGCCGCCGCAAGGAAGTAGCTTGCGGTGCTGGCATCGCCCTCAACTAAGAAGTGACCAGGACTCTGATAGCGCTGATTCCCAGGCACGGTAAAACGTTCATAGTCGGTGTGGCCGGCTTGCACGCCGAAGGTCGACATCATCGCAAGGGTCATGTCGATATAAGGTTTGGAAACCAGTTCACCATCAATATCAATGGTGCTGGGCACGGCGCCCATGGGAAGACTGAGCAGTAAGGCAGTAAGGTATTGGCTCGAGAGCCTACCGTCGAGGGTGAGCGCGCCGCCTTTAAGTGTGCCACCGCGAAGATGAAAAGGCGGATAACCGGCTGCGCCAAGCGAGGTGGTTGAGACATCCATCGCGTGCAAGGCATCTGTGAGTGGTCCGATTGGACGCTCTCGCATGTAGGCATCGCCATCGATGATAAAGTCGCCGGGGGTTAGCGCGAGCATTGCGGTTAACGGTCTGAGCACGGTACCAGCATTACCGAGCTGCAGTGTCTGGGTTTTGGCTGGTGCTGGGAACGGACCGCCCTTACCGAGCACCCGGCACTGCCGGAGACTCTGATCAATATCAACTTGAACGCCCAGCTGCGCTAAAGCATCCAGCATTCTCTGCGTATCGTCGCTGAGCAAAACATTCGTCACCAGCGTTTCGCCTTCGGCGACTGCCGCCAGCAATAATGAACGGTTGGTCATACTCTTTGACCCCGGTAAGGTCACGGATCCGCTCACCCGTTGAATGGGGCGTAATGTCAGGGCGTCAGTCATGGCGAGGCATCTCAATGGGGTTCAATTCGGCAGCTTGAAGGGTAAGCAGGGGAAGAAATTGTGTCAATGAAGGCGCGATAACCGCCCTGTCCGGCGTGCCCGGCGTTTCTAAAAGAACTTCGCCCGTGCGGTTGTCTAGGCTGATAATGTTGTCACCCCCATCTTCAACCGTTGCAATAAATAGGGTTGGGTCTTGGCGCGAATTTTTTTGTGCTAAAAAGTGCCCAATGAGATTTCCGATCAACCGCTCGAAATCATCGGGATTCCAGATTTGAATTAAAGAGATGGGCAATGTTTCGAACAGGCAGGGCAAGGCGCCAGACCAAAGACTCAAATAGAAGGCTTTCACATCAGCGTGAACAGGTTGCTCGATGGCTGTTTCGAACCCCCTAAAGCTCATTTTTGGGACTTGCAGGCTCGGATACCAGTAGCTGTATTGTGCGTCTCTTAGTATTTCACAAGGTGAAAGCCAATCGTCGAGGTTGGTCTTAAAGGCTGGGTGCGCAAGACTTGTTAAAGGTGCGCGAATCAGTTCGGTGAGGTGTTGTTTGATCAATTGAGGTCACAGCAAGTCGGTTTAGGCTTATGATAACAGGGCAGCGGCGCTCTTTTTAGGTCTGGCTACGGCGAGGGGGTCGAACTTGCCGTTTAAAAAGGTTTCACAATAACGAGGATGAGAATTGGCGTCAGCAAAAACAGCGCGGCTTCGTTGTATAGACGAAAGAATAACGCGCGCCGGATAACCTGACCCCGTTTGAGTTGCGCCGCATAGCGAAAGGATTGCCATTGATATCCGCCGAGCCCCACAACGAACGCTAATTTCCAGTAGAGCCACTGCCCTGAAAAACCATAATGCAACCATAGGACCATTCCGGGTATAAGTGCTAGGACCATCATAACGGTTGAAAAGCGAACGAGTTTTTCTGCCATGACGACCAGTCTGCGTATATCTTCGCCTGCTGTGCGCCCTTCGACCGCGTGCACTAAAATTCGGGGTAGATAAAAAACGCCGGCCATCCAGGCAATAACGAACAAGACATGTATTACTTTGATCCAGAGCATACTCAGTGCCTCTTAAACAATTCCGACAGCGCCGCCATCGACGCGAATATTTTGTCCATTAACAAAGCTGGCACGTGCTGACGCCAAAAACACCACAACATCCGCGACTTCAGCGCGGGTTGCAATTCGGCCTAATGGGTTCTCAAAAAAAGCGTCTGTAATTTTCTCCTCTGCCTCATCGAAGGTATCCCCCCAGCCGCGTTTTCGCGCCGTTGAAAGATATGCGGCCTCGACCTCAGGGGTTCGGATAAGCCCAGGTGAAACGAGGTTAACCGTTAGGTGTTTGCTCTCAACGGCTTTTGCAAGTCCCGCTGTTAGGGTCGCTAAGGCACCTTTAGCTGCGTAATAGTGGGGCATAGCCTTATTGGGGCGCGTCGAGCCGATCGTTCCAAGATTGATGATGCGGCCTTGTGTGGATGCGTTGAGCATCGGTAACAAGCCTTGGGTGATCCGACTAACAGACAGCACATTATGCTCATATAGGTCTCGCCAATCATCGACGCTCGTCGAGGTCCAAGTGCCTTGGCCCGCAGTGCCATAGTTGTTCACTAAAACATCCAATGTTTGGGTGTGTTGCTGAATTTGCGCGATCACCGCTTGGGAGCCCTCATCGGTCCAGAGCGCCCCAGTCACCCCGAGCGGAAAATCCGCTCGGAGCGGTAATAGCGCCGCCTCATCCGGGCCGTGTACAATCACTCGCGCACCTTCAGCCTTGAAATGGTTGGCAATCATACGCCCGGTGCCGCGATGACTGCCGCTCACGAAGACCGTTCGACCGGTGAGTTCTAGTTCCATATTGATTTTGACTTGAAGTTCGAAGCCAGTGTAACGGAAAACGGATATGGATTTACCCACCTTAAGCGTCTTTCTTTTGATTGTAGCCTTCGCTGCTGTGACGCAGACGATTACAGGCTTTGCAATGGGACTGATTATTGTTGCGGCTACGGCGGCTCTGGATCTTTTTTCGATTCTGGAAGTCACTGCCATCATTTCAGTTATTTCGATGACGAATACTTGGCTGGTGTTGCGGCAATCCCGACGAGGAGTCAATACTCGGCTGCTGCTGTTTATCTCAATTGGTTTACTGCCAAGCCTTGCGGCAGGATTTGTCTTTTTGGATCAGTTTGGTCAGCGTTTAGACCACGTTTTGAAAACCGGGTTGGGACTGATGGTGATGACTGCTGGCCTTTTTATGATGTTAAAACCAGCGCAGTGGTCTTCGCCGTCTTCGACTCCAGCAGCGATTGGTGTTGGTTTCCTAGGCGGCTTCTTTGGGGGCCTCTATAGCGCGGCCGGGGCGCCCATTGCCTACTTCCTATATCGTCAGCCCGAGACGATTGCCACCATCCGGTTGACGCTATTAGCGGTATTTTTTCTTTCGACGTTCAGTCGCGCAATGATGGGGGCATTCTATGGTCATTTCACGGAGGCGGTACTCATTAAAACGGCTTTTGCTTTGCCATTGGTTATTCTGATTAGTATCGGCCTGCAGCGACAGCTTGCGCGGATTCCTGATCAGTGGGTGCGGCGGTTGGTATTCCTTATTTTACAGGGCGTCGGCGCTTGGTTGGTTATTCAGCCTTTGTTCTTTGCATAATATAAACGCTTTGCGGATCGCCAAACTTTTCACCGACATCGCTCAGCTCACCAACAGTCTGGAATCCAAGCCGCTGATGAAGTTTGACGCTCGCTGGGTTCGGCCGGGTCACGATGGCAATCGCTTGCTTGACGGGCGTTGCGTCCAAGGCTAAGAATAAGTGCTGATACAATGCGGTTCCATAGCCTTTGCCGATAGCATCTGGGGTGATGTAAATGCTGGTCTCGACGGTATTGCGGTAGCCGGCTTTCGGTCTGAACGGCTGGCTAGTGGCGAAGCCCACAAGCTGGGTATCCTCGAGTGCCACCCACAGCTGTGATCGCCCGCCTTCGTTGAATTGATCGAACCACCGAGTCTTGTCCGAGAAAGAAATGGGCTCGAGGTCGAATGTGGCGGTAGAATTTAGAATATAATCGTTGTACAGGGCATTAATTGCGCCCAAGTCCTTTAACATCGCAGGTCGAAAAAAAGTCATGAGCTGGTACAGTCAGAAGTTGGCCTGTGAACTTAACTGAGTCTAGATCCATGATGCAAGGTGCAGCCTCACCAAATCTTCCCTATAGCGATCCTGAAGTGTCAGCAGTCCTGTCGCGCTTAATGGCCGATAAAACCCTGATAGAGTTGATCGGCACTTGGACGCATCCGTCCATGATGGCGGTGTTGCCGCCTTTGGTTCGCGCAGTTGTGCGCCGTGGGTTACACAAGCGGCTGGCGGCGGTGGACTCAATTGCTGAATTCCAAGGCGTTATTCGGGATTACGTTGAGCGATTGGTGGTCTCAACCCTTGATGAATTAACGATTTCAGGCCTAGATGATTTGGATCCGTACCAAGGGTATTTGTTTCTCAGCAATCATCGCGATATCGCCTGTGATTCGATGTTTTTGAATTTATTGCGCCATCGAGCGCAGTTAAAGACGGTCTTTATTGCCGTGGGCGATAATCTCATTCAGCAACCGTTTGCGACCGATTTAATGCGCTTGAATAAGAGCTTTTTTATTAATCGCACGGGTGACAATCCGCGATCGGTCTATAGGGATCTGGTGATGAGCTCTGCCTTCATTCAAGCCCGAATCGATGGCGGTGACTCGGTATGGCTCGCGCAGAGTGAGGGGCGCGCGAAGAACGCGATTGATGAAACCGACGCCTCTGTCCTCAAGATGTTGCAATTGAGCGATCGAAAAATGCCCCTTTCTGAGAAAATCCGAGCGCTCAATATTGTCCCATTGTGCCTGTCTTATGAATTTGATCCACTCGACGTTGAGAAGGCTCGAGAGCTCAATGCGATCGATGCGACCGGGTCTTACCAAAAGGCGCCGGGTGAGGATTTGAAAAATATGGCGCTAGGTTTGAGTGGCTATAAAGGGCGGGTTCACTTGAATGTGGGACAACCACTTGATGGTGATTACGATGATCTCAGCGACGTTGCCGCAGCGGTTGATCGACAAATTCTTGCCGGGACCCAGTTGTTCCCGATCAATCATTGGGCGGTCTCGGTCCTGCAGCCGAATTTTTCCCATCCCGCGCATGAGCCCGTTTTAGATGCCCAGCAGATTGCGAAATTCGAACAAAGGCTGAACCGTTGTGAGGTTGGGGATCGCCGGGTTTGGCTTTCGACCTATGCCAATCCCGCTCTGCGCGTCTTCAATAGGAATAGCCCGTAAGGTTTAAGGGCTCTTCAACCAAAGCGCCACATTGCTCTCGGAGCTCGAGAATGTGGTTGGACCAATAGCGCTCGGTATCAAAAAACGGAAAGGCCCTTTGAAAAGCTGGCTCCTCCCAGCGGCGCGCAATCCAGGCGGATTGGTGCATGAGACGAAGGGTCCTGAGCGGCTCAATGAGTCGCAACTCCCTAAAGTCAAAGTCTCTAAAATCTTGATAACCCTTCAAAATGGCCTTCAATTGCCCCAGCTGGCTTTGCCGATCGCCCGATAGCAGCATCCAAAGGTCTTGAATTGCGGGTCCGCCGCGGGCGTCGTCAAAGTCAACGAAGTGTGGTGTGTCCTCCCGCCAAAGAACGTTCCCCATATGACAGTCACCGTGTAGTCTGAGTCGATCATAGGTGCCGTCGATAAACTGGAGGTCCACTAGCCGTAAGACCTCGGTACTGACTGATTCATAAGCGGGCCTTAATCCGTCCGGTAAAAAGTTAAGATCCAGCAGGGTGGCGCGTGCATCATGTCCAAACTCTTGGGTTGAGAGATTGGGTCGAAACTGGAAATCCGTGGCCCCACCGACATTATGAATCAGGGCGATGTGCCGCCCAAGGGATTCCAGGCAATCGAGGTTATCAACAGCAGGTGCTCGGCCACCGCGTTTTTTGAACAATGCGAATCGGTAATCCTTAAATTCGAACAGAGATTGACCTGCTCGATCAATAGGGGGAACGACCGATAAATCGTTGTCCGCAAGGGCGGCGGCAAATTGATGCTCCTCGATAATCATATCGGTCGTCCAACGGTTGGACCGATAGAACTTCGCGATCACCGGCTCAGCCGATTCAATGCCAATTTGAAATACGCGGTTTTCGTAACTGTTGAGTTCAAGAATCCGGGCATCTGTTTGATACCCCAGGTCGTCAATCGCATCGAGAATTAAGTCCGGCGATAGTCGTTTAAAATCATCCATCCTGGGGTCCTGGGCTGTTCAGCGCCGTGGCTTTAATTTGAGCAAATATGGGTTGCCCCACTTTGAGTTCGAGTAATCGTTTGGATCGAGCGGTTATCCTTGCGTTGAAAAACTGCCCCTCGCAAGAAAGTAAGATCAACGCGGCGCCTTCGTGATCTTTAATATGAGCAACCCGGCAAGCTAAGGTGTTCAGGATGCTCGAGCGGGCAACCGGTTCTACCACCAAACTGACGTCAAGCATTCTGATCAGTAGACGAACATTGGTGCTCGGGTTCAGGGTGATCATCGGTACTAAAATGGTTTGATCCCCAAGCTTTAATTCAGTCAGTCCCTCATCCGGTAGGTGGCCGGATACTTGCGTCATCAGGATCGCACTGGCCAAGCGTTGCTCTTGGGTGATGAAATCGATATCAGTGGTTAAGGCTGCTAGCGAGTCTGATCGGGTTATTTTACCCTTGTCCATCATTTGGACCTGATCAGCCAATTGAATGACCTCATCCCATTGATGACTCACATAGACCATGGGCAGCTGGAGTTCAGATTTAATATGATTTAAGGCGTTTAGGATTTCGGTGCGCGCTGTCCAATCCAAGGCCGCGAGGGGCTCATCCATGAGTAGCAGTCTGGGTGCATTGATTAATGCACGTGCAAGTGCAGCACGCTGTGACTCGCCACCAGAGAGGGCCTGAGGATAACGCGCTAATAAGGATCCGAGACCAAAAATGGTGACAATCTCATCGAAGGTTAGTTTTGGACCGTCATGCTGACGCTTTTGAGCATAGCGTAAGTTCTCGCCAATCGTCAGATGGGGAAAGAGTTGCTGTTGCTGAAAGACGAGGCCAATGCCGCGTTTTTCTGGCGCCAGGAGAAACTGCTCAGTCTGCCATGAACCGTATTTCGAATGGATGACGCTGCCTTGGGTGTACTGGTTTGGAATGAGCCCAGCTAAAGCCTTCAAGAGCGTCGTCTTGCCAGCGCCGGACGGGCCGAAGAGCGCCGTCACGCCCTGGGATTCGAGCTCGAATGGGGTTTCTAGTAATGTTTTGGTGCCTTGTCTTACCGCTAAAACCGCCGTTAGAAAGCTCATTATAGATCTTCCTTATGCTCAGCCGCTCGGTCGTTTGTGAGCCATTGGATCAAAACCATGGCGAACAAACTGAACCCTACAAGGCCAGCGGCTAGGAAGTGTGCTTTGTCGTAATTAAGCGTTTCAACATAGTCAAAGAGGGCAATAGATAAAACCCGGGTTTCGCCCGGTAGATTACCGCCAATCATCAAAACGATCCCAAATTCACCCAAGGTATGGGTAAAGGTCAAGGTCGCGGCAATCAGAAGACCGTTTTTAGATAACGGTAAAATCACTGTGAAAAACCGATCAAACCAGCCAGCCCCCAGAGTTTTCGCAGCATCAAGCAGGGTGCCAGGGATCGCTTTGAATGCGACGACCATCGGTTGAATGTAAAAGGGCAATGAATACACCAGTGATCCGAGGAGAAGTCCCTCGAAACTAAACGCCAAACTGCTACCAAACCAATCGAGCCACGCGGCGCCAAAAAAATTTTGCGGCGAAAAAGCGAGCAATAAGTAAAAACCGATGACCGTCGGCGGTAGAACCAGCGGTAATGCCAAAAGCGGAATGCAGATGGCGGTCAGCGAGGACTGACTTCTGGCGAGCCACCACGCAAGGGGGGTGCCAAAAATAGCCAAGATGATCGTGGTGAAGCTCGCGAGCCTGATTGATGTGCCAAGGGTGATGAGGTCTTGTTCCATGACCTACTCTTGCACCAAGGCGGTGTGATACCCCGCCTGTTTGATGATTGCGGCCGCCCTAGAGGTTGCGAGAAACTGGTCCAAGGCGTGGGCTGCAGGGTGGTCCGACAGCAAAATTCGTTTCTGCGTAATCGCCGGGTACTGGGTTTGGGGAGGCAGATAGTATTGATCTGGTGGCACCTTTGCCTGAATCAATTGCGCGAGAGAGATCAGCGCGCCTTGTGCATTACCCGTCTCGACGAATTGATAAGCTTGATGGACATTATTGCCTTGGACCCGCCTTGGTGCTCGCTGGAATAACGGTAAGGCGAGCAAAGCGCTGGCGGCTGCGCCATAGGGCGCAAGCGCTGGATTAGCAAGCGCTAAATTCCCTTCAAAGGTGGCCAGGACAGCGGCCCACGGCACATCTCGATTTGGTATCCAAAGAGCCAGCCGACCCTGAGCGTAAACCTTGGGGAGATGGCGCGAAAAGCGGTTCTGATTGTGTAGCGCCTCAGGCCGCGCTGAATCGGCTGCTAAAAACAAATCGAAGGGCGCGCCTGCGCTGATTTGGGCGAAGAGAATGCCGGTTGAACCACTCACCAGTTGATAATTTGACTGCGAGGCCGGGTCTGATTGCGCCAAAGCGTCAATGAGCACCTCCAGTGTCGCTTTAAAATTAGCGGCAACGGCAATTCTTGCGGGGCCTTGGGCGTAAACCTCGGACGCGAAAATCAAAGACCAGAGAAAAACGCCAGCCCGAAAAAGTGTCATGGTTATACTGTTCCGGCTCGGGCTCGCTCGATGAAATCATTGATGAGCCAACCCGAAATTGAAATCATTGCGGGCGGGTTGGGGAGCGCATCAAAATGAAACCATTGCGCGTCGCTGAGCTCCTCCTCTTGAATGTTAATGTCTCCGCTATCGTATTCAGCATGAAATCCGAGCATTAAAGAATTTGGGAAAGGCCAAGATTGACTGCCAAAATACTTGAGATTTTTGACCTTAAGGCCGACCTCTTCAAAAACCTCTCGATGGACTGTGTCCTCAATCGATTCGCCCGGTTCAACGAAACCCGCCAAAACACTATAAAAATTAGCACGTGCATTGGCGTTCTTGGCGAGCAAAATGTCCTCGCCTTTGTTGATACAAACAATAATTGATGGCGACAGGCGGGGATAGAACATCTGGCCACAGTCTAAGCATTTTCGAGATCGATCCTGACTTTCAGAGGACGTCTCGCCGCCGCATTGTCCACAGTGACGATGGGTCTGAAACCACTCAACAATTTGTTTCGCTCGGCCAATGAGATAAAACAAGTCAATATCAACGGTATTGAGAAAAGACCATAGGGATTTGAATTGATAGCCAACAGGCTCATCGCTATCGGCGTCAGCCTCAAGTGCAAAGATCGGGGCATCGTCCACCCAACCCAGGAAATGCCTCGACTCTGAGACAATGCCGCTCCAGTGCAGCTCATCTTCATTTAAGGGCTGCCAGCGTTCATGGGTATCGCAGCCGAGGATCTCTCCATCAGATACGACAATGTAGTGCGCGTTCTGAACCGGGTCTGGTGCCAACATTTCAGACCTAAAGGCCGTTTTGATATCAATGTTCTGCCAGTCCATGGACGCTCCTTTTGTTAACCTTGCGCGACTCTACCACAGGCTCGGGTTGGGAATCATTAGTCGTCGATCGTGTTTGCGCCATTGTTGGTGCCTGGGGGTAAAGATCTGGCGAGCGCCCAAAGTGAAATGTGGCTAAAACCCGCTTGTTGAAGTCTGTCGGCGACATGATTTGCAGTGGCCATTGAGGTCACTACATCATCGATGATCGCGATTTGGCAGGGAGCTTTGGTGCGCGTAAGGTAAAAGGGATTGGTCGCGGCATTCAGTCGTTGCTGTCTTGACTGATGTTTGCGATCTTGCCGGGTAGGGTGCGTCTTCAGGAATTTCGGCGACCAAGGGCGGTTGAGTGCCCGTGCAAGGTCTTTGGCGATCAGCGCCGCGGGGTTGTACCCCCGTTGCCGCCGCTTTCGCCAGGTGCTCGGGACCGGTATCAAAAGGTCTGGCATGATGCCCGGGCCCGCGTCACGGACGATACACTGTGCGAGACACAGAGTCAGCGCGTGACCTGCAGCGAGGTTTCCTTGGTCCTTGAACTCAAGGATTAGTTGTTTGATTGGAAAGTCGTAAGCAAATGCAGTTTGGCAGAGATTGAATCTTGGCGGCTGGTTAAAGCAGTTGTAGAGGCCTTTGTGAGACGGCCATGGCATCGCGCAGCGTGGGCAACCGCGGGCGAGCCACGGCAGGTCTTTCTGGCACGGTGCGCACACACCACAAGCCTCAGTTTGGTTCTGATCACAGAGTATGCAGGGACGCTTGACGGCGCCCAATAAACGTCGAAGCAAAGCTTACCCTCCCTTAATACACGAACACACGAACACACGAACACACGAACACACGAAAACACACGAACACACGAAAAAAAATCAAACAAAGTGAGGTCGTAGCATTGCAGGCACTGCGTACTTGACGCGTGGGTCGGTCGCTGAATTAGCCGTCAGAGCTTGCGGAAAGGCATGCAGGCGTTGCACTATTTTCTGAGCAAAGGATGAATTGTTTCAGCAAATCAGTCCAAAACACGACGGTCTCGTGAAGGGTTCGGGCTTGATTTGGACTGAATTGAGGCACCTGCTGTTCGATTTCGACGAAATACAAAGCATCAGCCAAAATGGCCTTGGTAAATCGCAGATAACCGGCATCAAAATTCGCGAGCTTAGGACAGACCGTAAGCATGACGTTGGTTTCATACCCCTGTTCGACGCCGGAAAAAATCGTGGTTAGTTCCGGTGCTTGGCAGCGCGCCATGTTGGTCGATTCGTAATGCTTAAGCGTGCCTGCCAAATCGAGCGGTAAGGACCCTAGACGTTGCTCTAAGCGAATATGCGTGTTCCTAACGAGTTTATGGCTTCCGCTTGCGGTGTATTCATCGACTTTAAATAGCGAAAAGTTAAGCTGTAAGGTTTGTTCAAAGTCACTGGGAACTGCGCCGACCAATCTCAGGCGTTCTGGGCTTTCAGCTTGGCTTGGAAGTGAATACAAAAAGACAATGAGCAATAGGAGGCAGTTCATTGTCTCTCGTCGAAACCTTTTTTCCGCGCCCTTAGGGGGTGCTGGATCGCGCATGATGGGTTCCAAAGGATTGACCGAATTTCCGCATAGACCGGGGTATGGCCTAGGTCTGAGCCGTGTGCAGAAACGCCCGCTCAAGTGAGCGATTCGCTCAGTCTGAAATGGGTGCAGCAAGATCAAGTTGATACGTGTGAATGATCTCATCGCGTAGGGTTGTCAACTCGATACGGTCTCCTGGGCTGTGTTCCTCTAAAAGTGACAGCATCGTATCTTCATTAGTGACCGGGTCACCATCAATCGCAATAATAACGTCGCCGAGATGAATGTTGCCGCGCCGATCTTCTCGTATACCGACGAGGCCGGCTTTGGCGGCAGGAAGTCCCGGTTTTACAGAAAAAATGGCAACCCCGTTGATTTTCAGCCGTTTGGTCCAAGAATCCGACAGCGATTCGATACCCAATACGGGACGGTAGAGTTTGCCGTACTTTTTCAGCTGTGGGACCAGACTTTTAACGGTGGATACAGGGATTGCAAAGCCGATCCCAGCACTGGCGCCGGTGGGGCTAAAAATAGCGGTATTGACGCCGATGAGTTCTCCGCTTGAATTCAGCAAGGGGCCACCAGAGTTGCCGGGATTAATCGCGGCATCGGTCTGGATGACATTCGAGATCGTGCGATTGTTCATCGATTTAATCTCCCGGCCCAAGGCACTCACCACGCCAACGGTTAGGGTCGTGTCGAGCGCAAAGGGATTGCCGATGGCGAGCACTTTACGGCCAACGGCTAGATTGTCCGAATCGCCCAAGGGGAGCGGTTGTAAGGTTTCTTCTGGTGCGTCGATCTTAAGCAATGCAATGTCTTTTTCGGGTGAGGTGCCGATCACAGTTGCCTCGTACCGACGTCCAGATTGCATGGCAATGTTGATTTTATTGGCGCCGTAGATGACATGATAGTTCGTCACGATCAATCCACTCTTGTCCCAAACGAAGCCAGTCCCCGAACCTTTCGGGATCTCGAGTACGTTTAGCGAGAAGCGTTGTCTGCGCAGTTGAGTATTGGTGACAAAGACAACCGAGGGGCTGGCTGCCTGAAAGACCTCGATGTTGTTGGTTTCATCATTTGTAAGGGTTGGCGCACGGCTTGCCGCGGCAGTTGCCGCGTCGTTCATCGTCATCAGGCCAATACCGCTTGCGAGGACGACGGCGGTGCAAGCGATCCAGATTCGGTTCATGATTTTTCTGGGAAGGCCTTTTATCGAGTGGTTGGATTAACTTGGGTTACTAGACGTTCGACATTAATAAACTGATTGAGTTCGTAAAGATCCTCAGCCGTTAAATGGCCAATGACCTGTTTCAGACGAAGGGTGTTGTTAATATAACGATATCGAGCGCTGGCGAACTGAAAATCGGATAAATAAAGTCGTTGCTGCGCAAGCAAGACATCGACAATGTTGCGAGTACCGACCTCATAGCCTGTCTCAGTGGCCGACAAAGCTGATCGAGCAGACTCGATACCCCGCAGACTGGCTTTGACCCGTGCCACGTCTGTATTGATGGCGGTAAAGAGGCCTCGCACGTTCTCACTGACCTGGCGTTGGGCCAGGTCTAGGTTCTCCCGTGCCTCAACCAGTCGGTATTCTGATTGACGAACACCTGATCGGGTGCTGCCACCAGAGAAAATCGGGACGGTTAACTGCAAGCCGTAAACCTCGGAATCGGACCGGCTGGTTTGAAAGGCGCTGGGGTTTTTGCTGGTTTGTGAAGAATAGGTCACCTGAGCATCTAGCGTTGGAAGGTGTCTTGATTTACTAATCGCGGATTGCTTCTGCGCGACGGCCAAAGCCGCTTTCCCAGCCAGAATGGTCGTGTTTTTCTTCAGAGCGGCTGCAACCCAGGCCGCTTCATTTTGAGGCTCCGGATGCCGGACTGGAAATTCCGCCATGAGGCCTTGCACCGAGGTAAAAGCTCGGCCCGTTAGGCGCATCAAGGGCTCGAAGCTCTGGGCTTGGGCGCCTTCTGCTTCTATCACATTAACGGTCGTGCGGTCGAAACTCGCAGTAGACTCGAGGACGTCGGTGATGGCAACAAGGCCTACATCGAAGCGTTGCTGTACCTGCTCGAGTTGCCTTTGGACTGCGCTACGTTCGGCGTTGGTTGAGTCCAACGCGTCTTGGGCTTCTAAAATCGCAAAGTAAGTCTCGGCGACCCGAACAATAAGAGATAACGCCTCGCTGGAGTAGCCGGCTTGGGCCTGGTCCTTAATACTTTTAGCTTGTTGGTATTGGTGCCATCGGTCCATTCGAAACAGAGGTTGGACTAAACCTGCTCGCCAAGATCGATTGGTCGTGGTGGTGTCTTCAAAGAGCGTTGCGCCCGTCAACGGATTGAACTCTCGCAGCGAGGGACTTGTGGTATCTGAATAGCTGCTGGACAAATTGAGGCTAGGAAGTAGGCCTGCTCGAGCTTGTGGCACCACCTCACTTTGGGCAAGAAAGGACGCCTGCGCTGCCCCTAACTGCGGGTCATTCTCAATTGCGAGTTGATACACTCCGGATAAATCGATCGACTCAGCCTTGCAGCAAAGTGCCACAAAGCTCAGGCTGAGCGTTAACATGATTCGTGCTGTCGTCATATTCTAATCTCTACGTTGGCAGTCCGGAGGCGTTAGGGAGAGCAAGGATACGCTCCAAAGACTTATTCCGCCAGTTTTCTGCGGCCATCTGACAGTCCTACGAGGTGAATGCCGCGGTGGTTTTAAGGGATTTTCGGGCTAAGTGTTAGCGGTAATCCCTCAGAATTTACGCGCGGCATCGGGAAAAAGTCCAATTCTGATTGGATAAATTCGGCAAGGGCAAGGCACTGGTCTTCTCGAAATGGCGCAGCGATGAGTTGGAGGCCAATGGGTAAACCCGATTCATCCATGCCGCACGGGATGACCACGCTGGGCCAGCCGGTCAGGTTGTAGGTCATGGTATAGGTGTAATCCAACAGATCCTCAGCTTGACCGTGCGGGATGGCCGTATTGGCATTCACTGGACAAATCAGTACATCGAGGGTTTCAAATGACTTCAACATCGCGCTTTTGAAGCCATCCCAAATCGCAAGAATGTTGCACAGTTCCGCAGCGGAAAAACCGGGTTTTGGCTGGGACAGGTTGCTGGCGATGGCCAACGACGGCGTTTCAGTATTGGATCGCTCTAGCAGATCCAGAACGGTCTCATGGTCATCTGCCGCGAGGAGTCGTGAAAAAATCAACGGCGTCATCTCGATACCATCTGGACGGTGCTCGCGCAAATCCATACCGTGATTTGCGAGGCTATCGATAACGCTTTGTAGCGCTGACTGGATGGCTGGCGTCGGTGTTGAGAGCCCATTGTTCAGATGAAAGCCAACTCTGAGCGCCTTGGGATCGATGTCTCTGGCCTGCAGTTTCGGCGCAACTCGTACATTGGGATCAAATAGGTCGGGTCCTTCAACAACATCGAGCAAGAGCGATAAATCTTTGGCGAACCGGGTCATGGGGCCCGGTTGGCTGAGAGGCGCCCAAAGCCCTTCACTGGGTAGAGCGTTGCCAGAGCAAGGCACTCGCCCTGAGGTGGGCTTTAAGCCTGCAATACCGCAAAAATGTGCTGGCAGGCGAATACTGCCACCGGTGTCGGTACCGATATCGAACGGGATTGCTCGGCTGGCAATCAGGGCTGCCGCGCCGCCTGAACTGCCACCGGCCGTTCGGGTTAGGTCATAAGGATTATTGGTTCGCCCGAATAAATTGTTATCGGTTTGAAACGCAAGGGTGAATTCGGGGGTGTTGGTTTTGCCCACCAAAATGGCGCCGGCCGTCCGCAGTCGCGCGACAACCGAGGCATCACGACCCGGTCTAAAGGCAGCGCGGCCTTGGGTGCCCCAGGTCGTTACAAAATCGAAGGTATCCAAGCTGTCTTTGATCGTCATTGGCACCCCATGAAGTGGGCCGACGGATTTGCCTTCGGCGACGTCCGCGTCGGCTTGGGCTGCATATTTCAAGGTTAGTTCGGGGTTGGTTGAAACAACCGCGTTGAGGTCTTTGTTGACCGCATCAATACGAGCCAAACTTTGCTCAGCCAGCTCGACCGCTGTGATCTGTTTGTTTCGAACGGCTTGAGCGATATCGCTTATGGATTGATCCAATATCTCTGTCATGTGGCATTCTCATTGCAAGTCATTGCAGGTTTTTGATCTCCGGCGGCGGCTTCCCGCCTCACGCTACCGAGCGATCACTGCATTCGATCAACTCGGTGCGTTGTTAACCTTCGAATTTAGACAGAACCAGTCCAAAAGCCAAGTCATCAACGGGTAGATCAAAGCCCGCTTCGATGGGCGCGGCTGCAATGGATAAGCTCTGACAGAGCGTTTCGCGCAGGATGTAGTCTCGATGATTGGCAATCGCGGACAGAATCGCATCATCGCCCCAGACCTGAAGGTTGATTCGATCTGCGACATTGAGGCCATCATCCTTGCGGCTTTTCTGGATTCGGCTTACGACTTCCCGAGCAAGGCCTTCTTCGATGAGTGCAGGGTCAAGGTGGGTGTCTAAGTCAATCGAGATGTAACGATTTGAGACAGCATTGGTGCCCTCTTTTGCTTCTCTAAACACAAGGATGTCGTCGAGTCCAAAGGTTTCACCATCAAGGTCAAGACTATTGGTTTCTTGAAGCTTTAATATGCTTTTGCTGTCGAGTTGATCGATTAGTTGCTTAAAGTGCTTAAACCGATTACCAAGTCGTTTACCTAGAATGGGTGAGTTGGGTCGCGCGAATAATTCAATATAGTCGGCTTCGTTGGTATCGTATGAGATCGCTTTCACGTTCAGCTCTGCCAAAATATAGGGCTCGAGGCGCGCGATCTCACTTAAAAGAGATTCATCTTGATGGAGAATCCGCAGCAGTCGGGTTGGATATTTGGTTTTAACTCGGTCCTGATTGCGTTTTTGACGACCAAGGAGAATCACGTGCTGCATTCTGCCGACGGCTTCTTCCAGGCTCGGTTTGACGCACTCAGTTTGGGGTACCGGATAGGTGCAGAGATGGACGGATTCGGGCGCGCTGTCAATGCCTGGCAGCGCCTGGTAGAGGGTCTCAGACAAAAAGGGTGCGAAGGGCGCCATGCAAACGGTGAACTCGTAAACAGCCGTGTGTAAGGTGTTGAACGCATGCGCTTTGTCGGCGGTCATGGCGTCATCCCAAAACCGAGCCCGGTTGAGCCGAATATACCAGTTGGTCAATTCTTCGATAAAATCGAATAACGCGGGCACAACGTTATAAAGGCGGTAGGCTTCCATCTCTTCCGCGATATTGGCTTTGAGCGTTTGCAGGCGCGACAGCAGCCATTGATCCATAATGTTGGGACTGGGTTCCGTCACCGCCCCGGGCGTCCAGTGATCGATCTCGGTGTAGGTTTTTAAAAAGCGATACGCGTTCAGCCACGGCAACAACGCCCGACGGGTCATCTCCTTAACGCCAGCATCTTTGAAGCGCTGCTCTTCGGCTTTAACAAGGCCTGAATTTATCAAATACAGTCGCAGGGCATCCGCGCCGTAGTCCTCCATGAGCGCGTCAGGCGGCGTATAGTTGCGTAGCCGTTTGGACATTTTCTTACCGTCTTCTGCCATCACGATGCCGTTAACGATGACGTTTTTAAACGGGTTGGTTTCGAATAAAGCGTATCCCAATACAATCAAGGTGTAGAACCAGCCGCGGGTTTGATCTAATCCTTCAGCGATGAATTCGGCAGGAAACCCCTTTTCAAACAATTCTTTGTTTTCGAAGGGGTAATGCAATTGGGCGTAAGGCATTGCGCCAGACTCGAACCAGCAATCTAAAACTTCTGAGATTCTGCGGTAGGTGCCGTCTTCGCCGGGCAGCGTGAAGGTTAAATCGTCGACAAATTCGCGATGTAGATCTGCCACCTCGACGCCCGTTAATGATTTGAGTTCTTCGATCGATCCGATGCACTTTGCCGCGCCAGACGCATCATTGATCCAGATTGGGAGTGGCGTGCCCCAATAACGGTTCCTCGAGATCGCCCAATCCATCGCGCCTGCGAGCCAGTTGCCCATTCGTCCATTTTGAATATGCTCAGGCACCCAACGAATATTTTGATTCGCTTCAACCAATTGTTCTTTAATCTGGGCCACTTTGACGTACCAAGAATCAATAGTGCGATAAATAATAGGGGTGTCGGAGCGTGGGCAAAATGGGTAGCTGTGTTGAATCACTTCTTGCAGGTACAGTTGGCCTGAGGCTTTTAAGTGACGCATGATGGGTTTGTCTGCTTCTTTAACATGAAGGCCTGAAAAATCTGAAACTGCCTCGGTAAAGCAGCCGTCCATATCAATTGGACAGATTAGGGCGGTAATCCCAGCCGCTTTCAAGACGCGAAAATCGTCTTCGCCAAAGGCGGGTGCTTGATGGACAATCCCGGTACCGCTGTCTGTCGTGACATAATCGTCGGCTAAAACTTGGAAAGCGCCTTCTGAAGCAAGATCTTCAAAGTATGGGAATAAGGGCTCATAACGCAGCCCCACGAGGTCTGATCCCATAAGGGTCGATACCACTTGGAATTGTTTTTTCCCTTCGTAGGCAGCAAGGCGCTCCGAGGCAATGATAATCGTTGCTTGCAGCGCCTCGTCATAAACCTTGGTGTATTCGATGTTGCTGCCCACACACAGTGCAAGATTTGACGGCAGTGTCCAAGGCGTCGTGGTCCAGGCTGCGATATAAACGTCTTGATCCGTTAACTTAAACAACACTGTAACCGCAGGGTCTTGGGCTTCTTGGTAATTGCTGCCCGCCTCAAAGTTCGACAAAACGGTTCCAAGGGCGGTTGAAAAGGGCACGACTTTTTCGCCGCGATAGATCAGTTCTTTTTCCCAGAGTTGTTTAACGACCCACCAAACCGACTCCATGTACCAGGGTTCCATGGTTTTATAGTCGTTATCAAAATCTACCCAGCGGCCAATTCGTGTGATTGTTTTGCGCCACTCATCTGTATAACGTTGAATGATGCCGCGACAGGCATCGTTGTAGCCCTTGATGCCCATCTTCTCGACTGCCTCGGCAGATGATAGGCCGAGTGATTTATCGATTTCATGCTCTATGGGCAGGCCATGACAATCCCAGCCAAACCGACGCTGCACATAGCGGCCTTTCATCGTAAAGTATCGGGGCACTGCGTCTTTTAAAATTGAGCCAACTAAATGGCCGTGGTGCGGAAGGCCCGTCGCAAACGGTGGCCCATCGTAAAAAATGTAAGGGTCTTGATCACGGGTTTGAGCAAGACTTTTTTGAAAGACATCTTGCTTCGCCCAAAAATCAAGCACAGCATGTTCTGCTGCTACAAACGAGAAGGTGTCCGCATCCGGATTAATAGAACGGTCACGACTCATGGGTTGCTCCCCTGGTTGGGCTTGGGTCGCCGCAACGCTTTCTGATCCTAGCAATCATTCGGTGTGCGGCAATCGGTTTAATTTGGACGGGCAATAATAGCCTGTCCCTCTGAGAGGTCAACAGCTTGTCAGTCGCGATGATCTTGCACCCCAGTGACGCTACCGCGGAGGTTGATTTTTTCCAGCACGGCGGAGACCAATTTCTCGATTTGAAACTCGAAGTACCAATCAGGTGTTTTGGTGTGATGAATCGCCGTGGTCCCAACGACGCGGAAGCACCAACCTTCTGTCACTGAACGGTCTTTGAGTCCCTGCAATCGCGCCCACGCGGGCTTAGACAAGACGGGATGAACACAGGCGACGGTTATGTCCCGAGCGCCTTCATCTTTCAGCGTCTCCACAGCTGCCACGACTGATCCTGCTGTATCAATAATGTCATCGACCAGTAGAACATTCTTGCTTTCAACGTTACCGATCAGCGTGGATCTGAAAACGGTATTAGGCTTTGAGTAGTCTCGCTCTTTTGACAACGCGGCGAGATCCGCCGACAGCTCTTCGGCATAAATACGCGCATTTTCGAGGTAGCCGACGTCTGGTGAGACCACGACGTCACCGGTTAAACCGTTGGCCTTTAGCCAAGGTACAAACTGTTTGGTCAGAAAAATATTTTCAAGATGAGTTTGGCTTGGGTTGAACATGCCAGCGATCGCATCGTTATGGATCTCAACTGTTACAACCCGATCGGCGCCAGCGCTCTGCAGCATGCGCGCAAACAGGCTGGCGCTGATGCCTTCTCGAGTTCGACCTTTGCGCTTGTCCTGACGTGCACCTGGATAGTAAGGCGTGACGGCTGTAACGTATTGGGCATCGGCTAAGGCGGCGGCTTCGACGGCATGCAACAACATGATGAATCGGTCATAGATGGATTTATCGTCTTGATCCCCCACCATGTTTTGAAAAATATAGAGATCGTGACCACGAACATTGGCTTGGATTTCGATTTTGCCCTCACCACAAGCAAACCAGATCTCTTTGCTTGGGAGTAACGGTGTTTCGAGGTATTGCGCGACGCGTTCGGCAAACGATCGTCCTGACTCGCAGGTCATTAGAGCAATTGGGGCTCGAGGATTTCGAATTAAAGCAACGTTCTGATCAGTCATGGTGCGTCAATAGTCCTTGTAAAGCTTGAACGAGCAGAGGATGTTCAATCTTTAAGATTGTGTCTGCCAGGCTGTCCGGGGTCATACCTTGGGTTATAGTAACGTGATTCTGGGCAATGATCGCGCCTTCATCGTAGCGGGCTGTAACGTAGTGAACTGTCGCGCCAGATTGGCGTTCTTTGGCCGCGAGCACCGCGCGATGGACGTTTTGACCATACATCCCGGCGCCACCGTAGTTGGGTAGCAAGGCTGGGTGAATGTTAATGATTCTGTTGGGGAAGGCGTCGAGGGTGGTCGGCCCGATTTTTTTTAAGTAGCCTGCGGTGATCACCCAATCAATGCGATGCTCGATCAAGCACGCAGCCAGCGCCTGATCGACCGCCGAGCTCTTTGTATTGTTACTGGTATCGCAGAACCAATGCGGTAAGTCCTCACTCGCCGCGAAGTGCCAAGCGCTGCTGCGTACATTGTTGCTGACCACGAGGCCGATCTTGGCATCAAGAACGCCTTGGCTACAGGCCTTATAAAGGTTCCGTAGATGGCTCCCGCGACCGGAGGCAAGTACCGCGAGTCGCGCGGCGGGCCGCGTTAATGCGGTGCTCATGGGTTGTGTGCGGCGTCAGAGAACTGCTCTCGCAGCTGATTCTTCTGAACCTTACCCATCGTATTTCGAGGCAGGTTCTGTATAAAGAAAATTTTCTTCGGGGTCTTGAAGTTGGCTAGTAAGGGTTTGATCTGGTCATAAATGAGCTCTGCGGTTAAATCAACTTCTGGAAGCGAAACGATCACGGCGCAGACAGACTCCCCAAAATCGGGGTGGGGTAGACCGATTACGGCACTTTCCATCACGCCATCGATGGCATCCAATACTAATTCGATTTCTTTTGGATAGACGTTGAGCCCGCCAGTAATAATCAGATCTTTACTGCGGCCAACAATGCTGATGTAGCCGTCGTCATCAACGACCGCGAGGTCGCCGGTTTTAAAGTAGCCATCAGACGTAAAGGATTCGGCCGTCTTTTCCACATTTTGCCAATAGCCTTGAAACACGTTCGGGCCGCGAACCCAGAGATTACCGGTTTCGCCTGCAGGCAATGCTTCGCTTGCGTCATTGACCACCAAGCATTCAACCCCTGGCAAAGGTGGACCAACGGTGCCAGGCTTTCTTGCGCCATCAAGTGGGTTGGCGGTGTTCATGCCAGTTTCGCTCATACCGTATCGTTCCAAGATGACTGTGCCGGTTGCGTCCTCCCATTCCTGAAAGGTCTGCGCGAGCAAGGGGGCTGATCCTGAGATGAATAGACGCATCCCTTCGCAGTCCTTTTGATGAATGCCTTGGCTCAATAGTCTGGTGTAATAGGTTGGTACCCCCATAAAAACCGTTGCATGAGCCAACGCCGTTCTTACTGCGGCGGCATCAAATGATGGTTGAAATATAATCGCGCACCCGCTTAACAGAGGCAGGTGGAGTCCGACAAACAAACCATGCACATGAAAGATCGGCAAGGTGTGGAGCATCACATCTGTTTGGGTCCAGTCCCAGGCGGATGTGAGGGTTTGAGCATTGCTGATCAGGTTGTCATGACTGATCATCGCGCCCTTCGGTAGTCCGGTAGTCCCTGATGTATAGACGATTACGGCGATATCATCCGGCGCCCTAGGTTCAATTGAATGCGATGTTGGGCATTCTTCGGCAAGCTTGGTTAAGCTGCCTTCTCCTAGCCGATCCATGGTGAGGGTCAAGATAGAGCGTGCGGCGTGATCGTCTGCGCGAGCGGGGTCCACCATCAGCAAGCTGGGTGTGGCGTCTTGCAGGAAGTGATTCAATTCATGGGCACCGTAAGCAGTATTGAGCGGCAGGTAGATCAAGCCTGCGCGCAAGCAGCCACAATACAGGTACAGGGCCGCAATTGATTTCTCCGTTTGTACCGCAACCCGGTCACCGGGTTTTAGACCCAATTGGGTCAGAGCCATCGCGAACTGGGCGCTGCGCTGCTCAAGGTCACGATAAGTTGCAATCGTCTCGCCCTCGGCATCAATCAATAATGGGTGCGAAAGGTCAAAACGGTCACGAAAAACTTGATAGAGATTGCTCATAATGATCCAGATTGCTTGTTTGAATACGTTTCTGTCTTAGCCCAGTGCGTGAGTTAAGACGATTTCTGACAGAGCGCAAGGTGTTCTGGTAAA